>NZ_JAAGMH010000065.1:0-303838 GCF_010548505.1 Streptomyces sp. SID14515 | reverse complement strand
CCGCCCCGGCTTCACAGCGGGCGGTGCTGCGATAGCTGAGGCAGCACACTGCGACGCGGCTGGACTCGCCACGCGCCTCGCCCCCGCATCGTCCAGGGAGCCAGCCCCCGGACCGGCCACGGTAGTGAGGGAAGCAGAGAGCCGGCCGAGCCCAGAGCCGGGCTCAGATGCGAGCCCAGGTGCGGAGGGCTCTCTTCATGATCTTGCCCACGTCGTTGCGCGACAGCACGGTGAGGTAGCGGACAAAGCGTGGACGCTTGCGCGGGACGAGTCGCGAGGCCACATGATCCGCCAACCCCTCCTCCAGGAGGCTGTTCTGCATCGTTCGGTACGATCCACTCACCCAGGCCAGGATCCGGCGCGCCCGTCACCGCGGCATCGCGTACAGCCGGGGCTCCATGAGGACGTTCTCGATCTCCCCCGCACGATCTTGTACCCACCACTCTTGACGAGGTCGCCGGCCTTGCGCCCCACAATCCGTACGTACCCGCACCCGTCCGGCTCGCACACCGCCATGTCACCCACACGAACCAAGCCGACCTCGGCGAACGCCCCAGCGGCGACATCCGACCTGTTGAGATACTCCAGGAACAAATTCGGACCACGTACGTGGATCTCACCCACCCGATCGGACCCGTCCGGGAGTTCACGGCCCTCCTCCTCGACCAGACCCAACTCGACACCCCGCAGCGGAACGCCGACGGACGCCACCCACAGCCCGCCATCCACCCGAGGATAATCCGTCTACACGGAACAAGCGGAAACCCACACACGAGCACACCCCTGAAGAACCACCACCAGACATCCTCCAGGGCCGATACGGACCAACCCCCACAGTGCAGACAGCAGCTCCTCACCCCGACCCGCCAAGACCACCAACAGCCCACTGACAGGTGACCCGATGGGCGAGCTCCTGCTCGCCGACCTTGAGGTTGAGCGGGATGGCGGGCACACCGACGAGCAGGGCCGCCACCACTCCGACCGCCGTCTCCAAGGTCGGGGTCGCCCAGAGGGCGACTCGGGGGAACCTGTTCTAGCAGGGCGGTCAGCTCCCCGTACGAGAGCGTAGGCAACGGCCCCACGATGACCCACCCGGTGATGGCTCGGAGATCATTTTAAGGGACAGCCCTTAGCCAACACACACCAACAGCCACACGATCGCGGTGACGGTGGCGCCCATGGCCAGGGCATGGAGCTGCCGGTCCTGGGGATGCCAGGCCCGCTGTGTCGGGCGGTTTCAGCCTGCGCGGCTATCCGGCGCACGGTCCATCGGGTCACCGGTCGCCTCCTCACCCCGCCAGCTCTTGTCCGCGGCTCGCCACCCGGCTCGCGCATGAGTCCAGGGCAGGGAGTCGATGGGGTTCATGCGTGAGTGCCGGAGTACCGCGCGGAGGGCGATGAGCCCCGGGCCGGCATCCGGGCGGACGGGCACCCCCGCGTCGAGCTCGTTCGCAGTGGGGAGGGGCGGCCGGTCGATGTTGAGATTCCGCGGTCCGGCTCCGATCAGCCACAGAAGTATCCCGTCGCTCACCGCCTGCGCACACTCCGGGTCGATGTCCTCGGGGCCGAGCGGGTTGACGAACTCGAAGCCGAGCCGCCCGTCCGGCAGCGGTTCGAAGTCCACGGTGAACCAGGCCCACCCACCCATGCAGCTGGGCCGGGTGTAGCGGACGTGGACGTCGCGGCGGGCTTCGGTGGGAAATCGCATGCCGGAAGCGTGACCGCTCGGCGGACACCGGAGCAACGGGATTCCAGGTGCCTCCGTGTGACTGAGCGCCGTTCCCGGCCGGACCTTCCGGGTACGACGCGCAGCATCCGCTGTGACCGCGCACCGTGGATGACCCGGGTGGACAACTTCGATGCTCAGCCCGGGCGGGAGCGTCGTGCGTACACGATGCGGCCGCGGGCCATGTCACAGCAACACAGCGATGCCCTCCCGGCTCTCGGGCAACCTGGCCGCACGGAACCACAACCAGTTCCCGGCGATGCTGCCCGTCGCCTCGTCGGTGTCCACGAAGGTGCGCAGCAGGTCGCGTTGGGCGGGAGTGAGCGGGTGGGCCGGGTCGTAGCCGCTCTCAAAGGCTCTGAACAGGATCGGCCCGCATTCGTGGTCGGTGACTGACCTGCCACCGGCAGCCACGATGGCGACCGCCACGGGCGCCACCTCCTCAAAAGTTTCGGCCAGGGCCAGCGCGGACCGCAGCACCGTGAACCGGAACCACCCGTCGAGTCCGGGCAGTGGCTCCGGAAACCATCCGTCTGTCGTTCGCGGGTCCCGCAGGGCGTCGAGGAGGACAGCGAGAGCGCGTGGCCGATCGGCACGGGCGGGACCGAGTGCGGCGCAGACCCGCACGGCTGGGTCGGAGTCGGCGAGCAGGTCGGAAGTATCCGTCCTCAGCATGCCGAGCGCCCGTGCCACACCCGCTCGCTCGCGTCTGCCCGTCAGGGCGCCCAGGCAGGCTCGCAGCAGCTCAGCGGCCCGTGGAATCCGGTCGGCGAGCTCCGCGGCGGAGAGGAGAGGCACTGCGGCGCCGCGCGCGGCCTCGCGGGCGTGGGGGTCGGGCGAGGAGAGGAACGGCTCGACGGCGTCGTACAGGGCGGGGCGCATGCTCCGGCACGCGTGCAGTGCGGCGAGCTCGTCCGGGTCCTGCTCGCTTCGCGCCGCGTCACTCCAGGGCTCCCACTGCCAGTCGGTTCGGTCCCGTGCCGGATCCTCTCCGTAGGCGGCCGACTCGGCCACCCGCGCCAGCCAGGTGAGCAGGGCGGTCTGCAGGCTGCGGGGCGGCCCGTCGTCCCACGGGAAGTACCCCTCGTGTTCGGCAAGGCCCATGGGGTGGTCGAGGATCGCGGCGACGAACAGCGCCACGGGTGCGGTAACGGTATACAGCGAGCCTTGGTGCAGCACGCTCATGTCCAAGGCCGCCAACGCCCCGGATCGCACCTCGGGATCTTCGTCCACGAGGGAGCACAGATGGACGGGGATATCGCCGGCCGGCCCGTAAGCGTGTCGGAGGGAATCCCAGTCCGTCTCCGACAGCAGTTCCCGGGCCGCCGTCGGCAATCCACTGAGTATGCGCGTCACGCGCGCACGTTCGCCCACCGTTCCGACCGGGGCGGGTGATTCGAAGTCGTCAGCCGTCACTGCTGCCTGCCCATACCGGAGTGAGGCACGGACGCAGTGGCCTCCCGTACGTGGGCGAGAGACGTCTCCGTCACCGGCGGATCAGGGTGGTGAGCCCCGCAGCACGAGCAGGGGAATCCGAGGTCACTGGTCATGGTGCTGAAGCCTAGTGACGGGTGGCGGGCCGGAGTAGTGGCATAGGCACGCGATCGTCGGCAGCCAGTCCGTCAAGGGAGCCGTGGCCGCCTCCAAGGGTGCCCGCGGCTTCGACGCCGGGAAGGGGATCGGCGGACGCAAGAAGCACGTCGTTGTGGACACTCTCGGGTACCCGTGATGATCACGGTGACGCCCGCCGAAACCACCGACCGTGACGCCGCCCGCGGACTCCTCTGGCGCCTGCACCTGATGCAGCCGCAGAGCACCCAGGTCTGGTCGATTCCGCTTACGCCGGTCAACTTATCCACTGGTGCGACGACTTGCTCGCCATGACTCTCGGAATCGCCTCGCGGCCTCTCGGCGCGAAGAGCTTCGTGGTCCTCCCTCGGCGCTGGGGGGTGGACGAGCCCACGCTCGGCTACGAGATCCTGCGGTGACTGCCCCGACGCTCGCCGTGCCGATCAGATTTCAGCAGATGCGGCTTCAGCGGGCCCCTTCGCCGCTCCTGAGATCTCCGCTTCTCCCTAGTGGAGTACACCGTGACTGTCTGTCACCAGGTACACCCTTGAGCCGTGAAATCAGCCCGTCCTGCCCGAGGCAGCCTCAGTCGGGCTGCGCCTCCAGGTGAGCGACGACGCGGTTCGAAATCTTGGTGAGCGTGTCCAGCTCGTCCTTGGTCAGGGCGTCGACGAACAGTCGGCGGACGTGCGCGACGTGAAGGGGCGCGGCGCCTTCGATCGCCTGATAGCCGGCCGGGGTGGCGACGATGAAGGACCCGCGTCCGTCGTCGGGGCAGTCCTCCTTGGCCACCAGGCCGCGCTTCGCCATCCGCGCCACCTGATGGGACATGCGGCTCTTCTCCCACTCCACCAACTTGGTGAGGTCCATGAAACGCATCCGCCCGCCGGCCTCGGTGAGCTTGGCCAGCACGATGAAGTCGGCCGCGGACATGCCGGACTCAGCCTGGACGTAGCGGGAAAGACGTCCGATGAGCTTCTCCTGCATGCGGATGAAACCGTCCCAGGCGGCCTGCTGCTCCGGGGTCAGCCAGCGCGGTGTTGCGTTCATGGATCAAGCGTATCGAGGTCATCGGCACGTCCTCCATACCGCTGACGCGGCCTGCGCCGGTGATTGCCTAGAACATGCCGGTATGCTCGCTTCGTTGGCGTTCTTCATGACTTGCGGCTTGTGGTGCCTCTCACAGAAAGTCCCGGCCGGGCGGTCACCGTCGGCCGCTCAGGCAGAGGGGCTACGGGCGTCGGCGGGATCTTGCCGCAACTCGACCCGCGTCCGTCGATCTGGCGCCCCGGTCGGCCGGCCGCGCCGCACCGCACCGCACGGAACGAGACCGCGACCGGGCCGTCCGGGCCGGCTCCTGGCCTCCTCCTGTCGATGGCGGGCCGGGAGCCGTCCAACCGATCTGTTCACTGGCGCGACGAAACTGCCGCGGTTGCGCTCGCGGCATCGTCGAGCCCCTCCTCCCGCGGTCGGCTCCTGCCCTGGGGCGTCTCCTCCGGCATCCCCTGCTGCGCCACAACGGCCTCGTCCAGGCTGTCCACGACGGTCACTCGTCCGCCATCGCCCGGATCGGGGTCGGGCATGATCGATTCCGGGTCGACCAAGTAGACCTCGTGACCGTCGAGCGTCAGCCGACGCGTGACTTCGAGAAGCATGCGACGGGCCACGTCGTCGATCGAATGGACCCGTGTGAGGTCCAGAGCCACCCCGGTTTCCGGGTACGAGGTGTCCACGGTCTCCCGGATGACTCTCTCGGCTCCGGCGAACCCGATGCCGCCCTGCAGCTGAAGAACCCGCAGGGCGTCCGGTCCGCCGCCGACGACATGGTTGGTTCGCAAAGCCGCACGCGCGGTGGCGGGGACCTCCATCACGTGCAGACCCATGTCCGAAGAGAATCGTTCGAACAGCGACACCCCGCGAACGCTGTTTCCGTGGCTGTCCAGTCGCGGTGAGAACGTGGCGATGCCGATCTGTCCGGGAAGCGCGCCGATCAGGCCCCCGGCCACCCCGCTCTTCGCGGGGATGCCGACCTGGGTGCCCCAGTCGCCGGCCGCGTCATACATTCCGCAGCTGAACATGACGCTCAGCACCTGGCGCACCACCGGTTCCGGCACCACCTGCTCGCCCGAGAGAGGGTTCACCCCGCGGTTCGCCAACGTCGCGGCCATCATGGCCAGATCGCGTGTGGTGACGAGCACGGAACACTGGCGCGTATAGCCGTCGACGACGGCCCGCACGTCCTCGCCGAGGATGTGGTGGCTGCGGAGCATGTGCGCGATGGCGAGGTTCCGGTGGGCGTGTTTCATCTCCGACGCGTATACGGTCTCATCCGATCTCAGTCGACGTCCCGCGAAGGCCGAGAGACCGTCGACCACGCGTTCCACCCGCTCGGTCGCGTTCAGACCCTCCGCGCCCACCAGGGAATGAACGGTGATCGCACCGGCATTGATCATCGGATTCCGTGGCCGGCCGGTTTCGCTTTCGAGGGAGATCTCGTTGAACGCCTCCCCGGACGGCTCGACACCGACCTTGCCGATCACCGGGTCGAACCCGCGATCCGCCAACGCCAGCGCATAAGCGAACGGCTTGGAGATCGACTGAATCGTGAACTCGGTGTCGATGCCACCGGCACCGTATACCTCTCCGTCAATCATGGCAAAGGCCGCGCCGAGGCGCTCGGGGTCCGCTGCCGCGAGCTCGGGTATGTATCCCGCCAGCTCTCCGGACGCGTCCGGCTGCACAGCATCCAACACCTCGGTCAGATAGTCGGGAATGATCGACCGCATTCGTCCTCCTCCATGGAAAACGGCAAACTCGGCGTTGCAGAAAAATCTTGTCGGCGTATCACCGACGCACTGGATACGCAGTCCTGCGCCGCACTCCGCGCGGCACGCGTGATCAGCCTGATGTCATCGGGCAGGGGCTCGCGGAAGGCACCACCTTCCGCGACGAACTCCTCGCCGTGCAGGCACAGATGGCGAGCGAGCAGAGGGCACAACGGCACTATGGTGTATTTTTCATCAATGCTGCTGCTCAGGATTTCTCGCACCAGCAGCCCCTCCAGGCCATGCCCATCAAAATCTGCATATATTTCGGTACGGAAAAATACCCGCTCCTCACTTTCTCCGGGAGAGATCACGAATTCAGCGATGCCGAAGATTGTTTGATCAGCGCGGTGAACGGAGCAGGCATTTAGCGAAGGAGCTCGATCGAGTCTGACCATCACGGAAGCGCCGGTTTCGTCGGCTTTTTCTCGGGTCATATGAATGCATTCCCTCGGGAGGAAATCACGGCTGGATCAGAACATTGCGATCCAACTCAGGCGCTTTCGGTCTACGAGTGCTCGACGAGTCCTGCCGCAGCGGGAGTCTCGGTGAGAATGCGAAGCCGAGCAGCATCGACGTTGGCGCCGAAGGCGGGTGTTCCGGGCTCGAGCCGGATACCCGCTGCGAGGTCGCCGATGATCAGCGGATCGAACCCGAAGGTATCGACCAGCGCGGCCACGGTGGCGAGATCGTCAGGCAGGTGGCCGGCGACAGTGATCGCCTTGCGCCCCGAGGCGCCTGCCGCACGGGCCTCGCCCTCGAGGTCGTGGTAGCCCATGTGATTGAAGGCCTTCACGACACGGGCGCCCTTCAGGAACTCCTGCACGGCCTCGCTCGATGAGCTCTCCGGCGGGAGGACCGCGTCGCGCGGACCGTCGACCTCCCACCAGTGGTTCATCGCGTCGACGACCAGCTTCCCCGCCAGTTCGGGAACGGGGAGGTCTCGGTGTTTGCCGAGCGGAAGAGCGAGGATCACCACGTCGGCGGCCTCCGCGGCCTGGGCCGGCCATACGGCAGTCGCTCCCGGGGTGAGAACCTTGGTGGTCAGCACGATCTTGGCGGGGTCCCCCGATCCGGAGATCAGGACGCGGTATCCGGCAGCCCCTGCCCGACGGGCCAGTACGGTGCCGATCTTCCCGGCCCCCAGGATCCCGATGGTGGTCATCGCGTCGCTCCCGCTGTGGCCGCGGGCTGTTCAGCCAGAAGCTCGCGGACCCGGGGGATGACCTGGGTGCCGTACAGCTCGACCGCCCGAAGCCGGGCCGACGCCGAGACGGTGCCGGCGGCGGAGTAGATCAAGTCGAACCGGCCCGCGTCCAGCACCCGGACGGCGTGAGCGATCTTGGTCGCGACCGTCTCGACCGAACCGACGTACAGCGACCCGTGGTCCACCTCGGCGTTGAATTCCTCCCGGCGGAGCGGCGGCCAGCCGCGCAGCGCCCCGATCCGGTCGCGCGTCTCTTTGTACCCGGGGTAGAAAAGCTCCTTGGCTTCCTCGTCACTGGAGGCGATGAAGCCGGGCGAGTGCAGCCCTACCGGCTGTGCGGTCGTACCGAACTCCTCGCTCGCCCGCCGGTACAGATCCACGTAGGGGGCGAACCGGTCAGGAGCGCCGCCGATGATGGCGAGCATGAGCCTAAATCCGTACCGAGCCGTGCGGATCACGGACTGCGGTGTCCCGCCAACGCCTACCCAGGTGTTGAGACGTCCCGATTCGGTCTTCGGGTACACGTCTGCGGCGTGCAGGGCGGCACGCGTGGTTCCTTCCCAGGTGACGGGCGTCTCGTCCAGGAGCCGATGGAAGAGGTCGATCTTCTCCTCGAACAACACCTCGTAGTCCTTCAGGTCGTACCCGAACAGCGGGAACGACTCGGTGAACGAGCCGCGTCCGAGGATCACCTCGGCCCGTCCGCCGGACAGCGCGTCGACCGTGGCGAACCGCTGGAACACCCGTACGGGATCGTCCGAAGACAACACCGTCACGCCCGACGCGAGCCGGATGCGCTTCGTGACGGTCGCGATACCCGCGAGTACGGTCTCGGGGCTGGAGATGGCGAACTCGGGCAGGTGGTGCTCGCCCAACGCGACCACGTCGATACCGACCTCGTCGGCAAGGACCGCTTCGGCCACCGCGGCGCGGATCGCCTCCGCATGCGAGACGATCGCGCCCCGGTCGTTGCGGGGCAGGTCACCGAAGCTGTCGATTCCGAACTCAACGTGCGAAGCATCCATCGTGGGCCTTCCTTCAACGCTTACGTGGGCTCGGCATGAGGTCGCACGCCGCCGTGAGGGGAGGTCGGGACCTGCGGCCGGGTGGGAGGTCGGCGCGGTCACGCCCTCTTGGTCACGTTGTCGCCCCTCTGCGATTAAGTTGACACATCAACTCTGTCATTTTATTGTTTATTCGTCAACAAGGATGTGGTGCGGGCGATACGTCGGCCGGAGCGGCAAGCTGGTCAGTAGTCCCTCCACCGGCGGTTCGGCGATCTGCGGCTGCGGCCGGTCACCGGCGAACGTTCACGGGCCGAGGCAGTGGAACGGCTCCGGGCATCGCATCGTGTTCCGAACGTTCACCTCGTCAGCCGGATCCCCCGTCATTCAAAAGAAGGACACGCCATGACCCATCCGTTGGTCGGCAGGAGCTTCAGGTTCGAACTGGGGCCGCTCAGAGTGAACTTCACCTTCGACTCGCCCTCACAGGGCAGTTTCGTGGTCGAGGAAGGCGGGGGACTCGCACCCGATGGCCACGCCGAGACCGTCGAGCTGGACCTCAAGGAGATCCGCGAGGGCCTGTACCTCAATTCCTGGACCGAGGCCAGTGGCGCCACCGTGACGCATGTGGAGGACTTCGCGAACGCGACGGTGTACTCCAACGTCACCGTCGACGGCACCCTCTACAACTTCGTCGGAACCATCAAGGAGGCATGATCATGGCGGACGACGATCAGGCCCTGCGCAACTTCGCGATCGTCACCACCGCGATGCGCGAACTCCGCGTGGAGAAGAACCTCACCGCGCTGGACCTGTACTGAGCCGAGCCGTACGTGCGTCACGATCCCCGCCGGAGATGGCGTCGGCCTCGCCGCCGGTCCAGGCGCTCGTCATCGGCGAGCAGCATCCGCAGCGGCGGTGCGGCCGCTGCCTGTGCAACCCGAGCCTTCTGGCCTTCGCCGCTCACAGGCCCTCCCCCAGAGGCACCGACGCCGTCGGCCCGGAGCCGTCCCGCTCCCCGAGCTCCGTCTCCGGGGAGCCCTCCATGAGGGCTAGGCGTTCGTTCAAGCTGGAGACGACCGTCATGTCGTCCTCCAGGGACAGCATGGCGACCATCGGGAACAGAACGGAATACCCATCGACGGCAAGCGGCTGCGTGTCCGCGGCTCGCTCCTCCGGCTCGGTGACGCCCTCGTCACTCATGCCGTCACCTCTGCCGGCGGCGCCTCTGTCGTCAGGCGGAACGTATCCGATTCGCCGAGCTCCGCCCGCGGTTCCCCGGCCCCCATCGCCTTCTGAGTCATGAGTCCAGGATCGCGCTGCTCATGCCCTTGCCGCAGGGCGAGCTGTCACGACTCCCGGTGACAGCTGTCAGCGCCACGCATGACAAATGTCAGACGCCGGAGCTTGCGCCGGGCTACGTGGGCGACCAGCGGGGCGTCGAGGTTCCGTCCCACCGGAAGGGGTCGTCCTCCAGTGCGGCGCGATCCCACTTTCCCAACACCGCGGCGGCCTCGTAGGTGGTGTGCAGGAACTCGGCGACCGCGCGGTCGGGGTCGGGCGCGGAGCGGACGGCTTCGTAGGGCAGCAGGAATTGCTTGAACTCGGAGCTGAAGTAGGCGCTTTCGGGACCGACCGGGTGATCGGCGAAGCCTTCGGGCTCGGGGTAGGCGTACGCGTAGAACGCTCCTTCCTCGCCGCCGGGCCAGAACCCGCAGCTGGAAAGCTCCCGGGAGTAGCCCTCGACCATGACCCAGTCCCCGCAGTTGGGTGCGCCGCCGGGGTGCGGAGGAGCCTCCCGCCCGGAGAAGCGGGTGCAAGCGAGATCCATCGCTCCCCAGAAGAAGTGCACCGGGCTGACTTTGCCCACGAAGTGCGACCGGAACTCCCCCATGACCCGGTTCGCCTGCAGCAGCTGCCGCCAGAACAGGGTCGCCGCCTCGCCGTCGTAGGAGGCGTGAGCGTGGTCCTCGGCGAAGGGGATCGCCGGCTCGACCTCGTTGGGGTGCGGATGGATCGGGGCCTGGATCCCGAGCTCGTCGAGCGTGTGCAGGACCTGGGCGTAGAACTCGGCCACCGCCATGGGCCGGAGCGGGAAGCCGCGCACGCCGCCGTCGCTGCTGCGGACTTCGAGCCGGTGGCCGACGAAGTCGAATTCGATCTCGAACGCCCCGGAGCGGTACGGGATGGTCGATGTCGTCAGTCCGCGGGGGCTGACGTACAGCGTCACCTGCCACCAGTGGTTGACCAGTGGGGCGTGGGCCATGCGGATCTTGCCCACGATCTGGGTCCACATGTGCAGGGTGTCGCGGGTCGCGGTCCAGTCGGAGACTCTCAGGCTCGGCCAGTTCGTGGCAGCTGGTGCGGTCATCGCATCTCACATCCTCGGTAGCGCCTTCATGCGGGTCAGCGGTGTTCGGGATTGGCGCTGTCGGGCCGACAGCCGGCGTCCCAGGCAGAGCGCTGGTTGCCGTAGGCGGGAATGCCACCGGTGTCACGGATCATCGACGCGAAGTGGAGAAGGTTGTACGTCATGAACGAGATGTTCCGATTGGCGAAGTCGTTCTCCGGCCCGCCGGATCCCTCGTCGAGGTAGGAAGGACCCGGGCCGACCTCGCCGAGCCAGCCGGCGTCGGCCTGGGGCGGCACGGCGAAGCCGATGTGCTGCAGGCTGTAGAGGATGCTCATGGCGCAGTGCTTGAGGCCGTCCTCGTTGCCTGTGATCAGGCAGCCGCCGACACGCCCGTAGTAGGCGTACTGGCCCTGCTCGTTGAGCACGCCGGAGTAGCCGTAGAGCCGTTCGATGACGCGCCGGGTCACCGAGCTGTTGTCTCCGAGCCAGATCGATCCGCCGATGACGAGGATGTCGGCGGCGAGGATCCGTCGAAGGAGCGCGGGCCACTCGTCGGTGTCCCAGCCGTGTTCGGTCATGTCCGGGCGGACACCGGTGGCGATGTCGTGGTCGACGGCGCGGATCTGGTCCACGCTGACTCCGTTCGCCCCCATGATGGCGACGCTGCGGTCGATCACACCCTGGGTGTGGCTGCGCTCGGGAGATCGCTTCAGGGTGCAGTTGATGTACATCGCACTCAGCCCGCTGAAGTCGGGCTTGTCGATCGCGGGAGCATTCATTCGCGGTGGTCCTTCCGAGTGTTCGGTGCTGTCGCCCCTGAGTGCCGACTTCTTCGTATCCGGCGCGGGAGACCGGCAACAGGTAGTGCGTAGTGCGCGTGTATGGGCCATCTGCTCCCAGGTCTCCGCACAGGGAAAGAAAAGCCTTCCGGAAGGTGGGGCCGGGCGCGACACGACGAGGCGCCGCGATTCGTTCTTGAATGGGCCGATGTCGTGGCCGGTGATTCCCTGGGGCCGGACCCGTAAAACCCTGGCCCCGCCCCGTTCACGCTTCACGCTTCACGCCGAACCGGGCCTTGCCCCACAGCTTTCGGAAATACTGTCTCCTGCGTGTAGGCAGAGAGGCTTTCTTCGTCGAATCCTGAGATCACCTCGGACCGATTGAGCGACCATGCTCCCCCTCGGGCGTCGGGAGTGCGCCGAGTCCGGCCCTGGCTTCTCCGCTCATGGCATTCCTGCGCATGTCGCCGTACACTAGCACCAGAACTTGACGTGTCAACTAGATGCCTGTCCGTACCGGAAGGCCTGGTCGCTCCTGCCGGCGTCCAGGTTGGCGATGACCTTCCCGGCGAGCGTGCGCAGCTGCGCGATCTCGGTCGCGGTGAGGCCCGAGAGCACGACGTCGCGGGCGAAGACGTCCTGTAGCGGCAGCACTTGCTCCACGAGGTCGAGACCGCGTCGTGTGAGGACGGCCTGATAGGCGCGGCCCTTCTCGGGAGTGTCCTCGCGGCGGAGCAGACCGGCCGCCTCCAGCGAGCGGAGCGCATGAGAGAGGCGACTCTTGTGAAATCGCAGTGCGCGGCCCAGGCGGGTGAGTCCCATCGTGTACCGGTCCGCCCCCGCGAGCAGCGCGAGGATCTTGAAGTGGCTGTGTGCGATGCCGGCATCGCACTGCGTCTTCCGCTCCAGCTCGGCTTCGACCAGGTGCGCGAGAATCACCAGTGACTGCCGGTTCTCCCGCTGTTCCCATGCCGCCATGGGCGTCACGACGTCGCTGGATTCAACAGGAGGGAGGATTCGGCCCTGCCCGCCGGGCTGCGGCGATCCGAGATCGGACAATCGGTCATGCACCTCTCCCGGCTTGCCAAACCGCGAAGTCTTCGTATTATTGGGGCCCATCAGTGAGTTGCGAGTTCAACTCACCTCTATGACTCCCCTCGGAAGAGGAATTCAGTCACGCCACATCAGCTCGTCGGTGAGTTACCGACGGCGGAATGACGCCCCCATGGTCACACCGGAACGGTCGATGTCGCGATCGTGGAAATTCACCCGTAGGCCATTCTCGTCTCCTGACGTGACGCCGGTGGTGCGACCGTGGTCCGTATCGAGGCTCTGACCCCATCGACACCGCATTCGATCGTGGCCTTCTCCGGTCGGCTGTACCGACCGACCAGAACCTTCAAAGGAGTCCCGGCATGTCGAACAAGGAAACCCTGCTCACAGCCATGCGTGAGCTTTTCCACGACAAGGACGTGACCGCTCTGGACCGCTATTGGGCCGAGCCGTACATCCAGCACAGCCCCAACCTGCCCAACGGACTGGACGGACTCCGCGACGCGGTGCCGACGTTGGAGGGGTTCCGCTGGAATCCCGAGCGAGTGTTCGAGGACGGCGACTTCGTCATCGCGCACAGCCGGGTGAGCGGCTGGCACCCCGACGGTGACGCGGCCATCGTCGACATCTTCCGCTTCGAGAACGGCCGCGTCGTCGAGCACTGGGACGTCGTCCAGCCGTACGTCGAGGCGGACCGGACCGTCAGCGGCAACCCCATGGTCTGAACCGGTCACCCGTCCGGTCATCCGTCCGGTCATCCGTCCGGTCATCCGCCGGGCGGACCGCCGGGCCTGATCCGAACACGCCCGGCGTGTCACGGCAGTCCGCTCGCCGGATGGCGGGTACATCGTTCGACCAGCACGTTCGTCCACCTCAGAACGGGAGAAGAAGATGGGGTACATCACCGTCGGCAGTGAGAACAGCACGCCGATCGAGCTCTACTACGAGGACCAGGGAACGGGTCAGCCCGTCGTGCTGATCCACGGGTATCCGTTGAACGGTCACAGCTGGGAGCGTCAGACGCGGGAGCTGCTGGACGCCGGATACCGCGTCATCACCTATGACCGTCGCGGCTTCGGCCGATCGTCGAAGGTCGGCACGGGGTACGACTACGACACGTTCTCCGCCGACCTCAACGCCCTGCTGGAGGACCTCGATCTGCGCGATGTCGTTCTCGTCGGCTTTTCGATGGGCACGGGCGAGCTTGCTCGCTACGTCTCACGGTACGGGCACGAGAGGGTCGCGAAGCTGGCGTTCCTGGCCTCGCTCGAACCCTTCCTCGTCGCCCGCGACGACAACCCCGACGGGGTGCCGCACGAGGTGTTCGACGGAATCGCGGCAGCGGCGAAGGGCGACAGGTACGCCTGGTACACCCAGTTCTTCGCCGACTTCTACAACCTCGACGACAACCTCGGCAGCCGTATCAGCCAGGAGGCCGTGACCGCGAGTTGGAACGTCGCGACGTCGAGCGCGCCCGTGGCGGCGTACGCGGTCGTTCCCTCCTGGATCGAGGACTTCCGCGCCGACGTCGCGGCGGTCCGCGACAGCGGTAAGCCGGTCCTCGTCCTGCACGGAACGGCCGACCGGATCCTGCCCATCGACGCGACCGCCCGCCGCTTCCGCCGTGAGCTGCCGGAGGCGCAGTACGTGGAGATCGAGGGCGCCCCGCACGGGCTGCTCTGGACGCATGCCGACGAGGTCAACGCGGCCCTTCGCGCCTTCCTCGGCTAGAAACGGTCGCACACCGGCTCCCTCTCCTCGTCCCGCGTCGCGATGAGCCGCCGCGGGGCGAGGGGAAGCGCGCGTGGTGGCCGTGAGCCCGCGCGTCGATGTCCTGAACACCGTGGCACCGCCCCCGGTGGAACTTGCCATGCGCGGTACGCCGCTTCGCGCACGGCCGCCGTCGACGGAAGTGACTCGCCCGCGTGACCAGAGCCGCCCCTCGGTCCGGACGAAAGAGTGCACCCCGACGGGCGATCCGAGGGGAGAAAGACGAAAGAAGAGACAGTGGTGGGAACGCGAAAGAAGCGGCACACGACCGGCACCGTTCACGCCGCCGACGAAAGCCTGGCGCGCGGTCCGCGCGGTCCGGGACGGTCTCCGTGGACGTGGGCGGCCTTCGCTCTTCTGACCGTTGTCGGCTCCGTGGTCTCCTGGCTCAACCGGAGCCCGTGGTGGGGGTGGACGCTCGTCGCCGTCCTCGGGGTGCTCGTCCTCACCGTACGCTGGTGGCTTCGAGGTCCCGCCCTGCTCAAGGCGGGGGCGTGGCTGTTGACAGCGGCCTTCGTCTGCGCCACGGCTGTCCTCGCGTACCCGTCGCCGCAGAACCGCACGGCGGGAGGCGCCGATCCCCGGCCGTCCCGCACCGTGCCGACACAAGAGGGGCCGGTCAGAGGCGTTCTCAACGATGAGCGCGACGTGGAGATCTTCGCCGGGATTCCTTACGCCAGCCCCCCGGTCGGAGACCGGCGCTGGCGTCCGCCGCAGCCTCCCAGACCGCGTCCGGGGCTGCTCAACGCCGACCGGTTCTCCGACGTTCCGATTCAGCCGACCTCCACCTTCCTCACCCGGGCGCTGTCGCAGACGGTGCAAGCTGCCCTGGAGAGCACGCTCCTCAATCCCTATCCGGTGAGCGACGACAGCCTCTACCTCAACATCTGGCGCAGCAGGAAGCCCGCCTCGGCGAAGCTCCCCGTGATCGTCTACGTACCCGGCGGAGGGTTCGCCACCGGTTCCGGTGCCCTTCCGCTCTACGACGGCGAGTCACTGGCCTCCAGTGGCGAGACGATCGCCGTCACGATCAACTACCGGCTCGGGGTGCTCGGCTTCCTGTCGCACCCCGCACTGGCCGAGGAGTCGACGGCCGGCGCCTCGGGCAACTACGGCGTGCTCGACCAGATCGCCGCTCTGCGGTGGGTCCGTCAGAACATCGCGGCCTTCGGCGGCGACCCGGACCGGGTGACGATCCCGGGCCAGTCCGCCGGCGGCGAGAGCGTGTGCGTCCTCGGCGCGACGCCGCGGGCGAAGGGTCTGGTCGACGGCATCATCGGCGGTGGTGGAGCCTGCATGGGGACGCGGGGCGACACCGAGCGAGGCGATCAGTACGACGCCAGGTCGGCGGCCGAGACGGCGGGGCGGCGCCTGAGCGAGAAGCTCGGGGGCGCCACTGTGGAAGAGATGCGCCGCATGCCCGTGGAACGGGTGGTGGACGCGGCCAAGTCCCTGAAGAGTCACTGGCGGCCGTCCATCGACGGCCTGGTTCTCGACCGGACTCCCGCGGAGATATACGCCGCGGGCGATCAACTGGATGTGCCCACACTCGTCGGGAGCAACGCGGACGAGGCCTCCCTCGCCCTGGTGAGCCCCCCGGACTCCGATGTGGGTGACTACCGGGAAAAGGTGCGTCAGGAGCACGGTGCGGACGCGGAACTCTTCCTCCGTCTCTATCCCGGCGACACGGAAGCGCAGGTGCTCGATTCCCTCCTCAAGGCCGAGACCGACAAGGTCATGACCCGGGCCATGCGCAGGTGGGGCGTCTTGCAGACGCGTACCGGAAAGGCGGACGCCTACTCCTACTACTTCGCACACGTCCCTCCGGAAGCCGGTCTCCGGAAGTTCGGCGCCTATCACGGAGCGGAGGTGATGTACGCGTACGACAACCTCGGCAAGGACGGCGACGCCGCGTACGGGGAGCGCGACCACACCCTGCGTGACCGGATGAGCGGCTACTGGATCAACTTCGCGCGTACGGGAGATCCCAACGGGCCCGGGCTGCCCATCTGGCCCACTCTGCGGGAGGAGGCCGAGAAGGTGATGCGGTTCGACGGCGGCAGCACCGTCGTACCCCGGCCGCGACCCGATGCCGTCGACTTCTGGATGCGCTACGACGGGCCTCTCGCGTGGCGCATCCCGAGCCGGCGGCTGCCGCCCGCGGGAACTCGGCTCCTGCGAGCGGTGGTTCAGGAGCTGGGCGGATTGCGGCGGGGCGCGAGCGTCGCGTTGGGCAGTTCCGGGGCGGGCAGTCGATCTCCGACGTACCCCTCCACCGCGCCGAAGCGTTCGGACTCCTCCTCCCAGTCCTTGCGGGCCCGCGCGATGTCGTCGTGGCTGCGGCCGATGAAGTTCCACCACATGACGATCTCTTCCTCGAAAGGCGGTCCGCCCAGCAGAATGACTCGGGCCCGAGCGGGAGATGTGTTGCGGAGGGTCAGCGATCCGCTGCCCGGACGGAGGAATCCGAGCTGGGCAGGGCTCAACGCCGTCCCGTTGAGCTCGATGTCTCCCTCGTCCACCAGGAGGCCGTGCTCGAACGCGGCGTCGACGCCCAGGGTGAGGGACGCGCCGGCCTCGAGAATCAGCTCCGCGCCGAGCAGCGGCGTAAAGGTGCGCACCGGCGAGACCGCTTCCAGCAGGGAGCCGAGGAACACCCTGATCTCGGCGCCGTCCTTCCGGATCGGCGATGGTACGTACCGCTGGAAGTCCCTTTCCGCCTGGCGGTGTTCGTCCGGCAGCGCCACCCACAGCTGCACGCCGTGCAGGACGGTGGTGCGATCGGTGGAGACCTCGGAATGGCAGATGCCGCGGCCCCCCGTCATCAGATTGAGCTCGCCGGGGCGCACGTAGGCATGGCTGCCGAGGCTGTCCCGGTGCTCCACCTCGCCGTCGAACAGCCAGGTGACCGTCTGCAGGCCTATGTGGGGGTGCGGCGGGAGGTCCATCCCGCCGCGCCGGGCGACGTCGTCGGGTCCGTAGTGATCGACGAAGCACCAGGCGCCCACGAAGCTGCGGGCCCGCTGAGGAAGGGTGCGGCGCACGCTCATGGACCGCGGGCCGCCCAGGGGGACATCACGCGGCGTCAGGATCTCGACGCGGTGGAGGGCGGATTCAGCCGCCTCCGGTCCCTGCGTGCAGCGCAGGCTGACGGGATCACGTTCGACGTTGCTCATGTTCAACTCTCCAGATGTATAGTTCAATATTCAACATTATATCGATTGCAAGGAGTGCCCCGTGGCCATCACCTCGACGTCGAGCCGTGACAAGAAGGTGTTCATCGACAAGTTCGACCCCGAAGCGTTCCGCGCTCTCGCGCGGACCGCGCAGGCCGCCGGGGCGGCGGCCGCCCGCGCCGGCCTGCCGGTGACCCTGGTGGAACTGGTCAACCTCCGCGTCTCCCAGATCAACGGGTGCGCCTACTGCCTGCGCGCCCACACCCGCGCGGCGCTCGAAGCCGGGGAGAGCCCGCAGCGCCTCGGACTGCTGGCGGCCTGGGGCGAGACGGACGTCTTCACCGCCGCGGAACGCGCCGCCTTGACTCTGGCGGAGGCGACGACCAGCCTGAACGGATCCGCACGGGGCGGAGCGGCCGCCGCGGCACGCGGCGACCTCACCGACGAGCAGATCTCGGCCGTGCTCTGGGTCGCCATCAGCATCAACGCGTTCAACCGCGTGTCGATCATGAGCGGACACCCGGTGAAGGAGGCCTGACACCGGCACGGTAGACGGACCGGCGAACCCCTCCCCGCCTTTCGCCGACCGCGCGGTCTCGGCCGTGGGCTCGAGTGCAGCGACCTCCCACCGCTCACGGCCGGGGACACGCACCCCGGGACCGCGTCCGGTGGAGGTCCATCCGCCCCCGCGCCATCGCCCCGCCGAGACCGCCCGGCTGCGCCACCGCACATGGCAGGGCGCGCCGGAGAGCCTCGGTCTTCCCGGTGCCCCACTCGACGCCTTCCAGCAATGCGAGTCGCGCACGCATATTTTCCGTGCACGCATCAACCTTCTCCTCACGCTCATCGGCGGCCCGGCCGCCGATGGCCTCCACGGCTTCCACAGCGGGGCCGATCAGCCCCGGCCACACCCCCTCTCCGGCCCGGCGGCGCCCGGGCCGCCATGAAGTAGATGTATCAACTATATGGGCTGCCGATCGTCACACAAGACAGGTGTGCAGCCCGAGGGGAGAAGTCCGGCGATGGGGAATCAGACTGCAACGCGCTCTGGGCAACAGCGGGGTGTCGGTCCTGGTGATACCCGGCGATGTCGCACACGACAAGGCCGTCAACCCGACGGGGTCCGGCCATCTGGTCACCGAGCGCGGCCGGGTCGTCGCCCCGACCGCACAGGTGCGGAAGCTGGCCGAGAAGCTCAACGCGGCACGGAAGGTGATGCTGTTCTGCGGCGCGGGTGTGCGGGACGCCCACGCCGAGGTCATGGCGCTCGCCGAGAAGACCGCCGCCCCCGTCGGGCACAGCTTGCGGGGCAAGGAGTGGATCCAGTTCGACAACGCCTACGACATCGGCATGAGCGGCCTGCTGGGCTACGGCGCCTGCTTCGACGCCATGCACGAGGCCGACCTGGTCGTCCTGCTCGGCACCGACTTCCCGTACAACGATTTCCCGCCGCAGGCGCGAAGCGTGCAGATCGACCACGACGCCGGCCGCCTCGGCCGTCGCACCGTTCTGGAGCTCGGGGTACACGGCGACGTACGGGAGACGTTGCGGGCCGCGCTCCCGTTGGTCGAGGCGAAGAAAGACCGCGTCTTTCTGCAACGGATGCTGCGCAAGCACACCCGATCACTGAGGCGGTGGTCTCCCCCTACACCCACGGCGTCGAGCGGCACACGCCCATCCACCCCGAGTACGCGGCATCGGTTCTGGACGAACTCGCCGCCGATGACGCGGTGTTCACCGTGGACACCGGCATGTCCAACGTGTGGGCAGCGCGCTATCTGACCCCCAACGGCCAGCGCCGGGTGATCGGTTCGTTCCTGCACGGCACGATGGCCAACGCTCTGCCGCACGCCATCGGCGCACAGTTCGCCGGCCCCGGCCGCCAGGTGATCTCGATGTCGGGTGACGGTGGACTGGGCATGCTGATGGGCGAACTGCTCACCGTGAGGCTGCACGATCTGCCGGTGAAGACGACCGTCTTCACCAACTCCTCGCTCGGCATGGTCAAGCTGGAGATGCTGGTCGAAGGCCTGCCCGAGCACGAGACCGATCACGAACCGGTGGACTTCGCGGCCGTCGCCCGCAGTGTGGGCATCGAGTCGATCCGGATCGCTCGGCACCGCGGTGCTGGGCGGGTTGCTCGTCTCCTGGTACACCAGGGCCGCCTCCGCCGGAACCGACGCGCTCGCTCTCCCGACGGAGCTGCTCGACCGGGCGTCCTCGACGCTGGCCGAAGCCCTGATCGTCGGGGGAAGCCAGCGGCGGCACGGGGAGCCTCGTCCTCGCGGCCGCGAAGGAGGCGTTCACCGAGGCGGCCACGGTGACCGGTATCGCAGGCGCCGGGGTGATGGTCGTCGCCGCGGTCTGGGCGCTGGTGACGCTGCGAGACGTGTCCGCGAACCTGGATCTCGCCGAGGAGCACGAGCACGAGCTCCACTGATTCAGGTGGAGCGGGGCACCCCCGCCCCGGGCGGCGGCGGTGCGGCCGGTTCCTGGGACTTGCGCGACACGGCGTCACAGGTCACGGCGTGCGCCGCGCATCGGCTCTCGTGTCCGGCCTACGAGGTCACGGAGCGCCCGAGACGTCCAGTACGGCCTTGCCGTGGAGGCGGCGGGAATGCAGCAGGTCGATGGCCTCGTCCACGCGGCTCCAGTCGCCGCGCCAGCCGATGTGGGGCGTGAGTACCTTCTCCGCCAGCAGCCGGGCCAGGTGTTCCAGATCCTGACCGGGCGCGGGGCCGTCCAGCGAGTGGAACGTGACGATCGCGCGCCCGTGCCGATTCTCGCTGCCGAGAAAGGCGCCCGGCGGGAACGTGACGGGGCGCGAGGTGACGTCGCCGACGGCGACGAGCGTGCCGTGGGCCGCCAACTTCGCGAAGGACCGCACCAGTTGCTCGCCGCCGACCGTGTCCACGACGGCGTCCCACTCCCCGTCGGCGTGCTCGGGTCCGTGAACGACCTCGGCCGCGCCCAGGGCCCGGAGGGCATCCCCGTGTTCGTCCGGATCGCCCGTGGACGCCGTGACCCGGGCGCCCTGGGCGTGGGCGAGCCGCACCGTGAACCGCCCGACCCCGCCCGTCGCACCGGTGATCAGCACGCGCTTTCCGGACACGGGTCCACAACGGCGGAGAGCCCGGAGGGCGCTGAGGCCGGCGACCGGGAGCGTGCTGAGCGCACCGGGATCGGCGCCGAGCGGTACGAGGCCCAGTGCCCCGGTGTCCACGGCGCGGAGTTCGGCCCATCCGCCGTCCGCGCCGATGGTGAGCACCGGAGTGCCGACGGGCGGTCCGGACCCGTCGGCGGCGGCCTCTTCCACCAGCCCGGCCGCGTCCCAGCCGAGAACGGCTCCTGGCGCCGCTGTCGCGATGCCGTGGCTCACCTCGCCGAAATTGAGGGAGGTGGCGGCCACACGCACCAACGCCTGGTGAGGCGCCGGCCGAGGCGGTTCCGCTTCACCCAGACGGATACCGCGGGGCGTTGAGCGATCGATGAGCAGGGCTCGCACGGCGGGGCAGACCTCCTCCGGTGTCCGACGATCCGGCGGGCGTCACAGCCCGAAGCGCGCGTGCTGTGCCTCCGGCACCAGGTCGGTGTACTCCGGGTGCCGGCCGAGCCAGCCGCGGATGAAGGGGCAGAAGGGAAGCACCTTGAGCTCCTGCTTCCTGGCCTCGTCGAGAACCGAGCGGGCCAGCGCACCCCCGAGGCCTCGGCCCCCGAACCGCGGGTCGATCTCCGTATGGAGAAAGGCGATCTCGTCCCGGAATCGGTGATATTCGACGAATCCGGCCCGCTCACCGCCGTCGAAGATCTCGAAACGCGATTCATCGGGGTTGTCGGCCACGTGAGATTCCATGGTTCCCTCCTCGGGATGGCTGCCGCGCCGCCGCCTCCGCCTGGGAGGCAGAGGCGTACCGGGAAGCCAATCATCCACATAGTTGATGCGTCGACATAACTTACGGGCGGCAGCCGCGCACCGCGCCCGGCTCCTCAGTCACTGACCTTGCTGCGGGACTGGTACAGCAGGTCCTGGTAGTCGGGGTGCCGGGCGATCCAGCCCGCGAAGAAGGGGCAGGTGGCCAGCACCCGCAGGTTCGCCGCGCGCGCCTCGTCGAGAGCGGCCCGGACCAGCGCGGAGCCGACTCCCCTGCCCTCGTACGCCGGGTCGACCTCGGTGTGCACGAACGCGACGAGCTCCGACGTACGGATGTACTGCGCGATGCCCGCCGGCTCGGACTGCCCGTCGACGCGGGCCTCATAGCGGTTCGCCCCGGGTGCGTCGCTCACTTCGACCGCCATGTCTCCTCCTTGAAGGCCTGCTCACGACCGGCTCGACGGGTACCCGTCGACCGCAGCCTCACCTTAACCTCGAAAGGTTGATGCATCAACTTAAGGTGGTCCACGACCGCCGCGGCCGCGTCAGTCGTCGGTGAGCCAGCCGCGCTCGCGCAGTGCCTCGACGAAGCGGGCGTATGCGTCGTCCAGGGCAGGGCGTTCCTCCGGCACCGGCTCGACGAGCGCTCCCGTGCGCACCATGGCTGCGGCGCTCGCCGTGAGGTCCTCGTGGAGCGTGCCCGTCGCGGCGAGGAGCGCGGCGCCGAACGCCGTCTCCGCGCGCTCGACGACCCGGACCGGGCGGTTCAGGACGGTGGCGCGGATCGCCGTCCACACCGCGCTGCGGCTGCCTCCGCCGGCCGCGTACAGGGGGCCGAGGACCGGTACGCCGAGGCTCTCGATCCGGTCCAGGGCCAGGCGTTCGACGAACGCCACTCCTTCGAGTGCGGCCCGGTGGGCGTCCGTCTCGTCGCGGGGGCGGCCCAGTTCGAAGCCGCGCGCCGTGCCGGAGACGAAGGGGAACCGTTCGCCGTCGCGGAGCAGTGGGTAGCGCACGTACGAAGCGGGGCCCCGGGCGGCCGCTGCGGTGTCCAGCGCGGGCAGGCGGGCCGGAGCGGTCCGGGCCAGGCACTCGCCTCCGGTGTTGGACGCCCCGCCGGGGAGCCACCAGCCCTCGGGGTGGCGATGGCTGTAGAACGCTCCGGTCGGATCGCGCACCAGGTCGGCGGAGACCCCCTTGAGGACGTACGTGGTGCCGAGCACGCCCACGAACCGGCCCGGCTCGACCGCGCCTGTGGCGATCTGGCCCGCACAGCCGTCCGTCATCCCCAGGCGTACCGAGCACCCTTCGGGCAGGCCCGTGGCCTCGGCCGCTTCCGGGCCGACGACTCCGGCCTCGGCGCCGGGGGCGCGTACGGCGGGGAGCAGTGCGAGCGGGAAGTCGAGGGCGTCGAAGACCTCGTGCGCCCACTCCGAAGCGCGGGCGTCGTAGCCGGATTTGAGCGCGTGGCTCCAGTCCGTGGCGACCGGATGGCCCGTCAGCTCGCGCCCGACGATGTCGGGTGTGTGCAGGACGTGGCGCAGGCCGGGGCCGTATGCGCGTAGGCACCAGACGGCTCGGCCGAGCGCCGCGGTGGGGCCCACGGACAGGCCGAGCGCGTTCCAGCGGGCGCTGCCCGTCCGCTGGGCCTCGGCATTGAGGCCGGCGGCGCGCCGGTCGTCGTACATGAGGGCCGGGCCGACCGGTTCGCCGTCGGCGTCGGTGGGCACGATGGTGCCGGATGTGGCGGACACGGCCACCGCGATCACCTCGCGGCCACCCCGGGGCAGTGCGGCCGTGGTGCGGCGGAGCGCCGACCGTACGGCGGGCCACCAGGAACGGGCGTCCTGTTCGCTCGTCCCCGCAGAAGTGCGTACGGGGGGCGGCAGATCGGCCCGGGCTTCGGCGAGCACGTGTCCCTGTCCGTCCACGCACAGTACGCGGACGGACGCGGTGGCCACGTCGATGCCGATCACGGCCGGAGGGTGGGGGGTGGTGCTGCGGGAGTCACTGCTCATGGCTGAAAGCGTCCTTCCCCGGCGGGACGAGCCTCGTCCGTCCACCATCCGCATGGGTGGTGCTGTGTGAAATTAACACGCCTTCTATCATTGTGAGAGGGAGGGAAGGAATCAGTGGGGGACGGTCGCCACCGTCACCTGTGTGCGTTCGCGGAGTCTGCCGAGCAGTTCGGCGTCCGCTCCGTCGTCGACGACCAGGTGGTCCAGGTCGGTGACGGGGCCCACCCGGTGCAGCGCGGTCCGGGCGAGCTTGGTGTGGTCCATGAGCATCACCTTCGTCGCCGCCGACGTCAGCATCGCCCGTTTGACCAGCACCACGTCCTGCTCCTGGTGGTAGGCCGACCTGGCGTCCAGGGCGGAGGTGGAGACGGCGACGAGGTCGACGGAGAGCGCCTCCACCGCCTCGACGCAGGGCATCCCGAGGAAGGAGTCGTGGGTGCGTGAGTACTCCCCGCCCAGGGCGATCAGGCGGATGCCTTCGCAGTCGGTGAAGACGTCGAGCACCCGGCGGGCGTTCGTGACCACGGTGAGCGGGGCGAGGTCGACCAGCAGTCCGGCCATGACCAGCACCGTGGTGGAGTCGTCGAGCATCACCGACATGCCGGGCTCCACCAACTCGGCGGCGGCGCGGGCGACGGCGTTCTTCTCCGCCGTGTTGACGCCGAGCCGGTAGTCGAGGCTCGACTCGAACACCGTTGAGGGCAGGGCGGACGCGCCGCCGCGGAAACGTCGCAGCACTCCTTGCCGTGCGAGGTCGTCGAGGTCGCGGTGGACGGTCATCAGGCTTACGCCCGTGAGCTGCGCGAGGGCGGCGCCCGTGGCCGTGCCCTGCTCCACGACATGGTCGGCGATGAGCCGTCGGCGCTCTTCGGCGGATCTCTTGGTCATGGGGATCAGTCTCCCGCAGGGCCCGGGCCGGGCGCGGGGGCGGGGGTCGCGGTGGTGGGGACGTTGAGCGAGCGCAGCGCCGTGTCCGTGCCGCTGATCTCGATCTCCGTGACCGCCCCGTTGTCCAGCCGCGGGAAGATCCGCCGGTAGCGCCCGAGGGGCAGTCCGAGAAGTTCGCACAGGGCGATGCGCAGCAGGGTGTTGTGGGCGACGACGAGCACCCTGCCCCCCTGGTGACGGTGCGCGAGGTCGCGGAGGGCCGCGGTCGCCCGTGCCGCCGCCCGGGCGACGGGCTCGGAGCCGGGGAAGGCGCCGGAGTCGGCGTCCTCGCGGAAGCGCCGTACGGCTTCGGGGTCCTCCTCGGCCATCTCCTGGATGGTCCGGCCCTCGCCCCAGCCGAAGTCCACCTCCCGCAGCCCCTCCTGGACGTCGACCGCCAGGCCCAGCGCCGCCGCCGCGGGGCCCGCTGTCCGGCGGGCGCGGCTGAGCGGGGAGCAGGCGATCGCGTCCACGCCGCCGCGGGCGGCCCAGGATCCGAGGTCGGCCGCCTGGGCGGTGCCTCTGGGCGTGAGGGCGATGTCGGTGACGCCTGCGTACCTGTTCTCCGCGTGCCACTCGGTCTCGCCGTGCCGTACGAGCAGGAGACGCGAGGTCATGGAGACCGCCCTTTCGAGATCGAGGCCGAGGCCCGTGCGTGCCGTACACGCCGAGTGCGCCGGGCGCATTGCCCGTTCACGCGGGCGCTGTTAAATTTAACAGAAATTCCACAGCCCAGGACCGGTCTGTCGCGGCCCGGACCATGCTCCGACCTGCTCGCCCCGCGATCCCACCGGCTCTCCTCGCAGAAGGAATCCGACGTCATGCGCATCCTCGCCGCAGGCGACCACTTCGTCCGTCCCGCGTTGATTCGCGCGGCAGTGAGTCAGGAGCTGTCCCGCACGGGCGGGGAGCCACCGGAGTTCGCGGAGCTGACCCTGCCGTGGCCCCATGAGCCCTTCGGTCCGGTCGCGGAGGTCCTTGAGGCGAGCGGCACGGAGGACGAGCTCGTCGAGGCGCTGGCCGGGGCGTCCGTCTGCGTGACGCAGATGGCCCCGTTCACCGAGCGGGTGTTCGCCGCGTCGCCCGCGTTGCGTTTCGTCGCCGTCTCGCGGGGCGGACCGGTGAATGTGGACCTGGCCGCCGCCACCCGCCACGGAGTCCGGGTCAGCTTCGCCCCCGGCCGTAACGCCCCCGCGGCCGCGGAGTTCGCCGTGGGGCTGATGCTCGCGGCGATGCGGCGCATCAACGCGGCCGACGCGGAGCTGAAGCGAGGCGTCTGGCGGGGCGATCTGTACGCGTACGAGGAGAGCGGCGGCGAGCTCGGCGGGGCCACGGTCGGGCTCGTGGGCTACGGCGCCATCGGTCGCATCGTGGCCCGGGTGATGCGCGCCTTCGGTGCCAGGGTGCTCGCGGCCGACCCGTACGCCGATCCTGCCGCGGTCGAGGCGGACGGGGTCGAACTCGTCGAGCTGGACGCTCTTCTGAGCCGGAGTTCGGTGGTGAGTCTGCACGCCCGTCTGACCGAGGAGACCCACCACCTGCTCGACGCCCGCCGCCTCGGTTTGCTGCCGCACGGCGCGGTCCTGGTGAACTCCGCCCGCGGCGGACTGCTCGACCACGCGCCGCTGCCGGAGCTGCTGCGCAGCGGCGGTCTCGGGGCGCTCGCCCTCGATGTGTACGACATCGAGCCGATCCCCGCCGACTGGGCGCTGCGGGACGTACCGAACGTGATCACCACGCCCCATCTGGCGGGCGCGACCCGGCAGACGGCTCACCGTGCGGCGGACATCACCGCCGCCGAGGTCGGCCGCTTCCTGCGGGGGGAGAAGCTGAAGCACCTCGCCAATCGGGACGTCCTGGCGGCCGGCCAGCCCTGATCGCCGCCGCCATCGACGCCGCCCGGGAATCCATCGGCCCGCACAGGAGGTACCAGGCGTGAGCACGATCATCGGCGTGGACATCGGTACGTCGGTCACCAAGGCCGTGGCGTTCGACGGGACCGGCGAAGGCCTGGCCTCCGCGAGCCGTCGCTCGCACGTGGAGATGTTGTCGGGCGGGCGGGTCGAGCAGGATCTCGACGACGTCGTGTCCGGTGTCGTCGAGGTCGTTCGCGAGGTCGCCGCCGCGATCGGCCGTACGCCGGACGCCGTGGCGCTCACCGGGCAGGGCGACGGTCTGTGGCTGCGGGACTCCGACGGCCGGCCGGTGCGGCCCGCCATCTCCTGGATGGACGCGCGGGCCTCGGACCTGGTGACCCGTTGGCTGGCCGACGGCACGATCGGCGCCGCCTACGCGCACACCGGCTCCGGCATGTTCCCCGGGTGCCACGGCCCGCTGCTCAACTGGCTCCAGGAGCACGAGCCGGAAGCGCTGGACCGGGCCGCCGTCGCGGGGTACTGCGTCGACGCGGTCGCCCAGCGCCTGACCGGCCGGGTGTGCCTCGACGCCTCCGACGCGACGCTGCCGTTCCTCGACCCGCGTACCCGCCGCTACGCACCCCAGGCGCTGGCGGCGTGCGGGGTCGAGGAGCGGGCGGGGCTGCTGCCGACTCCCGCCCCGCCCGGGACGGTGCTCGGGCTGGACGGGCGCGGCGCCGGACTGCTGGGGCTGCCCGAGGGGCTGCCGGTGGTGGCGGGGCCGTACGACCTGCCGGCCTGCGCGATCGGCAGCGGGGTGCGTGAGGTGGGGGACGGGGTTCTCATCCTCGGTACGACCCTCGCGAGCCAGGTGCTGACCGACCGCGTCGATCTCGATCCGCTCGCCGAGCCCGCCGGCATGTGGCTGTGCACGCCCGACCCCGGCCGGTGGCTGCGCGCCATGCCCGCCATGGTGGGGACGGCGGCGCTGGAGTGGGTGCTGGCCCTCGTCGGCGCGACGACGGCCGACGTCGACGCGCTGCTCACCGACAGCCCGCCCGGCGCCCGGGGCGTCCGCGCCTTCCCCTTCCTGTCCGAGGCGGGCGAACGGGCCCCGTTCGTCGAGCCGTCGGCGCAGGGCAGGCTCGACGGGCTCAGCCTGGCGACGGGCCGGGCGGACGCGGTGCGGGCCGTCTGCGAGGCCATCGGGTACGCGGCCCGGCACTGCCTGGACGCGGCGGGGCTGAGCGGCACGCTCGCGCTGTGCGGCGGCGGCACGCGGTCGGTGATGTGGGCCCGGCTGATCGCCGACGTCCTCGGCCGGCCCGTCCGTATTCCGTTGGAGGAGCAGGTCGGGGCGCTCGGCGTGGTGTCCGTCGCCAGGGCCTCGCTCTCCCCCGGGTACGAGGCGCCGCCCGGGCGCCATCAGGTGGTCGATCCGCGCGCGGACGTACGGGCGCTGTACGAGGACGGATACGAGCGGTACCGCGCCGAGTTGGCGATGGCCCGCACCGTGTGGGGAGCCCCCGCGCGGCTGCCCGTACATCGCTGAACGCCCGGCCGTCCTGTTATTTATGACATGACCATTGACACTACTAACATTTCCACTGTTAATTTGACGCGAAGGAGGGCTCTCCGCCTCAAGACTCAGGAGATTCCAGTGAAGCAACGCTCTGTCAGATCTCTTGCGGCAGCCTTGTCCGCGATGACGGTGATCGTCTCCGCCGCCGCCTGTACGACGAAAGCGCCGAGCGGCTCGGACGGCAGGTCGTCGGAGAACGCGAAGATCGCCTTTCTGATGCCCGATATCGCCTCCACCCGGTACGAGCTGTACGACGCACCGCTCTTCAAGGCCAAAGTGAGGGATCTCTGCGGCGGTTGCGAGGTGCTCTACCAGAACGCGGGCGGCGATGCCTCGAAGCAACAGCAGCAGGCCGACTCCGCTCTCGCGCAGGGCGCCGACGTCATCGTGATCGATCCGGTGGACTCCGCCGCGGCGGCCAGCACCGTCCGTACGGCACAGGGGCGGGGTGTTCCCGTCATCGCGTACGACCGGCCGATCCCGGCGGTCAAGGCCGACTACTACGTCTCCTTCGACAACGAGAAGATCGGCTCCATGATCGGCGCGTCCCTGGTGGAGCACCTTGAGGCCACCGAGGCCGAGGGCGGTCTCCTCCAGGTCAACGGTTCACCGACCGACGCGGCGGCGGGCCTGATCAAGAAGGGCATACACAGCGCGGTCGACTCCAGCGGATTCGATCTGCTCGCCGAATACGACACCCCTGCCTGGGAGCCGGGCAAGGCGCAGAGCTGGGTCAGCGGCCAGATCAGCAAGTTCCCGGGGAAGATCGCCGGTGTGGTGGCCGCCAACGACGGCACGGGCGGCGGTTCCATCGCCGCGTTCAAGGCGGCCGGAGCCACCGTGCCGCCGGTGACCGGGAACGACGCCGAACTCGCCGCCGCGCAACGGATCATCAAGGGCGATCAGTACAACACCATCTCCAAGCCCATCAAGACCGTCGCGGAAGCCGCGGCGACCGCGGCCTACGCCTTCGCCCAGGGGAAGAAGCCCCGGGGCGACACGACGCTCTTCGGCACCCCCTCCGAACTCTTCACCCCCACCGTGGTCACCCGGAAGAACATCGCGGAGGTCCTGGTGGGCGACGGAAAGCCGCTCAAGACCGCTGAGGTGTGCACGGCGACGTACGCGGCCGCCTGCGCCGAGGCGGGTGTCACGTAGTCCGCGGGAACGGACGGCTCCGCGGCTCCGCACGGACGACCTCGGTGCCGGGGCCGCCGTCCCTTCTCCTCCGCCCGCCTCGGAAGGTCGGTCGATGTCTGCTGAGTCCTTTCCCTCCCCGCGAGAGGCGTCCGGGGGCCCGCTGCTCTCGCTGCGCGGGATCAGCAAGTCCTTCGGTGCGGTCGCCGCGCTCACCGACGTGGCGCTCGACGTCGCCGCGGGCCAGGTCGTCGCTCTGGTCGGCGACAACGGCGCGGGGAAGTCCACCCTGGTCAAGGTCCTCTCCGGGGTGCACCAGCCGGACGCCGGCACCGTCGGCTTCGGCGACGGGATCGTCTCCATCCCCTCCCCCGCCGCCGCACAGCAGCTCGGCATCGCGACCGTGTTCCAGGACCTCGCCCTGTGCGAGAACCTGAACGTGGTGGAGAACCTCTTCCTCGGACGGGAGTTGCGCGGACTGCGGCTGGACGAGGTGACCATGGAGGTCCGCTCCCGCGCCCTTCTCGGGGAGCTGTCGGCGAAGATCCCCTCGGTGCGCGTCCCGGTCGCGGCCCTGTCCGGCGGACAGCGGCAGACGGTGGCCATCGCGCGGACCCTCCTGGGCCACCCCAAGGTGATCATCCTCGACGAGCCGACGGCCGCCCTGGGGGTGGCGCAGACGGCGGAGGTGCTCAACCTGATCGAGCGTCTGAAGGAGCGTGGCCTGGGCGTCATCATGGTCAGCCACAACATGGCCGATGTGCGGGCCGTCGCCGACACCGTGGCCGTCCTGCGGCTCGGCCGCAACAACGGCGTCTTCGACGCGGCCGAGGCGACGGCGTCGGACCTGGTGGCGGCCATCACCGGAGCCACGGACAACGTGGTCAGCCGCCGCGCCGGCCGGGAGCGGAGCGCGAGCGGCGGAACGGAAGCCTCGGGCGAGGAGGAAGCGTCATGACCGATCCGGCGACGGGCAAGGGAGAGGTCATGACGGAACCGGCGACGGCCACGAGCCCGGAGCTTTCCCGGGGCGGGCCCCGGAAGCCGACGAACTGGTCCGACGGGGTGCGCGACCAGTGGCGGGCGGTCTCCGCCCGGCTGCGCGGCGGCGACCTCGGTCTCCTGCCCGTACTCGCCGGTCTCGTCGTGATCTGGGTCGTGATGCAGATCCTCAACCCGATCTTCCTGTCGAGCGCGAACCTCACGAACCTCGCTCTCGAAAGCGTGCCGGTCGGCATCATCGCCCTGGGCGTCGTCTGCGTCCTGCTCGTCGGGCAGATCGATCTGTCGGTCGGCTCGGTCAGCGGACTCGGCGCCGCCGTCCTGGCGGTCCTCTTCGTGGACCGGGGGCTGCCGGCCTGGCTCGCCGTGACCGCCTCGCTCGCCCTCGCGGCTCTGATCGGCTGGTTCTACGCCCAGGTCCACAACCGGATCGGGGTGCCCAGTTTCGTCATCACCCTCGGCGGTCTTCTCGGCTTCCTCGGTGTGCAGTTGTGGCTGCTCGGGCCCAAGGGTTCGATCAACCTGCCCTTCGATTCGGGCCTGGTGACCTTCGCCCAGCTCCAGTTCCTGCCGCCCTGGCTGGCGTACACGCTGGTCGTCGTGGGCGCGGCGGTGCTGTACGCGACCGGCGCGGCCCGGGCCGGGGAGCGCCGGCGGGCGGGTCTCGCCGCCGCCTCCCGGCGGCTGCTCGTCGGGCGGAGCCTGGCGTTGCTGGCCGGCCTCGGCGCGGCGGTCTGGTATCTCAACCGGGACCGGGGGGTGGGCTGGATGTTCGTGTTCTTCCTCGCCCTGGTGCTGGCGTTGCACTACGTCCTGTCCCGTACCTCGTTCGGCAAGTCGATGTACGCGGTCGGCGGCAACATGGAGGCCGCCCGGCGTGCGGGCGTAAATGTGAAGGCCGTCCTCACCACCGCGTTCGTGCTGTGCACGACACTCGCGTGCGTCGGCGGGATGCTTTCCGCCTCGCGGCTCGCGGCGGCCAACCAGAGCAGCGGCGGCGGTGACGTCAACCTCAACGCCATCGCGGCGGCCGTCATCGGCGGGACCAGCCTGTTCGGCGGCCGGGGCACCGCGTTCGCCGCTCTGCTCGGCGTACTCGTGATCCAGTCGATCTCCAGTGGGCTCACCCTGCTGAATCTCGACTCCGCCTACCGCTTCATGGTGACCGGCGGGGTACTGCTGTTGGCGGTGTCGTTGGATGCCGTGGCCCGGCGTTCGCGGGTCTCGCACGGCAGGGCCTGAGGTACCGCTCGCATCCGATGGCGCCGCTCACCCCAGGATCTCGATCTCGGAGGAACCATGCGAAGCCGAGCACTCGCTCACACCGCCGCCCTGTTCCTGTCCACCGTCCTCGCGTCGGCCCTGCTCGCGGCGGGCGGGGGCCTGGCCCATGCCCGTACACCGGCCGCGCCTCCCGCCGGGCACACCGACGCCGTGCCGCGCTCGCCCTCGCCGCCCGCTTCCGTCGACGGCGGGGCCTGGCGGTCCGGTCATCTCCAGGGCACCGCCGTCGACCGCCGCCGGGGCCACATGTACTTCTCCTTCACCGATCTGCTGGTGAAGACCGACCTGGCGGGCCGGCCCATCGGCTCGGTCACCGGCTTCACCGGGCATCTGGGTGATCTGGACTTCAACACCGGCGACGGCCGGGTCTACGGATCTCTCGAGTACAAAGCTGCCGAGGCGTTCTACATCGCGATCTTCGACGGGTCCCGCATCACGCGGATGAACATGGACGCCCGGACCACCGACGTGGTCTCCACCGTCCATCTCCGGGAGGTCGTGCGGGACTACACCGCCGACATGAACGGCGACGGCGTGTTCGACGGCGACACCGGCGACACCCCCGACCACCGCTACGGCTGCAGCGGGATCGACGGCGTCGCCTTCGGACCCGACCTGAACCGCCGGGGCGGCGGCCGACTGCTCACTGTCGCGTACGGGATCTACTCCAACACCGCCCGCCCCGACAACGACCACCAGGTGCTGCTCCAGTACGACGTACGCGACTGGCGAAGGTACGAGCGACCGCTCACCGAAGACGCGCAGCACACCAGCGGCCCCGCCTCGCCCGGCGGCAAGTTCTTCGCCCACACCGGCAACACCACCTACGGCGTCCAGAACCTGGAGTACGACGGGCACAGCGGCAACTGGCTGATGGCCGTGTACAAGGGCAAGAAGACGGCCTTTCCCAACTACTCGCTCTACGTGGTGGACGGGTCGAGGCCCGCACGCCGAGGAGCGGTGAAGGGGCAGCCACGCCCCGAGTCCGGTCGCGTCCTGTCCCTTCTCCCGCGCGGGCTGTTCCACGAGCCGTCCGGTGTGTACGGGTACGAGTCGGCGGGCCAGTACGGTCTGGTCTCGCTCGACGACGGCCGCTTCTACCTGGGCGAGGCGGGTACGGCCGACTCCGGGGGCACCACGTTGCAGACCGGCCGGGCGGTGCTGCACCGATGGACGGGAGCGGTGCCGAATCCCTTCACTGCGCCGGGGCGCGCTCGATGAGGTCGCGGAGTTGGGAGCGGGCGGTGATGCCCAGCTTGGGCAAGCTGCGGTAGAGGTGTGAGCCGACCGTGCGCGGCGAGAGGAAGAGCTTCTCGCCGATCTCGCGATTGGTCAGCCCACGGGCGGCGGCCGGGGCCCTGGGCATCGAGCCCCACGCCGACGCCTTCGCGGAAGTCCCCGACGACCGGTGGTCGAGGCCGCCTCCCGGCTCGCGGGCCTCGATCTGCGGACCGGGACGCATCATGATCCGCTGGTCGGACTCAGCCCGTTCAGCCTGGTCCTCGACACACAGCCGGCCGTGTCCGTCGCCGCCGGCCTCGGCGCCGACGTCGATCTGCTCATCGGGAGCAACGCCGAGGAGGGCCGCCTCTATCTGGTTCCCGTGGGCGCGTACGGCACCTCGACCACCGGGGACGTCGACGAGGCGGCGGCACGCTCGCACCCCGATCCGGCGCGACTCGTCGAGACCTACCGCGCGACGCGGCCCGGGGCGTCCTTCGGTGCGCTGCGCTCCGCCGTCGTGGGCGACGCCCTGTTCGGCGCAGGCACCTGGGCCCTCACCGACGCACACGCCGCGCATCCCCGATCCGCCACCCATGCCTATGAGTTCGCCTGGCGCTCGCATGCTCTGGATGGAGAGTTCGGCGTCGCCCACGGGGTCGAGCTGCCGTTCGTCTTCGACCTCGCGTACCTCGGCCGGCTGCACGGGCCCGCGGCGCTCCTCGGCCCCGACGAGCCTCCCACTCCGATCTGGCCGCCCGGACGCACGCGGCCTGGATCAGGTTCGCCAGGACCGGCGACCCGGGCTGGACCCCGTACGACACCGAGCGCAGGGCCACGATGCGCATCGACGCCGAGTGGACCCGGCTCGATGACCCGCGCGGCCGGGAACGGCGGGCGTGGAGCTGACCCGGGCTCGGGACGGAGGCATGGATGTCGCCTCCGTCGCCCCACCGAGTAAGCCGGATCGCGCCGAACGGCTGTTACACAACGATCATTGAGTGCGTTCGAGCGGCCTCTGCATACTTCAGAAATCCGGGGCGCTGACCTATCCGACTCGTCCCGAGCGGCCGGGCCTTCGCCCGCCCGATTCACTCCTGAGCAGGGGCTCTCTTGCGTAAACGATCATTGAAGGCCTGCGCCGTCGCGGCGGCCGCCGTCGCCGTGACGATGGGCATGACCGGCCCGGCGTCGGGGAAGAGCGGCGGCCCGGGCACGGCGGCCCCGGCCACCGCCAACACCTCGGTGGCGGCCGACAGAACCGTGCACACGGTCACCCTGATCACCGGCGACCGGGTCCTCGTGGACGCCAAGGGCCGGGTCGGTGGTATTCAGCGGGCCAAGGGCCGGGAGGACATTCCCTTCTTCACCGAGATCCACGACGGCCGCACCCATGTAGTACCGCGTGACGCACGGCAGTTGATCGCCGACGGCGTTCTGGACCGGCGGCTGTTCGACATCACCGCGCTCTCCCGGCCGGAGAGCCGCAGGGCGCACCGGGCCGGTCTCAAGGTGATCGTCGGCTACCGGGGGGCCGCGGCCGAGTCCGCCCGGGCCGAGGTGCGGTCCGTCGACGGCACCACCGTCCGCCGGACCCTGTCGGCCCTCGGCGCCGATGCCGTCACCGCCTCCGCCGACAGCACGGGCACGCTGTGGGACGCCCTGACGCGTCAGCGGCGCGACGGTTCGGCGGCCACCACGTCCGGCATCGCGCGGATCTGGCTGGACGGTGTGCGCAAGGCGTCGCTCGACCGCAGCACCGGCCGGATCGGCGCCCCGGCGGCCTGGGCCCGGTCGTTCGACGGCACCGGTGTGAAGATCGCCGTGGTGGACACGGGCATCGACGCCACCCATCCGGACCTGGCGGGCCGGGTCGCGGCGGAGCGCAACTTCAGCGCCTCCCCGGATGCCAAGGACCGTGACGGGCACGGCACGCACGTGGCGTCCACGGCGGCGGGCACCGGGGCGAAGGACGCCCGGTTCAAGGGGGTGGCGCCGGGGGCCCGGCTGATCAACGCCAAGGTGCTGGACGATCAGGGCGTCGGTGACGACTCCAGCATCCTCGCGGGCGTCGAATGGGCCGTCTCCCAGGGCGCCGACGTCATCAGCATGAGCCTGGGCGGCCTCGACTCCCCCGGCATCGACCCGCTGGAGGCCCAGGTCAACCAGGTCTCGGCGGAGAAGGGCGTCCTGTTCACGATAGCCGCGGGCAACAACGGGCCGGATCAGGGCACGGTCGCATCGCCGGGCAGCGCCGACGCGGCCCTGACCGTCGGCGCCGTCGACGACGACCTGATCGCCGACTTCTCCAGTGTCGGACCCCGTACCGGTGACAAGGCCGTCAAGCCCGACATCACCGCGCCGGGCGTGTCCATCACGGCGGCCGCCGCCGCGGGTGTGGAGGGGCAGGACCCGCCCGGCTACCAGAGCCTGAGCGGTACGTCGATGGCGACCCCGCACGTCGCGGGCGCCGCGGCGATCCTCAAGCAGAAGAACCCCGCCTGGACGGGCGCACAGCTCAAGGCCGCCCTGACGGGCTCGGCCGAGGGCGGCTCCCACTCGGTGTTCCAGCAGGGCGCGGGCCGGCTCACCGTCGACAGGGCGCTCGACCAGACGGTCGTCGCCGAGCCGGTGTCGGTCTCCCTGGGCACCCAGCCGTGGCCCCACGCCGACGACTCCCCCGTCACCGAGAAAGTGTCGTACCGGAACAACGGCAGCGCCGATGTGACGCTGGATCTGTCGCTGGCGGCGCCCACCGGCGCGGACGGACAGCCTGCCCCGGCCGGGTTCTTCACCCTCGGGGCACCGCGGATCACGGTCCCGGCCGGCGGCACCGCCGCCGTGGACCTGACGGCCGACACCCGCCTCGGCGGTACGGTCGACGGCTCCTACTCGGCCACCGTCGTCGCGTCCGGGGGCGGGCAGGGCGTGCGCACGGCGGCCGCGGTGGAGCGTGAGCCGGAGTCGTACGAGGTCACCTTCAACACCACCGGCCGGGACGGCGCGCCCAGCACCGGCTGGCAGGCCGACCTGAAGGGCCACGGCGGCTCCGCCTCGGGCCTGCGGTTCTTCCCGGACCTCTCGTCGGGTTCGGCCACGGTCCGGCTGCCGCGCGGCACCTACAACCTGTCGGCCGACCTGCTGGTCGACCCGGCGGCCCCGGGCAAGGGCGCCGACCTGATCAACAACCCGCAGTTCTCGGTGACCGGACCCACCACGGTCGAACTCGACGCCCGGACCACCCGGCCGGTGTCGTTCGAGGTGCCGGACGCGACGGCCACGCCGACGCGCGCGGGAATGATGTACGCCCTCAACACGCCCGAGACGGGCATCACGCTGTGGAGCGACTTCACGAGCTTCGACAACGTCCGGACCGCATACCAGGGGTCCCCGGTGACCGGCGATTCCTCCCTCTACCAGCAGTGGTCCGCGCACTGGAAGCAGGGTGACACCGAGTACAACGCGCTGGCCGGCCGCATGGTCCCCGAGCTGGCCACCGGCTACCGCAAGACCTATACGACCAAGAACATGGCCCTGGTGAAGGTGGGCGTCGGGTCGTCCGTGCCCGGCGTCGACGGCATCGTCAAGGCATACGGCGAACTGGCCGACGGGGGCGTCGACCCGGGCTTCTCCGTGCGTACGGCGCCGGGGACCCGGAAGGTGTACCTGTCGACGGACGACGAGGCCGTCTGGAACATCGTGGCGGGTGTGCTGGGTCCGAAGGACCCGGCGGGCGACCGGCAGATCGAAGCGGCCTACTCCTTCGACCGGTCGCGGCGGTTCGAGCCGGGCACGACGCACACCGAGAACTTCCATGTCGGTGTGATGGGGCCGAAGCTGGACACGGGCGACGGGATCGTCCGCGACGGCGACGACATCCACGGCTCGCTGACGCTGGTCAGCGACGGGGCGGGACATCCCGGGTTCTCCCGGTACGCCGGCGCGAACACCACCATCCACCGTAACGGTGTGCTGTACGCGAAGGAGGACGCGGCCATCGACGAGCGCTTCTTCGAACTGCCTCCGGAGTCCGCCACGTACAAGGTGGCGACCACGATCAACCGGAACCCGGCCGTCCATCGCGCCGGCACCCGGATCGAAGCCTCGTGGACCTTCACCTCGGCCCGTACCGAAGCGCCTGCCACGCTGCCGGTCTCGACGGTCCGTTTCCTGCCGCGGCTCGCGCTGGACTCCACCGTTCCGGCGGGCGGCAAGCAGACCTTCCCCGTCGTGGTGCAGGGCGCGGCGGCCGGAGCCGGTCTGAAGTCGCTGCGGGTGCTGGTCTCGTACGAGGACGACAAGTGGCTGCCCGCCAAGGTCACCGCGGGCAAGGTCACCGTACGCGCCCCGGAGAAGGGCAAGGCGGTATCGCTGAAGGCCGTCGTCCTCGACAAGAAGGACAACGAGTCGACGGTCACGATCCACAACGCCTTCTTCGGCAGGTGAAGCGCCGACCCCGGGCGGGCTGAACACGGCCCGGGATGAGGTGAGAAGAGCGGCCCGCCGGAGCTTCGGTTCCGGCGGGCCGCTGCCTCTGCGTGGGTGCGTGCGGGCCGGCCGTCCCGTCTGCGCGCCGGCCGGTCCGTCTCGTACGGGCCGGCCGTTGCTCTCGTACGGGATCAGCGCGCCGGGGCCGGGGCCGGGCGTACGGGGCAGTCGGCCGGGGCGAGGCGTCCGTCCTGCCCGACCAGGCTGACGGACACGGCTCCCTTCGTGTGCGCCGCGTACGCGGCCGTGCAGACGAGCTGGTCGCGGGCGGGTGCGGCCAGCCGTGTCACCGGCAGGCGCAGCTCGACCTCGACGGTGGAGCCGTCCACCACGACCCGGTCCGCGGCGGTCGCCGCGCGCGGCAGGGTGGGGGCGTTGCGCAGCCCGGCCCGCCGTTCGGCCTTGTCCGGCCCGGCGAGCAGGGCGGTGACGGCCGCGAGCGGCGAGGACTCGCCCGTCCCCTCATCGGTCGCGGCCGACCCGGCGGCGCCCGCGCTCGCCTTCTGCCAGGGCTCCTCGACGATCCGGGGCACGGGCAGCAGTTCCTCGTCGGGCGAGAAGAAGAACAGCAGGACGCGTCCCTCACGCGGGGGAAGCAGATCGGCGACGACCGGCCGGCCCGCCTCGATCACGTCCGTCTGCTGGATGCCGCAGCCGACGAGCGGTCCCCCGGCGAGCACCAGGAGCGCGGCGAGCCCGCCCGCCCGGCGTATTCGGAACACCTGCTTCCTCATCCGGTGGTCTCCGTTCCTCGGTCGATGCCGGCCGCCGGCTCCGTGTCGTGGTCGGGCGCCGGGCCGTCCGGTGCGCCGTTCCCGGACGCGGGCCCGTCGAAGGGCAGTCGCACCGTGAACCGGGCCCCGCCGTCCGGGGCGTTCTCCGCGTGGATCGTGCCGCCGTGCAGTCGTACGTTCTCCTCGGTGATCGCGAGTCCGAGGCCGCTGCCCGAGGAGCGGGAGCGTGCGGCGTCGGCCTTGTAGAAGCGGTCGAAGATGTGCGGCAGCGCGTCGGGGGCGATCCCGGGGCCGCTGTCGCGCACCTCGGTGATGAGCGCGCCGCGGTGTGCCGTGAGCCGTACGGTGACCGGTTCGGCGCCGTGGTGCAGGGCGTTGCCGACGAGGTTGGCGACGATGACGTCATAGCGGCGCGGGTCGAGGTGGATACGGAGCCCGTCGGGCAGCTCCGCGTGGACCCGGCCCTGCCACTGCCTGCCGGACAGGGTGCTGCGTACGGCCTCCGCCGCGTCCACCTCGTCGGCGTTGAGCTCCGCCGCGCGGGCGTCGAAGCGGGAGATCTCCATCAGGTCCTCCACCAGCACGGCCAGTTTGCCGGTCTCGGCGCTGATCAGGCGTACGGCTCGCGCGGTGTCCGGGTCGAGCGTCCCGGCGTCCTCGTCCAGCACGTCCGTGACGGCGAGCATCCCGGCGAGGGGGGTGCGCAGCTCGTGCGAAACGTCCGAGGCGAAGCGCCGGGCCCGTCCGCCGGCGTCCCGCAGCTCCTGTACGGAGTGTTCGAGGCGGGCGGCCGATTCGTTGAACGTCCGGGCCAGGTCGGCCATTTCGTCGCGGCCGTGGACGGGGATACGGGTGTCGAGCTGTCCGCCGCCCATGGAGTGCGCGGCGCGCCGCAGTTCGCGGACGGGGCGCAGCACGCTGCGTGCGGCGAGCAGGGCCGGCACCAGGGCGACGGCCAGTCCCGGCAGCGCTCCGTCGCGGGCGGCGGTCACCAGGGCATCGATGTCCACCTCCTCGTTCGTCATGGGCATCACGGCGTAGAGGACCAGACCGCTGGGCACCGCGTCGCCGCCGGCGACGATCCGGGTCAGCACCGGCATCCCGATCGTCAGATAGGCGCGCCCGTCCTTGACGACCCGCTGGAAGCTGCCGTGCGGTGAGGTGAGCGCGGTGCGGCGGAGCTTCTCGGTCAGCACCCCGGAGGCGGGGCGGTCGCCCGAGGAGACGCGGACCGTGCCGTATTCGGCGAAGACGATCCATGGATGGGGTTTGGAGCGTGCCGCGATGTCGTAGAGGTGCCACCGGAGTGATTCCCGGTCAAGTGGCAGGCTGGGGACGAACCGTTCGGCTTCCTCGCGGAAGGAGACGACGGCGGTGTCCTGCGCGCGTTCGAGGACAGCGCTGCGGGCCTCGCGGTAGGTCAGTGCGGCGGTCGTGACGGCGCTGACGGCGGCCACCAGCAGGAACGCGAGCACGAGGCGGGTGCGCAGCCCGAAAGCGGCGGTCGTCGCGGGCCTTCTCACAGCGGGCCGAAGCGGTAGCCGAAGCCTCGCAGGGTCTGGATGTACCGAGGGCTGCGGGACGGGTCTTCGATCTTGATGCGCAGCCGGCGTACGCAGGCGTCCACCAGCCGTACGTCGCTGTGGTAGGTGTGCTCCCAGACGGCTTCCAGGAGCCGCTGCCGGCTGAAGACCTGATGGGGTGTCGCGGACAGGTACAGGAGCAGCTTCAGTTCGGAGGGGGCGAGGGCGACGGGCTCGCCCGCCTTGAGGATGGTGTGGCCGGCGCGGTCGATGTCGAGTTCGCCGTGGTGCTCGACGGCGGGTCTCGCGTCGGCCGGTCTTTCCATCCGGCGCAGTACGGCGCGTATTCGGGCCTCGATGACCGCGGTACGGGCGGGCTTGACGATGTAGTCGTCGGCGCCCGCGTCGAGGCCGACGACGATGTCCAGGCCGTCGCCGAGCGCGGTCAGCATGATGATCGGCAACTGGCTGCTCTCGCGTACGCGGAGGCATACCTGGACGCCGTCCATGGCGGGCAGCATCAGGTCGAGCAGCAGGAGATCGGGGCGGAAGGTGTGCAGGGCCTCCAGGCCGGTCTCGCCGGTGGCGGTGGCGAGCACCTCGTACCCGCGCCGGCGCAGCCCCAACTCGACGCCCTCGCGTACGGAGGGGTCGTCTTCGACGAGGAGGACGCGTGGCATGGAGGTGTCTCCGGGGTCGTGAGGAGGAGGCCGCGATGGAGGAATCCGCGGTGGGGTTCGGCGGGCGGGCCGCGGGCTCATCCGGTGGGGCGGGAGTGCACGCTCACGGCGTAGCCGCCGCCGTGCTGGTAGGGGTCGCCGCCCCAGGTCGCGTAGCGCTGCCGCAGGATCAGTCCGGCACGGGTGCACCAGTCGTCGAACTCCGTGAGGGTCATGGGCGGTTCCGGCAGCGGCAGGTGTGCCGCGTCGAGCCCCATGCCCGTCACCAGCAGTCCGCCGGGGCGCAGTGCGGTTGCCAGGTGTTCGACGACGGCCGGTCCGGTGCCGGGGGCCAGCAGGGGAATGACGTTCCCGGCGGCGAGCACCAGGTCGAAGCCCGGTTCCAGGCCGAGGGCGTCCAGCCGGGCCAGGTCGCCGAGGAGCCACTCCTGGGTGGGCGCCTCGCGGCGTGCGACGGCGAGCATCGAGGAGTCGACGTCCACTCCGGTGCAGTGGTGGCCCAGCTCGGCGAGCCGGATCGCGATCCGGCCGGTACCGCAACCGGCGTCGAGCACCCGGGCGGCGGGCTCCAGCAGCGTGTCGCAGAAGGTGGCCTCGCCATGGATGTCGTGGCCCGATGCGGCGAGCCGGGCGAACCGCCGGGCGTATTCCTCCCCGGCTTCTCCACCGGTCAGTTCCGCCCAACGGTCGCGTTGCCCAGTCATGTTCCTTCTTGCCTTCCGGTCAGGCTCCGCCGGTTCGTGTCGCGGTGGGCCGGGTCAGGCGGCCCAGCCGATGGAGGAGACGTTGCTGTATCCGTCGTAGTCGGAGCCGAGGTCTTCGATGATGCGGTCCCGGGGCGGCGTCGTCTGTGCTCCAGCGGAGTGCTGACGCGGCTCTGTGCGGAGCACACAACGTCAGCTTACTGATCGTTTCAGGACGAGACGCTCGGCGGGACGCACAGGCGTTGGGAGGATGTGGCGGGACCACGCATGCCAGCCCCTGCAAGGTGACGATCCGCAGGCCCGGCGGCCTCGGCAGGAACGAGGAGCGGGCTGCGATCGACCCGGACTGGAGTCCGCGGTGGCCCGTCGACTGGCAACGGCACTACGCCGCCTCCCGCCTGCTGCTCGCCGAGGAGCACGGCCCCACCGAGATCCTGCCCGGCGTCACCGTCCATGGAATCGACGTCGGGGCATGGATCCACCGGCAGCGCGAACCGTCCGTATGGCAGGCCCTGATGCCCGAGCAGCGCGAACGCCTGGAACGGCTCGGCCCGCACCCCCCCCGGTCGAAGTGGAGTGGACGTGACGGAGGAAGCGTCAGCGCCTGCCCGTACACCGGCTGCACAGCGCTCGGGCGAGAGCGAACTCCGGGCTGGCTAGAGTGGCCGCCATGAGTGATCGCTCCGGAACTCAGGACCTGTCGCCGGCGCTCCTAGGTGTGGGAGGCGACTGGCTGCCGGTCACCGCGGGTGAATCGGGAGCCTCCGTCTTCCGCGGAGCGGATGCCGCCCGGTACGCCAAGTGCGTACCCGCTGCGGAGGCGGCCGACCTGACGGCGGAGCGCGATCGGATCGCCTGGCTGAGCGACCAGGGCGTACCGGGTCCGCGGGTCCTCGACTGGTACGCCGGTGATGCGGGCGCCTGTTTGGTCACCCGTGCCGTGTCCGGCGTACCCGCGGACCAGGTACGGGCCGAGGACCTTCGAGCCGCCTGGGGGCACATCGCGGACGCGGTGCGTCGGCTGCACGAGGTGCCCGTGGCCTCGTGTCCGTTCCACCGGGGGCTCGACGACGTGGTCGCGGTCGCGCGCGACGTCGTGGCCCGTGGCGCCGTGAACCCGGAGTTCCTGCCCGTGGAACAGCAGCACGTGCCCCCGGCGGAGCTGTTGTCGCGCCTCACCGGGCAGATCCCCCGGCGGCGGGATCAGGAGGTGGCCGACACGGTCGTCTGTCACGGTGATCTGTGTCTGCCCAACATCGTCCTCGATCCGGCGACCTGGGAGGTGTCGGGCTTCATCGACCTGGGCCGTCTCGGGGCGGCCGACCGCCACGCCGACCTGGCGCTGCTGCTCGCCAATGCGCGGGAGACCTGGGTGGACGAGGAGCGGGCGCGGGCCGCGGACCTGGCGTTCGCCGAGCGGTACGGCATCGCCGTGGACCACGACCGGCTGCGCTTCTATCTCCATCTCGACCCGCTCACCTGGGGCTAGGGCCTGTCCGACGCGAGGACGACGGCGCGGTCGGCTTGTGTCCCCAGGCCGTGAGCATGCCGGCCGACAGCGCGGCGCACGCGGGGCTTTCGAGATACCGGACCGCCGCGTCGACGGCCGCGTCGTCGACCAGGCCGGTGGCGAGCATCGCTTCCCTGCCGCGCTGCCAGGTGTCGGCCCAGAAGCGGCTGATGGGGCTGCCGGGCAGCAGTGGCGGTACGTGCATCTCCGCGGCGACGGCTTCGAGGCCCACCCCGCGCAGGAGGTGCGGGTACGACGGGACCCAGGAGACGTCGGTCCCGATGGTGGTCCGAAGTCCTTGCCACATCGCCCGCATCGCCGTGGCGTACGGGGTCGCCGGCGGCCGGTCGCTCGTCAGGTCGACCGCGTCGCTGAGCACCAGGACGCCGCCGGGCACGAGGAGTTCGGCCAGCTTGCCGATCAGGCGGTCCCGCTCCGGCAGGTGCATCAGGACGAAGCGCGCGTGGACGAGCTGGAAGCGGCCGGGGGTGAAGTCGGGGGCGGTGATGTCGGCCTCCAGCACCTCGAGGCCGGGTGCGGGGCGTGCGTTCAGGAACCGTACGTCGCGGTCCACGGCGAGCACACTTCCCACCCTGGCCTCGTCCAGCAGCCGGTGGGACACGGTGCCCGTACCGGCGCCGATGTCGAGGCAGCGCCATCCCGGGCCGGCTCCGAGCGCGAGCAGTCGGGCCATGGTCAGGTCGTCGTAGGCGAGAGCCCCGAAGTCGATGCGCTCTCCCTCCCCCGCCCGATCGGGGCGGAAGAAGGCCTCGCCGTAACGACCGCCGCCGCCGGGCGTGCCCTCGGGCGGAGGGGCGGTCACGTCGCCACCGCTACGACGCCGCATCGGGTCCGCTCGTCCGGATGGTTCGGGCGCGGTCCTGGGCCACCGGCCGAAGGGATCTGTGGTTCGTCGAGCTGTTTCATGGCCGGGCCTCTTCCACGCGACAGGACGGTACGGGGCAGCCCGGGCCGCCCCGGCCATCCTGCATCGGCGGTCGTCCGCCTGGCCGAGGCTCGCCGCGGCCCGCTTCCGGGCACCCCCGGTAGCCGGACCCGCGAAGTTCCTTCGTACGATCGGACGCCCCGGACGACGACGGATCGAGGGCCCGATGGGCGGTCAGGTCACCGCGGTGAGCCGCAACGAGCAGTACGCGTTCAGCAAGCCCAACCACCCGTTCATCACCCTGCTCGCGGGGCTCGGCGTGGACGGGGACGTGCACGCGGGGAAGACGATTCGCCATCAGTTCCGTATGACGTACGAACCGGATCTGCCCAACCTGCGCCAGGTCCACCTGATGCACGAGGAGCTCTTCGACGAGCTCGCTCTCAAGGGCTTCGAGGTGTCGGCGGGCCGGCTCGGCGAGAACATCACCACCGCGGGCGTGGACCTCCTCGGCCTGCCCACCGGCGCCCTGCTGCGCATCGGCGAGGAGGCGGTGCTGGAGGTGACGGGGCTGCGCAACCCGTGTGCGAAGATCAACGACTTCCGCCCGGGGCTGCTCGGCGAGGTCTTCGCACTGGATCCCGTGTCGGGCGAGTTCACCTTCAAATCGGGCATCATGGCCGTGGTCCGCCGCGGTGGTACGGTCCGCGCCGGCGACCCCGTCGAGATCGAGCTGCCGCCGCTCCCCCACTCGCCTCTGGAGCGGGTCTGAGATCCGTCCCGACCGCTTGCGGGGCTCCCTCCCTCACTCGATCCCGCGCCGAGCTGTGTCAGTGGTCGGTGACAGGCTTACGGAGTGCTGATCAACGGATACGAAGCGGGCCCGCTGGTTGCCGGGGAGCCGCTGCTGGCTCGACCGGGCTTCTGGTCGAACCACCTCATGGCGATGGGCGGTGACGGAACGCGCGCCGAGCGACCTGTTCCGGAGTGGTTCGGCGATGACGGCGCGGATACGGACGCCCTCGCCGAGACCCTGTTCGATCCCGAGCGCTGGCCGGTGTTCCGGATACCGGCGGCGGACGGCACCGGAGTCGTGGTGATCTACCGCAACCTGGTGGGCGACCACGGCATCGACCATCTCCTGACTCGTCCGGACCGGAGCTGTGCGCGACGGATCACCGGCGGGGACGGAGGGTTCTCGGGGACCGGGCTGACATGGCACGAGCTGGTCCGCATCGCCGACAGTCCCGCCCCCGAGGGCGACGGCCTCACGGACTCCGCCGCCCGCCTCCTGCTCGTCCTTCCCCTCCTCGACGAGCCGGACCTGCCGCAGACAGCACCGGCACGGCTCAGCGGCGCCCTGACCGCGGTGGGCGCTCCGCACGACACCGCCCCGAACACGGCGGAGAGCCTGCTCACGTACCTGATGGACAGACCGCGGCACGACTCCGCATGGGAATCTCCGCTGAGCGGCTTCTAGAGGGCGAGCCCAGGCTGTCGGCGGCGGACCGGACGGCGAAATGAGCTTCAGGTTCGCTTCATCCAGGGCTGTTAGAGTGCAGCCCTGCGGCGACAATTCACCGAGCCGCTTTGGCACTTCGTTCGGACGAGCGGAATCCACCGGGACAGGGAGCGTAGGAATGCGCTGCAAGGAGATGCTGGCCTTCTGCGCCGGTATCGCCGTGCTCCTGGTCGTATCCGCGTTCGCCTTCGGTGCCCCTGCCCCGACTCCGGGGACCGTCGACACGACGGCTCATTCCCAAGCCGTGTTCGTATTCGATGCATCGGGGCAGAACACTCCGCTGGAGGGCCTGGACGGTGACGTCGCGCTCCAGCACCGGCACAAGGCGGGGAACACGACGGCCCCGCCCACCGTTCAGGCGGCCATTCCCCTCAACTCGCCGGATCTTCACGACTGCGCGGCGGACGTGGCCCGACAGCATGCTTCGCACCCCGGGTCGCGCGGTCCTGACCGTGCCCGGATCCTTCGCTGCTGAGCGAACGATCCGACACTTTCACCGTCGCCTTCACCTTCTGCAACTCCTGTAGCCCCTGCGCCTCGTGTGTCTCCTGCGGCAGGCCTGCGGGCCCCGAATCGCCTGACTTCATTCGACGGTTCGTTCCTCGGCATTTCTTGAAACGCGCCGAATCGCACTTCGCGCATTCCTTGTAGCTGCCGTTGCCGATACGCCGCTGCCGGTGAGTGAGTCGCAGAACGGTCGGCGCACCCCGGCGATCCGGAAATCGATCCTTCGGGAATCCGGTCAGTCTCCCTCCTCAGCCCCCTACTCAGTCCTGGAGCCATCACACATGCATCAGTTCCCCCTCGCCTCGGAGCCGGCCGGCGGCATCGCAGGGTGGGCCACCAGCCTCGTCGACACCATGGGCGGCCCCGGGGCCGGGCTGGCGATCGCCCTGGAGAACCTCTTCCCTCCGTTGCCGAGCGAAGTCATTCTGCCGCTGACCGGATTTGCCGCAGGGCAGGGCGTGATCAGCCTGTTCTCCGCCCTGTTCTGGACCACGCTGGGGTCGGTGGTGGGGGCTGTGGCCCTCTACCAGATCGGTGCGCTCTTCGGCCGGGACCGTATGTACGCCCTGTGGGAGCGCATCCCCCTGGTGAAGGTGTCCGACTTGAAGAAGACGGAGGACTGGTTCGTCAAGCACGGTATGAAGGCCATCTTCTTCGGCCGGATGATTCCGATCTTTCGCAGCCTGATCAGCGTCCCGGCAGGCCTTGAGCGGATGCCCCTGCCGACCTTCGTACTCCTCACCGCCCTCGGCAGCTTCATATGGAACTTCATCCTCGTCATGGCCGGATATCTGCTGGGTGACCGGTGGGACCTCGTGGAGAGTTACGTCGGCGTGCTCTCGAAGGCCGTCCTGGTGCTGGTCGTCGCGGCGCTGGCGGTCGCGGTCGCGCGCAGGGTGCGTTCCCGTCGAGCCGATCGGCAACAGGACCTCGTATGAACGGCTCGGTGAACCGTCCTGAGCTCCTTGCCACGGGCGGCCCACCGATCACCCTTCGCGGGCCGCCGAAAGCGGTCCACGAAGAGTCGCTGCAACTGGCCGCGCACATCGCGCGGGAAATCGAACCGATCGACTAGGTGGCACGAATGGCTATGTGGGACCGCATCAAGGACCAGGCCAAGGGGCTGCAGCAGCAGTCGCAGGGCGCACGGGGCCCCGCCGCAGGGCGGCAGGCGGGAACGGGGGCTTCCGGGGGTTCGAAGGAGAAGCTCGTCGGGCTGCTCAAGTCCCAGCTCGGCTCTCTCAAGACGGAGCTGAAGAGCGGGGCCTACCGGGACGCCAGTATGGCGATGTGTGCTCTGGTCGCCGCCGCCGACGGGTCCGTCGACCCCGCCGAGCGGCAGCACGTGGAGACGCTGATCCTGCAGAACGACGTCCTGCAGAACTTTCCGCCCGAGCAGTTGAGGCAGAGGTTCAACAAGCACGTCGACCAGATGATGTTCAACTTCCCGCAGGGCAAGACCGAGGCCATGCAGGAGATCGCCAAGGCGGCGAAGAAGCCCGTGGAGGCCAAGGCGGTCGTCCAGACCGGCTTCGTGATCGCCGGTGCGGACGGGTACATCGCCCCGGCCGAGGCGCAGGTTCTGCGGGAAGCCTGCGTGGCGCTCGGGGTGTCACCGCAGGAGTTCGGCCTCTGATCCGGCCGGGCAACGGGCGGGGCCCGCACCGTACATGAGGGGCGGGCCCCGGCCGACCCGGTGCGGTGCGGGCCCCGGCCGACCCGGTGCGGTGCGGGCCCCCGCCGACCGGTGCGGTGCGGGCCCCCGCCGACCGGTGCGGTGCGGGCCGTCTGACAGGGCGTCGGTGTGCGGGCACGGATCATCGCACCATCCGCACAACCCTGCGGCTTCCTTGATCGTCCAACCAGTGCCGGGGGCACGTCAGCCGCCGGCGGGAGTGCACCGTGCCCAGTCACTGGAGAACCATGAGACCCGTCTCCGTCCACCCTTTCGTACGTTTCGGCGCTAGTGCCGTCGCGACCGCCGGAATCCTGCTGGCCGGCCTGTCCGCGCCGGCCTCCGCCGTGGAGTCGGCCGCGGAGTCCGATCAGCTGTGGATCAACGCGCCGTACGAGAAGAACCTGCAGATAGGCGCCGAGACCGGTACGCCTGTCGAGGTCGGCCTGTACCACGACAACGACAACTTCACCGTCACGGACGGCCGCCTCACCGTCGACGTGTCCGGCATCGCGCAGGTGGCCGAGGTGACCTGGCCCGAGAACTGCGCGCCCACCGGGACGACCGCCGTGTGCAGCGTCGCCCAGGTGCCCGCGATCGGCGACGACTACAGCCCCCAGGTGCGCCTCGAGGTGCGCGCCGCCGACAACGCCGAGGCGGGGGCGCAGGGGCGCATCACCTACGCCGCGACCGCGACCGGTGGCCCGGAGGGGACGCTGGAGGCACCTCTGGACTCCTTCGAGACGACGCTCACCGTCGCCTCCGGCCCGAACCTCGTCCTGAACGGGCTCGCCCCGGTCGAGGGCGCCACCCCGGGCACCGTCCACACGGTGCCGCTCTCGGTGACCAACGAGGGTCTCGAGCCCGCCCAGGGCTTCACCCTCGGCATGGCCGCGTCGTACGGACTCGGGTTCGACGCCCGGTACGCCGCGTGCGCGTACACGCAGACGGGCGGAGAGTACGCGCCCATGTCGCACGCCGAGTGCGCCTTCGACCAGGTGCTCCAGCCCGGTGACACCTTCACGCTGCCCGAGCCCCTCCGGATCTCGGTCGCGGAACACGCGCTCCGGGAGCGCCTGGACATCGACGTGCAGCCCGCGGGCGGGGCCACCGACATCGACACCAACGACAATTACGGGATCGTCGCCGTGAACGCGGTCAACACGGCCGACTTCGCGGTTCGCGGCTCCCGGGTCAGCGGCGCCGTCGGAGAGACGGTCAAGGCTGCCGTCACCTTCCGTAACAAGGGCCCGGGCTGGCTCGGCAACCTCGGTTCCGGCGACCCGGTCGCCCTCGTCGACTTCACGGTTCCCGAGGGTGTCACCGTGACCGGCGCCCCCGACGCGTGCCAGGCCCGGACACTGGCCGGCGGATACCGGCCGGGTCATCTCGGCGCGCCGCGCTACGTGTGTGAGATGTCGTACTGGGTGCTGGAGAACACCGTTCGCACCTTCCGCTTCGACCTGCGTGTCGACACCGTCGTCCCCGATGCCAAGGGCCGTGTGGCCCTGCAGCCGGTGATCACCGGCACGGGCTTCCCGCACGACCCCGAGCTCGGCAACAACAAGGGCTGGGTGACGGTCAACCCGACCCCCGCCGCGTAACCGCGGAAACCCGTCGGGGCGCGACCGTGTCGCGCCCCGACGGACGGGCCCCGGGCGGGCGGCGCCCGGTCGCCGCCTGCCCAGGGCTCCGGGGCCGTCAGTCGTCGGTCAGGGCCACCGCCCCCACCGGGCAGGCCCGTACGGCTTCCCGTACCAGCGGGTGGTCGCCCGTCGCCGCCGGGCGGCCGGGAAGCATCTCGCTGAACCCGTCGTCGTCCTGCGTGAACACGTCCGGAGCGGTCAGCGCGCACATGCCGGCCCCCACGCAGCGTTCCTTGTCGACCCGGATGCCCATGCCGCTCACCACTCCACCGGGAGTTCCAGCAGGCCCTGGATCGTGTCCCCGGGTTTGTGCTGGATCTCGTGCGCGGGCACGGCGAGCCTGAGGTCCGGGAGCCGTTCGAAGAGCGTGCGCAGCGCGATGTCGAGCTCGGTGCGTGCCAGGTTCTGGCCCAGGCACTGGTGGACGCCGAAGCCGAAGGCGAGATGGTGGCGGGCCGACCGGTCCCAGTCGAGCGTCTCCGGATCGGCGAACACCTCGGTGTCGCGGTTGATGAGCGAGGTCGAGAACATCACGCCCTCGCCCTTGCGGATCGTCGTCCCGGCCACCTCGATGTCCTCGGCCGCCAGCCGCTGCAGCCCGTCGGCGATGGACAGGAACCGCAGGAGCTCCTCGACCACCACGGACGTCGTCGTCTCTCCGGCGCGCAGGGCCGCCAGCTGTCCGGGGTGCCCCAGCAGCGTGAACGTGCCGAGCGAGATCATGTTCGCGGTCGTCTCGTGCCCCGCGATGAGCAGGATCATGGCGAACGAGACGAGGTCCTGGCGTTCGACGGGTCCGTCCGGGGCGTCCCGGTGGATCAGTTCGTCCAGCAGCCCGTCCCCGGGTTCCGTCCGCTTGCGGTCGATCAGGGCGCCCAGGTACTCCTCCAGTTCGGCCCGGGCGCTGTCCACGTCGGCCGCGCCCGGGCCGCGCAGGAGCCGCCGTGAGCACCCCTCGAAGAACTCGTGGTCGGCGTACGGCACGCCGAGGAGCGCGCAGATCACCATCGACGGCACCGGCAGCGCGAAGTCGGCCACCAGCTCGGCCGGCGGCCCCTTCCGCTCCATCGCGTCCAGTCGCCGGTCAACGGTCTCCTGGATGCTCGGGCGCAGCTCGGCGATCCGCTTCACGGAGAAGCTCGGGATGAGCATCCTGCGCTGGGCGTTGTGCTCGGGGTCGTCGACGCCGAGCAGTGCCACGCGCCGTTGCCGCGAGTTGGCGAACCGCTCGGCAGGTACGGGAAATGCGGGGTGGGTGCGGTCGGTGGACAGCCTCGGATCCGCCAGCAGCCGTCGGGCCAGGGCGTGCCCGGTGACCGCCCAGACCGGACGGCCGTCGTAGAGGGCGACCCGGCTCAGCGGCCGGTCCTCGCGCAGCGGCGCGTACCCGGTGGGCGGGTGGTAGGGGCAGTCGCGGTCCTGCGGGAACGGTGTCGCCGTGGCCGGAGTCGCGGTGATCGGTCCGGCGCTCGGATGGGTGATGGGGCAGGTGGGGGCAGGGTCCTGGCGGGCCGGTTCCGTCGTGGATTCCGTCATGGAGCGGTCGCCTCGCAGAGCTCGGTGATGGGCGCGGAGCGGGTCGCTCCGCACCGCACACCAATTGGATGCCCCAGGCACCTATGTGGTCGACGTGCGGACCGGCCAGTTCTCGGGGCGGCCGATCTGGCCGATGTCTTTCGCACCCGCCCGAGCCGTGCCGCATCCGCTCAGGTCCAGCGAGTGCGACGGGCCGGCACCGGCCGGATCACCGGAGCACGCACGGCCGGAACTGTTCATGACGGCGTCCGGAATCGTGCCGTCCATGGTCGGCACCTCACGCTGCACGCCTCACGCCTCACACTTCATACCGCGCTCCTCACGCCGTCACCTTGGCTACGAACGCGCCGAGATTCGCCATGGTTCGCTGGATCTTCTCCTCCAGGGTGAGCGACTCATGGAGCCGCGCCCCGACGCCCGCGTCCTTCTTCCCGCGTACGTAGAGCGAGCAGGCGAGGTCGCTGCACATGTAGGCGCCGACCGAGTTGCCCTGCTTGCCCGCCTTCCCCGACCTCGGGGCCACCAACAGGGAGACACCCCCGGTGTGGACGGTCACGCACATCGAGCACATGCTGCGGCGGGTCTGCCAGGAGCCGGCGCCGGAGGAGCGCAGCTGGACGCCGACGGGGCCCTGGCCGGAAGGGATCACCAGGTAGGCCCGGTCGGGGGCCTGCGGGTCGCGCCAGCCCAGGAAGTCCAGGTCGCCCCAGGGGCGGTCGGCCAGGTCGCGCGGGATCGACAGGCGCTTGGCCTCGCCCTTGGTGCAGTTCACGAATGCGGCACGGATCTCTTGCTCGGTCAGTGGTTCCATGCAACCCACGCTAATTTGCCTAATAGTGTTAGGCAAATCTATATTTGATTAGGTAATCGCGGAGAAGCGTTCGGAGGATGGCATGGCAAGAGCAGGACTGGCCGCGGAGCGGGTGGTGCGGGCGGGGGCCGAGCTGGCGGACGAGATGGGCTTCGAGCACGTCACACCTTCGGAGCTCGCCCGGAAGCTGGACATCAGGACCGCGAGCCTCTACTCCCTTGTCAAGAACGCCCACGACCTCAAGACGAAGATCGCGCTGCTCGCCCTGGAGGAGCTCGCCGACCGGGTGTCGGCCGCCATCGCCGGGCGAGCCGGCAAGGACGCGCTCAGCGCCTTCGCCAACGCCTACCGCGACTACGCCCTCCAGCACCCGGGGCGCTTCACCGCGGCCCGGTTCCGGCTCGACCCGGACGCGGCGGCGGCGAGCGCGGGCATGCGGCACTCCCGGATGTCACGGGCGGTCCTGCGCGGTTACGCCCTGCCCGAGCCCCAGGAGACCCACGCGGTTCGGCTCCTGGGCAGCGTCTTCAACGGCTTCGTGGAGCTGGAGACGGCCGGCGCCTTCCGTCACAGCTCCCCCGGTTCCGAGGAGAGCTGGACCGAGACGCTCGACGCGCTCGACGCCCTGCTGCGCAACTGGCCCGCCCGTTCCTGACCGACCTTCCACCGACCTCCCAGCCCCTCGACGGACGAAGAGAACGAGAACATGACCACCCGGCACGACGCCCGGCACGACTGGACGACGACCCCCATCACCCTCGGCATCCTGCGCGGCGCGCTGGACCTGGAACCCACCGAACGCGGCGTGCTGCCGCACCGGTTGCCCGCGCGGGCACGGCTGCAGATTCCCGACGGCCAACTGGCGATGGCCGAGTCGCAGCCCTCCGGGGTGCGGCTGGCGTTCCGCACCCGGGCCACCGCCGTCGAGCTGGACGTGGTGGCCACCAAGCGGGTCTACGCCGGCGCGCCGCCGCGCCCCGACGGGGTGTACGAGCTCCTCGTGGACGGTCGCCCGGCGGCCCGGGCCAGTGCCGCCGACGGCGACACGCTCACCATCGACATGGCCACGATGAGCACACAGTTCCGGACCGGCCCCGTGGAGACGCTCCGGTTCACCGGTCTGCCGGACGCCGAGAAGGACGTCGAGATCTGGCTGCCCCACGACGAGACCACCCAACTGGTCGCCCTGCGCACCGACGCGCCCGTCCGGAGCCCCCGGCCGAGCGGCCGGCCGGTCTGGGTGCACCACGGCAGCTCCATCAGCCACGGGTCCAACGCCGCCACCCCGACCGGCACCTGGCCCGCCCTGGCCGCCGCGCTCGGTGAGGCCGAGCTGATCAACCTGGGGTTCGGCGGCAGTGCGCTGCTCGACCCCTTCACCGCCCGCGCCATGCGCGACACCCCCGCCGACCTGATCAGCGTCAAGATCGGCATCAACATCGTCAACGCCGACCTGATGCGGCTGCGCGCGTTCGGCCCGGCCGTCCACGGCTTCCTCGACACCATCCGCGAAGGGCACCCCACCACCCCGCTGCTGGTCGTCTCGCCGATCTGCTGCCCCATCCACGAGACCACGCCCGGCCCCTGCGCCCCGGACTACAGCGCGATGAGAGAGGGCCGGCTGCGGTTCAAGGCCACCGGCGACCCGGCGGAGACCGCCGCCGGGAAGCTCACCCTCACGGTCATCCGCGACGAGCTGGCCCGGATCGTCGGACAGCGGGCCGCCGCCGACCCCCATCTGCACCACCTCGACGGTCTCGACCTCTACGGAGAGGCCGACAACGCCGAACTGCCGTTGCCGGACGATCTGCACCCGGACCCCGCCACCCACCGGCTCATCGCCGAACGCTTCGCCCGTCTCGCGTTCGGCGACGGCGGCCCCTTCGTTACGAAGGGCGGGTGACCCGGGGCGGCCGAGGGCCGGGGTCAGATAGGAGGCCGGAGCCTCGCGTGTCGTCGTACGACCGGTTACGGGGCGTCCACCAGGATGCGGCCGTCGGCAGGGGTGAGTGAGGCGAGGCCGCCCGCGTAGGCGGATTCGACGCGGGAGCGTTCGGCCGCGTTCGGGACGGCGTTCGTGCAGGCGGTGCCGGCGCTGGAGCCCGACATCAGCTGGGAGCAGGGGCCGGGTTTGGTGTCCGGCAGGCCCAGGCTGTGGCCGAGCTCGTGGGCGGCGATACGGGTCTTGTCGTGGCCCTCGGTGACCGCCTGGCTGCCCAGCTCCACCCGGGCCTGGCCGCCGGGTCGGACCGGGCCGAGTGTGGCCTGCGGCCAGCCGCTGGTGGCCACGATCTGGATCTCGGCCCGCGTGCCGGGCGCCGCCTCGACGAGCTTGACGTTGGCGACGTTGGCGTTCCACGAGGCGACGCCTGCCGCGACCGCCGCCTCCCAGCCGCCGGCCCGGCTGTCGTCGTACCGGAGCGTCACCACCGCCGACGTGCTCTCCGCCGCCGGGTCCGGCGCGGGAGCGGCGTGCGCCGCCGTGGCCGTGGCCAGGGTGATCGCCGCGGCGACACCGGCCGCCTTGAGCCATCTGAATGTCAGCATTGCTGTCCCTTCACTCATGGGGGGCTCGGCTCCGCTGGGAAGCCGAGGGAGTGGGAGGACGGTCGCGGCGAACCGAACCGCCGTGCAGGTATGGCCGGTTGCCGCTCCTCCCGGGGCCGCAGAACCTATGCCGCCCCAGCGGCTTGATCATGCCCCTGCCAAGCAAAATAGGCCGGAAACACACCCTGCCCCCGTCGTGGGCAGCCACCGCCCCGTGGTCACGCGACGTCATGGGGCCGCGCGACGCCATCGGTACCGGAGGCCGCTTCCGTACCCTGGGTGCATGCGTATGCGACCCACTCTGAGCTGGACCTCCACCGAGGAGCCGCCGCCGGGCACCACGGACCTGGAGCCGGTCGCCGAGGTTCTGGGCGGTGGCGGTGTCCTGGTCCTGAGCGGGGCGGGCATCTCCACGGAGTCGGGCATCCCCGACTACCGGGGCGAGGGCGGCAGCCTGAGCCGGCACACCCCGATGACCTACCAGGACTTCACCGCCGACGCCGGTTCCCGTCGCCGGTACTGGGCGCGCAGCCATCTGGGCTGGCGCACCTTCGGCCGGGCCCGGCCCAACGCCGGGCACCGGGCCGTGGCCGCGTTCGGGCGGCACGGTCTGCTCTCGGGTGTGATCACCCAGAACGTCGACGGGCTGCACCAGGCCGCCGGCAGCGAGGGCGTCGTGGACCTCCACGGTCGCCTGGACCGGGTCGTCTGCCTTTCCTGCGGCGCCTTCAGCCCACGGCGCGAACTCGCCCGCCGGCTGGAGGAGGCGAACGAGGGCTTCGCGCCGGTGGCCGCCGCGATCAACCCGGACGGCGACGCCGATCTCACGGACGAGCAGGTCGGGGACTTCCGGGTGGCGCCCTGCGCCGTCTGCGGCGGCATCCTCAAACCGGATGTGGTGTTCTTCGGCGAGGCCGTGCCCCCGCAGCGGGTCGAACACTGCCGTGAACTGGTCCGTGCGGCGAGGGCACTGCTGGTCCTGGGCTCCTCCCTGACCGTGATGTCCGGGCTCCGGTTCGTCCGCGAGGCCGCCCGGGCCGGGACGCCGGTGCTGATCGTCAACCGGGATCCGACCCGCGGCGACCGGCATGCCGTCACCCGCGTGGCCCTTCCGCTGGGAGCGGCCCTCACCACCGTGGCCGGCCGGCTGGGCGTTCCCGTCGAGGACGGGGCGGAGGCCGCCGGAACCGGGTGAGGTGGCGGGGCGTCACCGGGGCTCGGATCGCGTCCATCTCCTCGGCCGTTCCGGTTCCCGTGTAGGCCCCGGGGCCTACCGGGCGAACGTCCGCAGATTCTCCGCCAGCGAGCTGATGGCGGCGGGGTTGCGCGGGCTTTCGACCAGGTCCACGTAGTCGAGGACGACAATCCGGTCGTTCTTGATCGCCGACACGTTGGCGAGCGGCTTGTAGGACTTCAGGAACTTCCGCTTCTGGTCGGCGCCGGTGTCACCGTAGTTGTTGATGACGATGACCTCGGGGTCGCGGTCGACCACCGTCTCCCATCCCACCGTCGTCCAGCTGTCCTTGAGGTCCTTCATGATGTGGTCGCCGCCGGCCTTGGTGATGATGTCGTGCGGTCCGGCGTACGCGCCCGAGGTCAGCGGCTTGTCCTTCCCGTCGTCGTACAGGAAGACGCGGAGCCGGTCGCTGCCCTTCGCCGCCTTCGCCCGGGCGTCGGCGACCTCTTTCCGGAAAGCCGTGATGAGGGTGTCCGCCCGGTCCTCGACGTCGAAGATCTTTCCGAGGTTCCGCAGGTCGGTGTAGAGCGCTTCGAGCGGCGGCATGACTCCGCGGGCCTTGCCCTGCCCGTTGCGGCACGACTCGCTCAGCAGGTACGAGTCGACGCCCACGCGCTTCAGTTCGGCGGGGGTGAACCCCTCCCCCTCGTTGAAGCCGTAGTTCCAGCCGGCGAAGACCAGGTCGGCGCGGGCGTCGAGGACGAGTTCCTTGTTGATCCGTTCCTTGGAGAGCCACTTGGTCTTCCGGTAGCCGTCCTTCCAGGGGACGGACGTCATGTCGCCCTTGTCGTCGGGCATCACGTATCCGGCCATGTGGTCCGCCAGTCCGAGGGCGAACATGATCTCGGTGATGCCGACGTCGTTGGTCACGACGCGCTGCGGGGCCTTGTCGTAGCTCTTCTTCTCGCCGCAGTTCTCGACGGTCACCGGGTAGTGCCGGTCGGCGCCGGCCTGGTCGTCCTTGTTGTCGGCCCGGTCGGTGACGTCCGCTCCGCAGCCGGTGAGGGCCAGGGCGGCTGCGAGAGCGAGCGCTGCGGGGCGCAGGGGGTTCGGCATGGTGGTCGAGGCTCCTCAGGAGGTGGGGCGGGCAGGGGGAAGGTCGAAGAGCAGTTGGAGCGCGCCGGTCTCTGGGTGGGCGACGCGGTGTGCCCGTACGCCGAAGACGTCGGCCAGCAGTTCGGTGGTCAGGACGGCGTCCGGGGCCCCGGAGGCGACGATCCGGCCGCCGTCGATGACATGGACGAGGTCGCAGTGCAGGGCGGCGAGGTTCAGGTCGTGCAGGGCGGTGAGCACGGTCAGGCCGCTGCCCCGGACCAGGGCGAGGACTTCCAGCTGGTGCGCGATGTCCAGGTGGTTGGTGGGCTCGTCGAGGACCAGGACCCGGGGCTGCTGGGCCAGGGCGCGGGCGATCAGGACGCGTTGCCGCTCGCCGCCGGAGAGGGTGAGGAAGCCGCGTTCGGCGAGGTGACCCGCGCCGACTCCTTCCAGGGCGTCGGCGCAGTGCCGGCGGTCCTCGTCGGTCGTCCGGGCCACCGGCCCCTGGTGCGGCAGACGCCCCATGGCGACGATCTCGGCCACGGTGAAGTCGAACTCCGCGACCGCGTCCTGCGGAAGCGCGGCCAGTCGGCGGGCGCCTTCCCTGACGCTCAGGGCGTGGAGGTCCTCACCGCCGATCCTGACGGCGCCGGCCGAGGGGCGCAGGGCCCGGTAGACGCAGCGCAGCAGGGTGGACTTCCCGCTGCCGTTGGGGCCGACCAGGCCGACGAGTTGTCCGTCGGCCGCGCCGAGGGTGACCTGGTCCACCAGCCGTGCACCGGCGATCTCGACGGTGAGCGCGTCGATGTCGATCCGCATCAGATGCCTCCGAAGGAGTAGGCGCGCCGGCGCATGAGGAGGAGGAAGCAGGGAACACCGATGACCGCGGTGAGGACGCCCACCGGGAGTTCGGCCGGCGCCAGCACCACGCGCGAGAGGATGTCCACCCAGATCAGCAGGACGGCTCCGGCGAGAGGGGCGGCGGCCAGGAGCCGGCGGTGGTCGGCGCCGACCAGCATCCGCACGGCGTGCGGGACCATCAGGCCGACGAAGCCGATCGCTCCGCTCACCGCGACGACCGCCCCGGTGACGGCCGCGGAGACGAGGAAGAGCTCCTTGCGCAGTCTCCCGGCGTCGACGCCGAGCGCGGCGGCGGTCTCGTCGCCCATGGCGAGGGCGTTCAGGCGCCGGGCCGACCAGCCGAGGTGCGCGATTCCGGCGAGCACCGCTCCGGCGGCGATCGGCACGGCAGCCCAGTTGGCACCGCTGAGACTGCCGAGCAGCCACATCATCGCGGAGCGGGCCGCTTCCCCGCGCTCGGCCGCGAACACCATGAAGGTGGTGACGGCCGAGAACCCGTAGTACATCGCGGTCCCCGTCAGCACGAGCCGGAGCGGGGTCAGTCCGCGTTCGGTGCGGGCGACCGCGTACACGAGCAGCATGGCGAGGAGTGCGGAGAGGAACGCCGCCGTGGACAGGGCCCAGATGCCGAGCGCTCCCAGGGCCCCGAAGATGAGCACGGCGTTGGCGCCGACCGCCGCGCCCGAGGAGATGCCGAGCACGAACGGGTCGGCGAGCGCGTTGCGCACCATGGCCTGGACGGCGACGCCGATGGCCGAAAGACCGGCTCCCACGACAGCGGCCAGAACCGCTCGTGGCAGGCGCAGTTCCCAGACGATGGTGTAGGCCGGGACCTCGTCGGCGCCGATGGCCCCTCCGGTCAGCCCCGCCCAGAGGTAGCGCAGCACTTCCGCCCAGGAGAGCCCCGAGGCGCCGAGTCCCGCCCCGCAGACGAGCGAGAGGGGCAGGGCCAGGCAGAGACCGGTCAGGAGGATCGGCAGGGGTACGCGCCAGGGTGGCGCCGATCCCGCGCCGACGGGCGCCGGGCGTGACGGTTTGGAAGGTATGTGGTCGAGCGACGTGGCCACGGATCGGTCGCTTTCGCCTCGGGCCGTACGTCTGCGCGAGGAGGAGCGGCCCCGGACGGCGGCCGCCCCGCGCAGCGCCTTTTCGCAGTCCACGGCGAATGGTCAGGAGCCTTCTCCCCCACGGGTGATCGGGCTCGCGGAACCAGTGGTTCCGCCTACCGTTGCGGGTCAGCGCCGGATTTCGACCGGACTTCCCCCGCGGGGAATCCGCAGCTTAGCGGGTAGGGCCGTCCCTCCTTCGGGGAGGGCGAGCGGCGGCAGAAGTCCGGTGCTGAAGGATGTGGGCATGCCGACCTATGTCTACCGCGTGACCAAGTACGACCCCGGCCACCGTGACGAACACGGGCGCTACACCGGCCCGGAGGACACCGCCAGCGACCGGGGCGCGGTCGAGGCCGCGTACCTCCGGGCCGTCGCGGCCTTCGCGGAGGACTCGGGCGTCGACCGGCCGGTGGTACGCGAGCCGCAGGTCCCGTCCCTCGCCCACTTCGGCGTCGAGCCGCCGGTGGACGGCTTCGGGCTGACCGGACTGTTCCCGTCCGGCCGGGACGGCGCGCCGGAGGAGTCGCCGGAATGCCGTCCGGGCGGCTCAACGGCGGTTCTTCCGGCGGGCTTTCACGACGGGGCCGAGGTGTCGCTCGATGTCGGGCTGGAGTTGGTGCGGTCCATGCTGCGCGACAGCGGCGCGTGGTGCCGGCTGGAGGTGGAGGACAGGTTCGCGGTCCACGTGGGCTGGGACCAGTACCTCTACGTCGGCAGTGACCGGCCCTGCGAGCGAGCGCTCGCGCAAACCCGGCGGCTCGGGCTCTTCGCGGAGCGCCTGGACTCCTCCCCGTACGCCGTGGAGACCGACGGCGAGCAGGTCCGGCGCCCGGCCGACGACGCGTTCTGGTCCGGTCTGCGCCGGATGGTCTCGGCGTGCCGCGCGGGCGTGCTGGAGGAGATGTACGTCGAGGGCGCCTCACGGTGGCACCGCCTCACCCGGGACGGCGTCGACGCGGTGCGGGCCCGGATCGCGCCCCGGGCCCGGCTCGCCGTGTGGCCGGACCTGTCCAGTGACGTCGAGGCGGTGCTCGGCGCCCTCCCGGCCGAGGGCACGGTGGAATGCGTCTGGCAGGACGCGGACGGGGACGTGCGCAGCGTCCTCGCCGACGAGGACTGCTTTCCGGCCCTGACCGCCCGGCTGTCCGGTGCCGCCGCCGTGGCGCTCCTGCCCCTGACCGCCGACGAACGCGTCCCGCTGTTCACGGGCGTCATGCCCGACGCCGACGGGGTGCTGCGCGCTCGCTGGGGTGCCGAACCGACGCCGAGCGACCGGGACTGGGCCCTCCTCAGGACGCTTCGCCCCGGGCAGATCGTCACCGGCACGGTGACCCATATCGCCTCCTTCGGCGTCACCTTCGTGGACATCGGCGGTTTCGAGGCGATGATCAACATTCCCGAGCTGTCGTGGCGACGCTTCGAGCACCCGTCCGATGTCGTCTCCGTCGGCGAGGAGATCGTCGCCGAGATTCTCGGTGTCGAGTTCCTGCCCGAGCGTGTGTCGCTGTCCCTCAAGTCCCTGCACGAAGATCCGATGCGGCTGCTGACCGGGCAGATCGGCCGGACGCTCGTCGGCCCGGTGACCAGGGTCGTGCCCTTCGGTGTGTTCGTACGCGTCGAGGATGCGGAGGACGGGTTCGAGGGGCTGGTGCACATCGCCGAGCTGGCGGACGAACACCTAGCCGGCCCGGAGATCGCGCTCCGGGCCGGCGACGCCCTGCCGGTCAGGATCATGGACGTGGACCTGCCCCGGCGGCGGATCGTCCTCTCGAACCGGCAGGCCGTCGCACGGGGCTGACACGCGCGGGCCTGACACGCAGTGGGCTGACACCACGGCCCGGTCTGCGGGGGCTCGTTCAGTTGCCCACGCCGAGGCCCGCCATGAACGCGGACGGATAGCGGTCGCCGCGTGCCGAGCCCGGCGGAACCGCCTTCTCGATCTCGGCGAGGTCGTCCGCGGTGAGCTCCAGGTCCAGTGCGGGCAGCGCCTCGGTCAGCCGTTCGCGGGTGCGGGCGCCGACGAGCGGCACGATGTCCTGGCCCTGTGCGGCCACCCAGGCGATGACCAGCTGGGCGACGGTGCACCCCTTGGCCTCGGCGACCCGGCGCAGGGCGTCCACGAGAGCGAGGTTGTGCTCCACGTTCCCGCTGGAGAAACGCGGTCCGAAGCCGCGGCTGTCGCCGGGGGCGGAGCGGGCGGTGGACCAGTGGCCGGAGATCAGGCCGCGGCCCAGGACTCCGTACGCGGTGAGACCGATGCCGAGCTCCCGCAGCGTGGGCAGGACGTCCGCCTCGACGGCGCGGGAGATCAGCGAGTACTCGATCTGAAGGTCGGCGATCGGGTGCACGGCGTGCGCCCGGCGGATCGTCGCGGCGTCCACCTCGGAGAGGCCGATGTGCCGTACGTATCCGGCGTCGACCATCTCCTTGATCGCGCCCACCGTCTCCTCGATGGGCACGGCAGGGTCCAGCCGGGCCGGGCGGTAGACGTCGATGTGGTCGGTGCCCAGCCGGGTCAGGGAGTAGGCCAGGAAGTTCTTCACCGCCTCGGGGCGGCTGTCCTGCCCGCTGAACTCGTGGCCCGGCCCGCGCAACGCGCCGAACTTGACGCTCAGCGCGTAGCTGTCGCGGTCCTGGCCGCGCAGCGCTTCGGCGAGCAGCAGTTCGTTGTGGCCCATGGCGTAGAAGTCGCCGGTGTCGATCAGGGTGACGCCGGCCTCCAGTGCGGCGTGGACGGTCGCGACGGACTCCGCGCGGTCGGTCGGGCCGTAGGCGTCCGACATGCCCATCGCGCCCAGGCCCAGCGCGGAGACGGCGGGGCCGGTGGCGCCGAGGGTTCGTGTCTGCATGGCGTGCTCCTTCGTCGTCGTTCTGCCACCCACCCTGCGCCGGCGCCGCGCCCTGCGGGAGCGGAGCGTTCATCATGGGAGCGGCGCTCCCTGGATCGGTCTGCCGCCGCGCGGGACCATGGGGGCATGGAACGTGATCAGCTGGCCGACTTCCTGCGCAGGCGCCGTGAGGCGATCCGCCCGGCGGAGGTGGGCATCGCCGACGGTCCCCGCCGCCGTACCTCCGGTCTGCGCCGGGAGGAGGTGGCCATGCTCGCCGGGATGTCGGTGGACTACGTCGTACGCCTGGAGCAGGGGCGCAGCAGTCAGCCCTCTGCGCAGTTGCTCACCGCGCTGGCCAGGGCGTTGCGCCTCACCGACGACGAGCGGGACCATCTGTTCCATCTGGCCGGTCACCAGCCGCCGCCCGCCGACTCGGTGGCGGGCCTGGCCCGCGCCGGGCTGGTCCGGATGCTGGATCTGCTCGGCGACACCCCGGCCATGGTGGTGTCCGACCTGGGCGAAGTTCTCGCCCAGAACCGGATGTCGCTGCTGCTGGCGGGCGACCACACCGGCTTCTCGGGCGACCGGCGCTATCTGGTGTACCGCTGGTTCACCGACCCTGCCGTCCGCGCGGCGGGCGCGCCCGAGGAGCATGAACACCAGGCCCGGCAGCTGGTGGCCGACCTGCGCGCCGCCGCAGGACGCCGGTCCGGTGATCCCGTGGTCGCCGGGCTCGTCGACCGGCTGCGGGCGGCGAGCGAGGAGTTCCGCCGGCTCTGGGCGGAGCACGAGGTGGCGGTGCGGCGGGCCGACCGCAAAACCCTGCTGCACCCTCGGGTGGGCCGGTTGGTGATGGACTGCGAAACGCTGGTCACCCCCGACCACGGTCAGCTGCTGCTCGTCCTCACCCCGGCGGACGCCGGAACCCGTGAGCGGCTGGACCTGCTGCGCGTCCTCGGCATCGAGGAGTTCCCCGCCGGGGCGACGGGCGCGCCCGAGCGGTAGGGCCGCCGGTCGTGCGGGGCGAGCCCCGGGGAGTGACCGCCGGTCGTGGAACGAGCGGTAGGGCCGCCGGTCGTGCGGGTTTCGGACGCCGGGCGGCGTCCGCCGCGACGGCCCAGGGCGTGCCCGGAGCTCTCCTCGGCGTTCACCAGCTGATACGGGCCGCCACCGGCAGGTGGTCGCTGCCGGTGGCGGGCAGCACCCACGAACTCTTCGGCTCCACGCCGCGCACCAGGATCTGGTCGATCCGCACCATGGGGAAGCCGGCCGGCCAGCTGAAGCCGAACCCGTCGCCGGCCGCTTCCTGGGCCGATTCCATCTGCGAGGTGATGCCGTCGTACGCACGGTCGTCCAGGGTGCCGTTCAGGTCGCCGAGCAGCACCACCCGCTCGTTCCGTTCGGCTGCCAGCGCTTGTCCCAGCGACTGTGCGCCGGCGTCCCGCTGGCCCGTCGAAAGCCCGGCCCTCGGGTTCACCCGTACGGACCCCAGGTGCGCCACGTACACCGCCAGTGGTCCCTGGTCCGTGGCCACCGTGGTCCGCAGCCCTCGGTTGTAGACCAGCTTGACCTCGGCGGGCTTGGCGTCCCCCAGCGGCCCGATGTCCATCTTGACGTCGACCGGCCGGGTGTCCGACAACGGGAACCTGCTCCACAGCCCGACCGTGCCCTGCACCGTGTGGTGCGGGTACGCCTTCGCCAGCTCCTTTTCATACGTCCCCCGCGCGTGCACGGCCAGTTCCTCCAGTGCCAGCACGTCCGCACCGGAGCCGGCCAGGGCCCGGGCGGTGCCGACCGGGTCGGCGTTCTCCGCGCCGACGTTGTGGGAGGCCACCGTGAGGTCGCCGCCGGGTCGGGCCTTGTCGGTGAGCAGGCCGCCGAAGAGGCTCAGCCACGCCACGACCGGCAGGAGCAGGGCGATGGCCGCTGACGCGGAGCGGCGCAGCACCGCCCCGGTCAGCAGCACGGGCACGAGCAGGCCGAGCCAGGGCAGGAAGGTCTCGACCAGGCTGCCGAGGTTCCCGATCCGGTTCGGGATCCTCGCGTGCAGCAGCAGGATCAGCCCCAGCAGCAGCGCCGACGCCGCGAGCACCCGGCCGCGCTTCCAGACCCCCGACGTCTCCGCCGGACTCGCCGGGTCCGCTGTGACCGCCCCGGGTGCCTCGTCGACCCCGTCTGCCGTGTTCGCCGGATTCGGCGTGCTCGCCGGGTTCTGCGTGTTCACTGTGTCCACCTGCGTCATCGTCCGTCCTCGCTCACGGCCGCTCACGGCCGCATCCTCGGGTCCTGTGTGGGGTCGGCGTACATGCGCGGACAGCCTCGGTCGGGCGCGTCCGTACGCAGTTCGACATGCCAGGGTTCGTTCCGGTAGATCCGGCACAGCCCGTACGCGGCGCCGTGTTCGGCGAGCCACGCCGTCGCCTCGTCGGGCCCGATGTCGACCGCGTCTCCCGACACATGAGGAGACGTCGTCGCGGTGGCGACCCAACGGGCTGCCTCGGCCTCGGAGCCGTACTGCGATACCGCCTTGCGGAGCAGCTGGTTCTGGTATTCCGGGGAACGCCAGCCGCTGTTGACGGTGAACGCGACTCCGTCGTCCGCGGCGTCCGACGCGGCCCGGCGCAGTGCTGCGAGCAGATCCGCGTCGAGGTTGGCCACGGCCGGAACCTCGTCGTCGAGCACCGTCACTCCGTCGGGTACGACGCCGTCGGTCGCGTCGAGCGCGCCCCGGCGCTCCTGGTCGGAGGAATCCGGGGGCGCCCGGTCCGGGAGGGACGGGGCCGGTGGGAGAGCCGAGGACTCCCGGCCCGGGGTGGCCGAGTCCGAGGAGGGTTTCAGCAGTGGGTGGCCGAGGGCCACGATGACCGCGGCCAGGACGGCCACCAGGCCGACGACGAGGGGCCGGCGGATCCGGTGGGTCGGCGTGCGCGCCGACGGCGGGGGTCGAGTCATGCTGCCAGTCAAGGCAACGCCCAGTTGTCGGCGCGTATGCGCTTTTCGATACGCGGACGATATACGCCGACTCCTACCATCGAGGACATGCGTGTGCTGATCGTCGAGGACGAGCCCTATCTGGCAGAGGCCATCCGCGATGGTCTGCGCCTCGAAGCGATCGCGGCCGACATCGCGGGCGACGGCGACACCGCGCTGGAGATGCTGAGCGTCAACACCTACGACATCGCCGTCCTCGACCGTGACGTCCCCGGCCCTTCCGGCGACGAGATCGCCCGGCACATCGTCGCCTCCGGCAGCGGTACGCCGATCCTCATGCTCACCGCCGCCGACCGGCTCGACGACAAGGCCTCCGGGTTCGAACTCGGAGCCGACGACTACCTCACGAAACCCTTCGAACTCCGGGAACTCGCGCTCCGGCTCCGGGCGCTCGACCGCAGACGCGCCCACAGCAGGCCTCCCGTGCGGGAGATCGCGGGTCTGCGGCTCGACCCGTTCCGCAGGGAGGTGTACCGGCACGGCCGGTACGTCGCGCTGACCCGGAAGCAGTTCGCCGTGCTGGAAGTCCTGATCGCCGCCGAAGGCGGTGTCGTCAGCGCCGAGGAACTCCTCGAACGCGCCTGGGACGAGAACGCCGATCCGTTCACCAACGCCGTGCGTATCACCGTGTCGGCCCTGCGCAAACGCCTCGGAGAGCCCGGGGTCATCGCGACCGTGCCCGGCGTCGGCTACCGCATCGACGCGGCGGCCGGAGCCGGATCCGAACGCGGCGACGGAGGGGACCGTGGCTAGGCGGCGAGGGCTGAGCGTCCGCCTCAAGCTGACCCTCAGCTACGCCGGGTTCCTGATGGTCGCGGGCGTCCTGCTGCTCACAGCGGTGTGGGTGTACCTCCTGGAGTACGTGCCCGACGACTGGAACCAGCGCATGCTCCACCAGAACCCCAATCGTCAACTGCTCGCGTACACCTTCGCCCCGGCGGCAGCCACCGTGCTGGCGATCCTGCTGGTCTTCGGGCTCCTGGGAGGATGGTTCCTGGCCGGCCGCATGCTCGCCCCTCTGACCCGTATCACCGAGGCCACCCGTACGGCCACGCACGGATCACTCTCCCACCGGATCCGGCTGCCGGGCCGCAAGGACGAGTTCCGGGAACTCGCCGACGCCTTCGACACGATGCTCGCCCGGCTCGAAGCGCATGTCGCCGAGCAGAAGAGATTCGCGGCCAACGCCTCCCATGAGCTGCGCACGCCCCTCGCGGTCTCGAAGACGCTTCTCGAAGTGGCCCGTGCCGATCCGGACCGCGACACCGGCGAGATCATCGACCGCCTCCACGCCGTCAACGGCCGGGCGATCGACCTCACCGAGGCGCTGCTCCTGCTCAGCCGCGCCGACCGGCGCTCCTTCCCCCGGGAACGCGTCGACCTGTCGCTCCTGGCGGAGGAGGCCGCCGAGACCCTTCTGCCCCTCGCGGAAGAGCGTGGCGTCACCGTCGAGACGCACGGCGACATCGCCCCCACGATCGGCTCGCCGACACTCCTGCTGCAGCTGACCACGAACCTCCTGCACAACGCGATCGTCCACAACCTGCCGGACCGGGGCACCGTCCGGGTCACGACGAGCGTCCACCCCGAGACCGTGGAGCTCACGGTCGAGAACACCGGTGCGCGGCTCACACCTGAGGTGGCCTCGACGCTGACCGAACCGTTCCAGCGCGGCGCGGAACGGCTGCGCACCCACCACGCGGGCGTCGGTCTCGGTCTGGCCATCGTGGAGACCATCACCCGCGCGCACGACGGGACGCTCACCCTCACCCCGCGCACCGGCGGCGGGCTCCGCGTCACGGTGGAGCTGCCCGCGACGGCCCAGGGCGGGTGAGTGATCCCGGGCTGTCGGAAGAGCCGGAAGAGTCGGAAACGGATGTGGTCCGTGCGGATCTCGCGCGGTCAGGGAGGCATCGTCGCAGCTCGGTGGTGGTCGGCGAAGGCGTGTTCGTCCACCCTGGGGCGTCGGCGCCCGGACGATCGTACGGCAGGATGGGGCCATGAGCGTAGTCAAGATCAATGTGCTGACCGTTCCCGCCGAACAGCGGGAAACCCTCGAGAAGCGCTTCGCGTCCCGGGCCGGTGCCGTCGAGAACTCCGACGGCTTCGAATGGTTCGAGCTTCTCCGTCCCGTCGAAGGGACCGACGACTACCTGGTGTACACGCGGTGGCGTGACGAGGAGTCGTTCCAGGCATGGATGGAGGGCCCGATGAAGGCGGCCCACCAGGGCGGCGGCGAGGGCGGCGGCGACCGCCCGAAGCCGGCCTCCAGCAGCTCCTCGGTGTGGTCCTTCGAGGTCGTGCAGCAGGCCGCGCCGGCCGACGCGTAGCCGAGCGCGCACCGTTGTGTCACCTGCCCGGACCGGCCCCCGCCCGGCCGGGCAGGTCGGTCTCTCCTTCGGTCTCTCTTTCCGTTTGGCAGGGCTCTCCGTCGGCCTGGCTCCGGCGCGTCAGCGGTCGATCGGCGGCAGCCGGGACAGGCCGGTGTCGAGCATGATGCGGTCGACGGTCCCGGCCAGGACACTGTCGGGTCCGATCGCGGTCTCGACGCCGTCGGGCAGTACATCGCGGGGGCGGTACCAGTCCCGCAGCTGGTCCGTGTCGACCTCGTCGGCGATCGGTTTGGTGGCGTGCCGGGCCACGGTCTCGGCGAACGGCACGTCCAGGTAGTACCCGTGGGTCGGGCCCCGGTGGTCGGCGCGCAGCCGGGCGAGCATGTCACCGTAGTGGTCGGCGTAGAGGATGCCCTCGACCACCACGTGGTAGCCGGCGTCCAGGGCGTAGCGGGCCGTCAGGTCGATCAGGCCGATGTTCGCCGCCCCCGGCCGGTCGCGTTCGCGCAGTACGGTGCGGCGCAGGTTGTCCTGGCCGACCACGGCCAGTCCGCGGCCGAACCTGTCGCGGAGACCGGCCGCGACGCTCGACTTCCCCGACGCGCTGTTGCCTCGTAGGACGATCAGCCTGGTTTCCTCGGTGCCCACCTTCACGGCGGCCACGCTAGCGACCGCCGGGCCCGGCCCTGCGCCGAACGCCTTCCTTCAGGCTTCGGTCAGGCTGCCGTCACGTCACTCCCAGGGTGCAGGCCGTCTCCTCCCGCCGGTTGATTCCTCGCGGCCTGTGCGTTTTTAAGATCATTCTTCGGAGAACGGACCGATCGACCGGTGGAGCACCGAATGACGCTGCTGGATGTACTGCTGGACGCGGTCCGTGAGGTTCCCGGGCAGGTCGTCGTTCATGTGCGTGGCGACGGCGGCGAGCTGACCGTCACGCTGCGCGAGCTCTTGGACGACTCCTTGCGCGTGGCCGGTGGATTCCGGGCGGCGGGGGTGGCGCCGGGGACCTGTGTGCCGTTGCTGGCCGACCGCAGCGAGGACTTCCAGCCGATGTTCTGGGGTGCGGTGGCGGCCGGTCTGGTGCCGGTTCCGCTGGCTCCGGACGCCCGGAGGGTGGTGCCGGTCTGGGAGCACCTGGGGCGGCCGCCCGTCGTCGTGGACGCCTCGACCGCGCCGTTGACGGGTGAACTCCCCGGCGGTGTACGCGCCCTGGCCCTCGATGCCCTGCGGGAGGGGCCGGTACTGCGGGAACCTGTCGCCGCCGGGCCCGAGGACGTCGCCTTCGTGCAGTTCTCCTCGGGGAGCACCGGTGCGCCCAAGGGCGTGGAGGTGACGCACGCCGCGGTGCTGGCCAATCTGGAGCAGATACGGGCCGCCTCGGCGCTGGGCGCCGACGACGTGGTGGTCAGCTGGATGCCGTACTTCCACGACATGGGGCTCATCGGCACCCATCTCGCTCCCCTGGCCGCCGGGGCCAGGCAGGTCAAGATCGGTCCGCTGACGTTCGCCAAGCGGCCCCGGGTGTGGTTCGAGGTGGCGGCCCGGCACCGGGCCACGGTGCTGTCCGCGGCCAACTTCGCCCTGGCGTTGGCCGTACGCCGTGTTCCCGACGAGGTCCTGGCCCGGCTGGACCTCTCCGCCGTACGGCTGGTTCTCGTCGGGGCGGAGCCGATCGCGCCCGCGGTGTGGCGCGCCTTCGCCCTCAAGACGCGGCCCGCGGGGCTGGACCCGGCGGCGGCGCAGCCCGTCTACGGCCTGGCGGAGGCGACGCTGGCGGTGACCTTCCCGCCGCCGGGAGAGGTGGCCGTGCCGCTGGTCCTGGACCGGGCCTCGTTGAGCGGTGGGGTGGCGGTGGATGCCGAACCGGGCGCGGAAGCCGTCGAGTTGATGGACGTCGGGCTGCCGGTGTCCGGCTGCGCCGTACGCATCGTCGACGACGCGGGCGCCGTCCTCGGGGACCGGCGGGTCGGTCACATCATGGTGAGCGGTCCTCAACTGGCCCGTGGCTACCACCGTCTGCCCGGCGTGAGCGCGGAGGTGTTCGCCGACGGGTGGCTCCGCACCGGTGATCTCGGGTTCCTGCGGGACGGGCGGCTGTGCGTCACGGGCCGGCACAAGGATGTGCTGTTCCTCAACGGCCGTACGTTCCACGCCATGGACCTGGAGGCGGTCGCGGCGGCGACGCCCGGGCTGCCCTCCGGCGCCCCGGCGGTGATCGGTTCGACCGACCCGGTCACCGGAGCCGAACGCGTCGTGGTGTTCATCCCCTGGGCGCGGCCCCCGCGCGACGCGGCGGAGGTGCTCGAACGCGTCGCGGCCCGGGTGCGCGAGGCGCTGTTCCACGACGATGTGCGCGTGCTGGCCCTGCCGCCCGGGGCGTTCCCCCGTACGACGAGCGGCAAGCTGCAGCGCCGGCGGCTGCGGGAGCGCTTCGAGGCGGGCGAGCGAGGGATGGGCGCGTACGCGGCGGGCGGGCGCGGGGTCGGCGAGTACGCGGCGGGCGAGCCGGGGCCGGGAGGCGGAGGCGATCCCACGCCTGCCGCTTCCGACAGGGCGAAAGCGGCCGTCCGGGCGGCGTCGGAGCCCCGGTCGTCGGCGGAGCCGCGGTCGGCGGCAGGGACCGTCGAGGTCGTGCGGGAGGTGTGGGCGCGGATATTGGGCCGGTCCGCCGAGTCGATCGGGGCGCACGAGCCGTTCGGGAGCCTCGGGGGAACGTCGCTCAAGGCCATGGAGGTGCTGGTGGCGCTGGAGGACGCGTTCGGTGTGACGCTGCCGCCTGCGGTCATCCGTGACCACGGCACGGTGGCCGCCTTGGCCGGCCACCTTCTGACGGTCGTCCCCGGTTCGCCGTCGTCCGGACCGGAGGACGGTCCGCCGTCGTCGGCATCGGAGACCGTGGGGAGCGCCGTGCCGCCGGCCGGAGAGGCGTTCGGGGCAGACGCGACCGGCCCCGCCCAGGCCGTCAGCGCCCCGGCCACTACCGCTGCGGCCGTCATCGGAATGGCGTGTCGGTTCCCCGGCGCCGACACCCCCGAGGCCTTCTGGGACCTGCTCGTCGACGGGCACGACGCCGTCACCCCCGTACCGCAGGAACGTTGGAACGACGGCCACGATCGTCCAGGGATACGGCCGAGCGCCCCTCGGAAGCGTTGGGCGGCCCTGTTGGACGATCCAGCCGCTTTCGACGCCGGCTACTTCGGCATCGGCGAGGACGAGGCCCGCGCCCTCGACCCGCAGGCGCGGCTCTTCCTCGAACTCGCGCACGAGGCCCTCGAACGCGCCGGATACGCGGGGCCCCGTCGGCGCGGGCGCAGGATCGGTGTGTTCGCGGCGGTCGGGGACAGCGGCTACCGCGAGGTCCTGGACCGCGCCTCCGCCGACGGCTCTCCGCCGCCCACCGCGCTCACCGGGAATCTGCCCTCGCTCATCGCCGCCCGTGTCTCCCAGAGCCTCGACCTCGACGGTCCCGCACTCGCCGTGGACACCGCCTGCTCGTCGGGGCTGGTGGCCCTGCATCTGGCCCGGCGCAGCCTCCTGGACGGCGAGTGCGACCTGGCCGTGGTCGGCGGCGTCAACCTCCACCTGACGTCCGCCCCGCACCGGCTGCTGGAAGAGGCGGGGGCGCTGTCCCCCACCGGGCGCAGCCGCGCCTTCAGCACCGACGCCGACGGCTTCGTGCCCGGCGAGGGAGGCGCGGCCGTCGTCCTGACGCGCCTGGACGCGGCGCGTCTCGCGGACGATCCGGTACTCGCGGTGGTCCGGGGCACGGCCGTCAACAACGACGGCCGGTCGATGAGCCTCATGGCGCCGAATCCGTTGCGGCAGCGCGAAGCCATCACCCGGGCGTACGAAGCGTCGGGCGTCGATCCCGCATCGGTGACCTATGTGGAGGCCCACGGGACCGGCACGGCCGTGGGGGACCCGATCGAGCTGCGGTCGCTGGCCCACGCGTTTCCCGTACGGCCCGACGGCGAACCGCGGTTGCTCGGTTCGGTGAAGACGAACATCGGGCATCTGCTGAACGCCGCCGCGCTGCCCGCGCTGGTGAAGGTCGTGCTGGCCCTGGGCCACCACAGGCTGCCGCCGTCGCTGCACTGCACCCCGGCCTCGCCGGACCTCGCTCCCGCCGGTTTCACCGTGGTGGCCGAGGCCCGGGAGTGGACGTCCACCGGGCCTCTCGTCGCGGGGATCAACGCGTTCGGCTTCGGCGGCACCAACGCCCACGCCGTCCTCGAACAGGCTCCGCCCTCTCCTCCGCTGTCGGCATCGCTGCCGCCGTCGTCGCCGTCTTCGTCGGGTGCTCCGCGTGAAGTCGCGGTTGAAGGGCCTCACTTGCTGACCCTGTCGGCGCGCAGTGCGGGCGGGCTGCGGGACGCGGTGGCCCAGCTCGCAGCGCACCTGGAAAGCCGGCCGCAGCTGCGTGAGGGCGACGTCTGCCGGACCGCGAGCACGTCCCGGGACGAGGGGCCGCACCGGCTCTCCGTCGTCGCGGACGGTGATCTGCGGGAACGGCTCGCCGCCATCGCCGCCACCGGAACCGCCGGGACGGGTGAAGCGGGTGGGCAGGTCGGGGGCGTCGTCCGGTCGCGGCCGCGCGTGGTCTTCCTGTTTCCCGGGCAGGGAACGCAGTTCCCCGGCCGGGACCGGGCGCTGTACCGGACGGCTTCGGTGTTCCGGGACACGTTCGACGAGGCGTCCGCGCTCCTCGGTCCGGTGTGCGGCCGGCCCCTGCTGGACTGGGCGCTGGATCCGGAGGTGGATCCCGCCGCGCAGGCCGCGACGGAGGTGGCGCAGCCGCTCCTCGTCGCCTCCGGGGTGGCGCTCGCCCGCCAGCTGCGTACCTGGGGTGTGGCGCCCGACGCGGTCGCGGGGCACAGCGTCGGGGAGATCACCGCGGCCTGTGTCAGCGGGGTGCTGACCCTTCGGGAGGCGGTACGGTTCGCGGCCGAACGCGGCCGTCTCATGGGCGCGTTCACCGAGCCGGGCGCCATGATCGCCGTCCGCGGGGGCGAGGACGCGGTCGCCGCGGCGGTGGCGGCGGCCGACGGGGCCCTCGCCGTGGCCGCGTACAACGGTCCCGGGCTCCAGGTCCTCTCCGGGACCGTCCCCGCCGTGCAGCGCGCCGCCCTCGACCTCGAAGCCCAAGGCGTCCCCACCCGTCGCCTGCGGGTCTCCCGGGCCTTCCACTCACCGCTGATGCGGCCGATCGCCGACCGGCTCGCCGACGCGGCCCGTGCGCTGAACCCGCAGGCCCCGTCCGTCGCCCTCATGAGCACCGTCACCGCCGAGTGGCAGCCGGTCCTCGGCCCGGAGTACCTGCGCGAACACGCCCAGCGCCCGGTGCTGTTCGGGGCGGCCGTGGAACGTCTGGCCCGGGAGGGGTACGACACGTTCGTGGAGGTCGGCCATGGCGCGACCCTGTCGGGTGCGGTCCGGGCGGCGACGGGAGCGTACGCGGCGGGGGTGACCGGTGCGTCCGATGCGTCCGAGGGCTCCGGTGGCGTGACGACCGTGATGTGCGCGCTGCCCGGACGTTCCGATGGCCGCACGGACCCGACGGACGCGACGGACGCGACGGACGCGACGGACGCGACGGACGCGACGGACGCGACGGACGCGGAAGAACAGCCGCCCGGTGTACCCGGTGACGGGCACGGCGGCAGCAGGGCGCTCCTGGAGAGCGTCGGCCGTCTGTGGTCGCACGGCGTACCGCTGGACCGGACCGCGCTCGACGCGGAGCACCACCGGATTCCGCTGCCCACCTATCCCTTCCAGCGCTCCCGGTACTGGGCCGATCCGCCCGACAGCCCTCTGCTGCACCGGGTCCGGTGGGCGGACGCCGCCCTGCCCGGAAGGGCGGCGGGGGCCGGGCGTTCGGTGCTGCTGACCGGACCCGACTCCGCGTCCGTCGACCGGCTCGCCTCGCAGCTCGTCGCCGAGGGCATCCGGCTGCACGAAGCGGGCGACGGGCCGCCGGGCGCCGTGGTCCTGGTGGCCGGGCCCGCTCCCGACCAGGACACCGCCAACGCGCTCGGCCGGGCACAGGAGGTCGCGCTGGCCGCCTTCGAGGAGGCCCTCGCACGGTTCGACGAGTCGCGCGCGGTCCGGCTGCTGGTGCTGACCGAGGACGTGCACGCCACGGGGACCGTACGGGAGAGGCCTCGGCCGGCCCACGCCGTCCTCGGCGGGCTCCTGCTGGCGCTGCCGCAGGAGACTCCGGGTGCCTCGGCCGTCGCCGTCGACCTCTGTTCGCTGGACACCCCGTCCCAGCGCCTGGCGGCCGTACTGGCCGAGCTGGCGTCGGACGGCACTCCGGGCAGCGCCGCCTCCGTCGCCTGGCGCGCGGGGCGCAGGCTCGCCCGCCGCTTCGCTCCGCTGACGACCGGTGCCGCAGCACCGTCCGGCGCGCACCGGTCACCGCTGCCGCCCGACGGCACCTTCCTCATCACCGGGGGCGGCGGTGGAATCGGCGCCGCGCTCGCCCGGGACCTCGCCGGCCGGGGCCGCCCGACCCTCGTGCTGACCGGGCGCTCCCCGCGGCTTCCCGTGGGGCTGGCTGAGGAACTGCGCGCCCTGGGCGCCACCGTCGACTACCGCGTGGCGGACGTCTCGGTGGAGCGCGACATCGACGCGCTCCTCGCCGGACTGCCTCGCCTCGACGCTCTCTTCCACGCTGCGGGAGTGGTACGGCCCGGCACCCTGCGGAACAGACGCGCGGAGGAGACGGCGGCCGCCCTGGCCGCCAAGACCCGGGGCAGTCTGCTGCTCTCGCTGGCCCTCCGCCGGCACGGGCTCGACCCGGCGGTCCGTGTCGTGTTCTCCTCCGTGAGCGCCGTGCTGCCCGGCCTGGCGGGCGCGCTGGGCGACTACGCCGGTGCCAACGCCTTCCTCGACGCGTTCGCCGCGTCGGAACGACAGGCGGGCCGGCCCTGGTTGTCGGTGAATCTCGCCGCGTGCGCCGGAACGGGCATGGCGGCGGCCCTCGGCACCGGGGCGGGAGGAGACTCAACCACCGTACGGAGCACCGGGGGCAGGCCCATCGCCCCCGCTGCCGCGCTGACGGCGCTCCGTACGGCATGCGGCGTCGACGCGGCTCAGCTACTGATCGCCGACCTGACGCCGCCCTCGCGACCCGCGGCCGTAGCGCCCCCGACCACGACGGCGGAACCCAAGGGAACGGGAAGGGAGCCGGAAACCCACACCGATACCGGTTCCGGTTCCGGTTCAGATGCCGGTACAGCCGCGTTGCTCCGTCGGCTGCTGGCCTCCGCGTTGCAGGTGCCCGCCGCCGGGATTCCCGACGACGAGCCGTTCCTCACCCTCGGTCTCGACTCGCTCGCCGCCGTCGACCTCGTCAGGCAGCTCGAACGGGAGCTGGGCAGGGCCTTGCCCGCCACGCTCTTCTTCGAGTACCGGACCGTCGGCGAACTGGCCGCGCACCTCGACGCACCGCCCGCCCCGACCTCGCATCCGGTGCCGACTCCTGGGCCTGTTGCCGTGGCCGCTCCTGTTCCGGACGGGGTGCCCTTCCCGCTCACTCCCGTCCAACGGGCCCTGTACGCAGGCAGCCTGCTCCACCCGGAGGTCCCGGCCCACGGTTACGTCCGCCAGACCGTCCGAGGTCCCCTGGACACCCGGCTTTTGGGCCGGGCGCTCGCCGCGCTCGCCGATCGGCACACCATGCTGCGGATCCGTATCGAGAGCACCGGGGGCGCCGAGAGCGCCAGAAGCACCGTGGACGGGGGCGGCTCGGCGACGCCGCGGCAGTACGTCGCGCCGCCCACCGCGCTCTCCGCCTGGTACGAGGTCCACGAGCTCACCGGGCGTATCGAGGAGCTCGAAACGGCCCTGTGCAACCGGCCGTTCGACCTCGCCGCCGAGCCTCCCGTACGCGCGGTCCTCGCCCGGGAGAGCCCGGAGCTGTCCCATCTGGTGCTGGTGATCCACCATGCGGCCGGCGACGGATACAGCCTCAACGTCCTTGCCGGGGAGCTGTGGTCGCTCTACACCGCCCTCGCCCACGGGAGCACACCGATGCTGCCCGCGCTCGGCACCGACTTCGCGCGGTACGCGACCGCTGCCGCCGACGAGCGGTCCGCCACGGACGGCGCGCGGGCCCTCGCCGTCGACCGGCGGTACTGGTCGGAGCGGCTGGCCTCCCGGGGCGAGCCGCTGCGCCTGCCGTACGACGGCGATCCGTCCGCTCTTCCCACGGCTCCCCTGGCCACGCACCAGAGTGCCCTCGACGCGGAGCTGACCACCGCGTTGGAGAAGCGGGCCGCGGCTCACGGGGTGAGCCTGTTCCATCTGCTGCTCGCCGTGCACGTGCGCTGTCTGGCCCGGTGGAGCGGGCAGCGGGAGATCGCGGTGAACGTCGCACGCGCCCGGCGGGAGGGCCGCCTGGCGGGTCTGAACGGCCTGGTGGGCCCGCTCGCCGACACCCTCCCACTGGTGTGCGGAACGGACCCGGACGAGCCGGTCGGGGCCCTGGCAGAGCGGCTGGCGGGGATCTGGCTGGAGAGCGAGCGGCACGCGAGCCTCACCGGCCTGGACCTGGCCCGGCTGCTTCCGACGGACCCGTCCGGGGCCGGACCCCGGACGGTGAGCCCGGCAGGCTTCAGCTTCTCGCGCTTCCCCGTCGCTCTGGACGAGCGTTGTCCGGTGAGCGTGCGGCCGACCGCTGCCGGCACCGCCACCGCCGCGACCCGCCTGAGCCTGCTGTGCTGGCAGGACGAGACGGTCCTGCGCTTCTCGTGGAACTTCCCCGTCCGGCTCTTCGACCCGGCGACGGTCGCCCGCCTGGACCGCGACTTCCACGACGAACTGGCCGCTCTCGTCCGGCCTCGGCCCGACGCCCCGAACGCTTCCGGGTCCGCGACGGTCGTGCGCAGGCTGGTCGACCGGTTCCGGGCCACGCCGGACGCGGTCGCCGTCGACACCGGCGACGCCACCCTGACGTACGCCGAGCTCGACCGTGCCTCCCACGCCCTCGCGGTCTCGCTCCTGGCGCACGGCGTCACCCCGGGAAGCCTCGTCGGCCTGCTCACCGAACCCGGCGCCGACACCGTCGTCTCGGTCGTCGCGGCCCTGCGCGCCGGGGCGGGCTGGGTTCCGCTGGACGCCGGCCACCCGACCGCGCGGCTGGTGGACCAGCTCACGCGCTCCGGAGCCCGTACGGTGCTCTGTCACGCCGCCACCCGGGCGGTGGCGGAGACGCTGGGCGACGTCACGCTCGTGTCCGCCGACGCGTCCGCGCCGCTCCCGTACGACGGAATGCGGCGTTCCGGCGTGGACCCGGCCGCCCGTTCCGTCCGGTCCCCGGGCGAGGTCCTCGCACCCGACCGCCCGGTCGACGCGGACGAGATCGCCTATGTGATCTTCACTTCCGGATCCACCGGCCGGCCCAAGGCGGTGCCCATCACCCACCGGTCGATGGAGAACTACCTCGACTGGGCGATCGGCGCCTTCGGGTACGACGAACACGACCGGCTCGCCCAGACCGCGTCACCCTGCTTCGACGCCTCCGTCCGTCAGCTCCTCGCCCCGCTGCTCGTCGGCGCCGCCGTGGTCACGGTGGCCTGGGATCTGCTGCGCGACCCCGACCGGCTGCTGACGCACGTCGAACGGAGCCGGATCACCGTCTGGAGCTCCGTCCCCACGCTCTGGGAACAACTCCTCTCCGCGTCCGAGGAACGGGTACGGACCGGCGCACCGCGTCCGGATCTGTCCGCGCTCCGGTGGATCCACGTCGGCGGCGAGGCCCTGTCCCCCGCCCACGTACGCCGCTGGTTCGACCTCTTCGGCGACGGTCAGCACATCGCCAACCTGTACGGCCCGACCGAGGCGACCATCAACACGAGCTGCCACATCATCCGCGCCCGGCCCGGCGACCAGGTGCGGCGACTCCCCATCGGCCGCCCGGTCTCGGGTACGCAGGTGGAGATCGTCGGCCCCGACGGGGAGCCCCGGCGGCCCGGCGAGGCCGGCGAACTCCTCATCTCCGGAATCGGCCTGGCCCCGGGCTACCTCGGCGAACCCGCCCTGACCGAGGCCGCGTTCACGGTCCGGCGCGGGCGGCGCTGGTACCGCAGCGGCGACCGGGTGCGGTGTTCCGAGGACGGCACCCTGGAATTCCTCGGGCGGCTGGACGACCAGGTGAAGATCCGGGGCAACCGGGTCGAGCCGGGCGAGATCGAGGCGGTGCTCCAGACCCATCCGGACGTCACCCACGCCGTCGTCGTCGCCGAGGACGGACGCCTCACCGCGTTCGTGACCCCCGGTCCCGGGTCGTCCCGGGCGGACGCCGTGGCGCTGCGGCTCCATCTGGCGGAGTCACTGCCGCCGTACATGCTTCCGTCCCGGATCACCCGTGTCGGCAGGATGCCGCTCACGAGCACGGGCAAGATCGACCGTCGTGGGCTGACTGCCCTCCAGCCCCACGAGGAAGCGTCCGCCTCTGCCGGGTCGGGCACGGACACCGGCACCGGCACGCGTAAGGGCGACCTCCGTACCCCGCCCCGCACTCCGACCGAGGTCCGGCTGGCCGCCATCTGGTCCGCCCTGCTCCGGGTCGACGACGTGTGCCGTGAGGACGACTTCTTCGCTCTCGGCGGCGACTCCCTGCTCGTGCTGGAGGTGTTCGCCCGGCTGGAGAAGCAGGGCGGGCCGCTCCCCCGGCCGACCGTGATCTACCGTCACCGTACGCTCGCCGCCCTCGCGGGCGCGGTGGACGCCGCCCCCGACGCCGACGCCGACGCGAACAGGCCGGCGAACGTGAACGTGTCGGCGCGGGTACACGATGAGGCCGCCGCCACCCGCTCCTCGGCCCCCGATCCGGCCGTGAGTCCGGCGCCCTTCCCCCTCACGCCCACCCAGCGGGGCTTCCTGCTGGCCGAGGCCATGGCACCGGGTGCGACCTCGTCCGGGCTCACGCGACTGCGGCTGCACGGCCCTCTCGACCCCGCCCGCTTCCAGAGCGCGGTGGACCTGCTCGTCGTGCGGCATCCGATGCTGCGCACCGTCTTTCCCGCCGGGGCGCGCCCGGCCGTCCAGCAGGAGCTTCCGGCCTCGCTGCGGCTGCCGGTCGACTTCGAGACCCTCACCGACCCGGAGCAGGTGGAAGAACGGGTCACCGCCGAACGGGCCCGCCGTTTCGAGCCCTGGGCCTGGCCCCTGCTGCGCCTGCGGGTGCTCACCGTCGCCCCGGACGAACACGTCCTGGTGGCACACGCCCACCACATCATCGGCGACGGTTACAGCGCCGCGCTCCTGGTACGGGAACTGACGACCGCGTACGACGCCCTGTCCCGCGGCGAGGAACCGGCGCCGGTCCCCCTGCGCAGCACCTTCCGCGATCACGCCCTCCAGCTCGCGGCGCGCACGGACACCGTCTCCGCGACGGTCGCCGGGGCGGACTCCATCGGGTCGACCAGCGAGGACCGGTGGGCACGACTCGGCGCGGCCTACCAGCCGCCCGCACTCTCCGCCGCTTCGACCGCCGGTCGGAGCACCACTTCGACCGGCGGCACACCTGCGGGTGCCACCGCGAACCCGCTCTTCCACACCCATCGGTTCACGGTCGACGCCGACCAGGTGACAGCGCTGCGCGGCCTCGCCGCACGCACCGGCTCCACCCTCCACGCCCCGGTGCTCACCGCCTACTACCGGGCGCTCGTAGCCGCCACCGGCCGGGCGGACCTGGTGCTCGGTCTCGCGGTGAGCGGCCGGGATCCCGCCCTGCCCGACGCACACCGGGTGTTCGGGCCCTTCGCCACGGCGGTTCCACTGCGGCCGGCCGGTCCGGCGTCCGGGCGGCCCGACGACGCGGGGTTCGAGGACGATGTGCGGCGCGTCGCGGCCGAGGCCGTCGAGGCGCAGACATACGAGGGGGCTGTGCCGCTGCTGCCCAACGGGCTGCCTCTGGCCTCGCAGTTCTTCTTCACCTATCTGGATTTCTCCGCTCTGGGACCGGAGAGCGGCGGGGCGCTGAGCGTCACCCGGGAGGACGGCGACAGCGCGTATACGCCTCCTCCGGCCGGCACGGATGTGTTCCTGGCGGCCGCCCCGGACGGCGGGCGGCTGCGGGTCACGGTCCGCGCTGCGGCGAGGGCGTTCACGCCAAAGGGGCTGGCAGCGTTCGCGGACTCGGTGCGCGAGGGTCTGGCGGAGGCTGCGGGCTCGGCCGTGCCCGGTCCCGGCCGCCTCGACCGGCCGGGCGGCTCCGGCCGGGACCGGCGGATGGACGCCGCGCTCGTCGGCTATCTGCCGTCCCCGGCCGACCTCGCCCGCCTGGCGGGTCTGCCGGAGGGGGCGCTGCCGCGCGAGGAGTTGCGGAGCCTGCTGTTCCCCGGCGGTCGGCCACGGCTCCTGGAGACGCTGCGGACGCCGCTGGGCCGTTCGGGCTTCGTGTGCGTCCCGCTGTTCGCGGACGAACTCGCCCCCGGCGACGACCTGCTCGGGCACACCGCACGGGGTGTGGAGTTCGCCTCGTCGCTCGGGGCGCGGGCCGTGTCCCTGGCGGGCATGATCCCCTCGCTCACCGGTTACGGCTTCGATGTCCTGCGGGCCGTCGGCACCACAGGAACCGCCCGCGCCGTCGCCACCGGACATGCCGTCACCACCGGTCCCGTCGCCCCGGTCGCCCCCGCCGTCACCACGGGTCACGCGGCGACCGTCGTGTCCGTCGTCAGGACCGTGCACGCCGCTCTCGAGGCGACGGGGCAGGAACTGGGCTCTCTCACCGTCGCGTTCGTGGGGCTCGGCTCGATCGGCTCCTCCTCGCTGGAGTTGTTGCTCACCCGGGCCCACCGGCCGCCCGCCCGGCTGCTGCTCTGTGACGTACCGGGCAGCGGGCCACGTCTGAAGGAGCTGGCCGACAGCCTCCTGGCACGCCGCCTGGCCGAGTCCGTGGAGGTGGTCGAGTCGCACCAGGGGCTGCCCGATGCCGTGTACGGGGCCCGGCTGATCGTCGCGGCGGTCAGCGGGGGCGGCACGCTCCTGGACGTCGACCGGCTGGCACCGGGTACGACGGTGGTCGACGACTCGTTCCCGCACTGCTTCGACACGGCGCGCGCCATCGGCCGGATGGAGCGAGAGCAGGACGTCCTGGTCGTCGGCGGTGGGCTGTTGCGTGCCGGTCCCACGGAACGGCTGGTGGCCGAGGGTCTGCCGGCCGCCGCGGTGGCCGGGTACCTCGCGCGGCCGATGGTGCCGGACAGCATCGCGTCCTGCCGGCTGGAGTCCTTGCTCCAGGCCTCGGGGGCCGAGGTGCCGCTCGTCCACGGTCCGGTCGACGCGGCCACCGGACTGGCCTACTGGGAGGCGGCGGAGGCGTCCGGCATCCGTGCCGCACCGCTTCACCTCCTCACCCGCACCATCGACGTGGACATGCTCGCGCGGCGCCCCTGGAGGTCATGACCGTTCCTCGTGCCGGGCGCCGGGGCGTTGTCAGTGGTCGGGATTAAGTTCGTTCTTGTCCCGCCGCGATGGCGTGGACGTCCCCTTTCGCATGCATGGGAGTTGGCGCGTTGTCGGTCTGGGAGAAGTCGAGTACCGCGCGGGTGGTGCCGCCCGCGCGGCCGCGGAAGCTGGCCAAGGTGCCGTTCGTCGAACTGGCCGACGGGCGGTTGCAGGGCGTCGTCTCCAGCGGATCGGACATCGGGCGGGTGTACGTGTCGTCCGTGGCGGCCCGGACGTACGCGTTCGCGTGCAGCACCAACAACAACCGGCCCTGCGGCGGTGCGCGCGGCATGTTCTGCAAGCACATCCAGGCGCTCGTCGGCGAGGCGGTGCTGCAGTACGGTGCGGAGCGCGTCGCCCGCTACCTCGCGGTGGACACCCCGGACGGGGAGCCCGACGCGCAGTCCCTCACCGCCGCCATGACCGCCACCCGGCCGGTGCTGGGCGACTCCTCGGCGGCCGCACAGGTCTTCAGCCGGTTCCTCCGGCACCTGGCCTATCTCGAACTGGCCCCGGTCACCGCACCGTTGCCCGAGATGCAGTGGTTCCCGCCGACCCGGGCGGTGGCGTGATGCGCGGCGATCTGCTGTCCGATCCGGTCGACGGGCTCGACGAGGCGCTCGCCGCCGTGGACGCCTTCGACGAAGCGCTGGTGGCCGGGCTGCTGCGGCCGGGGCCCGCCCAGGCGGCCGCGGTCGCCGGGCTCGCCGGGGCCGTCGCCGGGACCCCGCTGGCCGCGCGGGTTTCGGAGGCCGCCGACAGGGCGACGGGCGGGGCCGCCGGGGAGGACCACTTCGTGGCGCTCGCCGCCGCCCGCGGCGCGCTGCTCGGCTCCGTGCACGACGCCTTGACGCACCGGATCGACGAAGCCGTCGGCAGGCCCACCGCCGAGGAGGAGCGGGCGGAGGGCTCCGGCACGGTGTCCGCCGAGCCGGAGCAGGGTTCCAACCTCATCGCGGCGGCCCGCAGTTGGCTGTGCGATCTGGCGCGCGGCGGCTGGCGGGGCATCGACCACGAGCTCATCGCCGGGGCCGCGCCGGTCGTTTCCGCGATGCTGCCCGAACCGGGCCTGCGTCGTCGGGCGACGCTGCTGGACGGGTTCGCCGCCGAGCTCGCCGCGTCCTGCCCGGGGGCGGCGCTGGAGCGCGTGCCGGTGCGCCGGTGGGCCGATCTGTGGTCGCGCGCCCTGCTGTTGACGGTGCCCGGCGCCGCCGGGGAGCCGTCCGTCGTCCCGGTGACCGGTCGGCTGTTGCCGCTCGGCGTCGATGTGCAGGAGCACGCGACGGCCGTGCAGGCGCAGGTCCACGCCGTGTTCGAGCCCGCGGACGGCGGGGCGCCGCGTCTGGTGCGCGCCGGGGTCTCAGCGCCCAAGCCCGACACGGTCGTCGGGGCGGGCCTGTGGCAGCTGTTGCGTCCTCGTCTGTCTCTGCTCGGGGCCGTGAGCGAGGGCCGCTCGATGGAGCTGGAGGCCATGCCGATGACCGCCGAGGGGGATCTGGTCTGGGACGACGGGCGGGCCCGTACGGGTGAGCCCGCCGACGCCTTCGCCACTGCCCGGGTGATGCTGTCCGCGGCGACGGCCGCCCGCACTGCCCCGCTGGACCGGCATCCCGTCCGGATCGCCGTGCCGGTGCTGCTGGAGGGGTACACCGCGCGGAACGAGGAGGGCCGCCTCGCGTTCGATCTGGCGGGCCGGCTCCTGGCCGTCGACGCCGACCGGCTGCCCACCGCCGGTCCGCTGACGCCCGAGGCGGTCGCCGCCTCCAGCGCCTGCGTCGGGCTGCTGCGCTGGGACGCCGGGGAGTTCTTTCTCCAGCCGCTCGCGGTCGAGGCGACCGTGCGGAAGAAGGCCGTCGCCGTGCACGCCGGGGCGTGGGCGGGCGGCACCACCGACAAGGCCGGTGTCCGGGCGGAGAAGGCCGCCACCGACGCCGTCGCCGTGCTGCGCGAGCGCGCCGGAAGGCTGTTGCGGAAATGACCGAGGATCCCACCCGGCGGCCGCCGGGCCCCGAAGCCCCGCCCCAGGCCGGGCCCGACCCGTACGACAACCGCCGTCAGGTGCTGTACTGGCGGCTCCTGGCCCGTCTCTTCGACGGTGAGGAGCAGCCCGCGCTGGAGTCGGCGAGCCTCGGGGTGGTCGAGGACATCGGGCTGCCGTCCGCGCTGCTGGACCCCGGGACGTCGCTCGACTCGGTCGTGCAGCGCCACCCGGAGCTGGCCGCCGAGTTCGACGGGCTGATGACGCCGGACGACGGTGCGGACGGCGCCCGTGACCGGGCGGCGGAGGTGCGGCGCGCGGCGCTGGTCTCGAAGGTGCTGCTCAATGTCTTCGCGACCGGTTCCGGCGCGGTGACCGCCGAGCAGCTGGCGCGCTGGCAGTCCGACGCGGGCTGGCTGGGGCGTGCGCAGGGCGGTCGGCCCGGTGGGCTCCGCGGCAGGCGGGCGGCGGGCGCGGGCCCGGACGGCGGCGGCCTCGGGCCCGAGTTGGCGGCGATCGAGGCGGACCTCGTGGGGCGCATGCGGCTGCGGGAGGTGCTGGCCGATCCGGCGCTGGCCGCGCGGCTGACGCCCAGCATGTCGCTGATCGAGCAGTTGCTGCGGGACAAGGGCAATCTGTCGGGTGTGGCCCTCGCCAACGCCAAGTCGCTCATCCGCCGGTATGTCGACGAGGTCGCCGAGGTGCTGCGTACGCAGGTGGAGAAGGCCACCGTCGGCGAGCTGGACCGTTCGGTGCCGCCCAAGCGGGTCTTCCGCAATCTCGACCTGAACCGCACGATCTGGAAGAACCTCACCAACTGGAGTCCGGAGGAGGAGCGGCTCTACGTCGATCGCCTCTACTACCGGCACACCGTCCGCAGGACGACACCGCAGCGGCTGATCGTCGTGGTGGACCAGTCCGGCTCGATGGTCGACTCGATGGTGAACTGCACCATCCTGGCCTCCATATTCGCCGGGCTGCCGAAGGTGGATGTCCATCTCATCGCCTACGACACCCGCTCGATCGATCTCACTCCGTGGGTGCACGACCCGTTCGACGTGCTGCTGCGCACGAATCTCGGCGGTGGGAATGACGGCCCCGTCGCGATGGCGATGGCCCGCCCGAAGATCGCCGAGCCGAAGAACACCGTCATGGTGTGGATCTCGGACTTCTACGAGTTCGACCGCTCCCAGCCGCTGTTCGAGGGCATCGAGGCCGTTCACCGCTCCGGGGCGAAGTTCATCCCGGTCGGCTCGGTGACCAGCTCCGGACGGCAGGAGGTCAACCCCTGGTTCCGGGAGCGGTTCAAGGCTCTGGGCACGCCCGTGGTCTCCGGACACATCGACAAGCTCGTGCACGAACTCAAGACGTTCCTCACCTGAGGCCCCAGGGGGCCTGGCGCCGCCGGCCTCCTCCCCCTCGACATCTTTCCCGCTTGTTCAGAAAGGCCCTTTCCATGTCCGATGTGCTGCGCGCCCCCGCCGAGACCAAGTACGCGGAGGAGCTCGACTGGCTGGAGTCGATCGACGACAGCCCCAAGCCGTTCTCCTGGCGGCTGTCCCCGAAGATGGTCCGGCTGTTCATTCTGGGGTCCGAGCGCGCCGACGGCCTGGACCGGGAGATCTCCCAGAAGTGGTTCGGCGACCGGAGCTTCGTCGAGCGCTCGATCGTCACCCTCGCCTCCGACCGCGGTCTGCTCCTGATAGGAGACCCCGGCACCGGCAAGAGCTGGTTGGCGGAGCTGTTGTCCGCCGCGATCTCCCGCAACTCCACGCTGGTGGTGCAGGGTACGGCCGGCACGACCGAGGACCACATCAAGTACGCGTGGAACGTGTCCATGGTCATCGCCAAGGGCCAGTCGCGTGAGTCGATGATCCCGTCGCCGATCATGACCGCGATGGAGACGGGCGCCATCGGCCGCTTCGAGGAACTGACCCGTTCCACCAGCGACGTCCAGGACGCGCTGATCTCGATCCTCTCGGAGAAGTACATCTCCGTCCCCGAGCTGCAGGGCGACGGCACGGACGCGGGCGACAACATCGTCTTCGCCAAGCCGGGCTTCTCGATCATCGCGACCGCCAACAGCCGCGACCGGGGCGTCAACGACCTGTCGTCCGCGCTGAAGCGCCGCTTCAACTTCGTGCGTATCCCGGTGGTGACGAACAGGAAGAGCGAGGCGGAGATCGTCCGCTTCCGCACCGAGGAACTGCTGCGCCGCCACGCGATCGACCTGGACGTGCCGCCGACGCTGCTCGACATCCTGCTCCGGAGCTTCGCCGATCTGCGGGCCTCGGCCGCGGCGGCGGGCAGCGACGACGAGAAGCTGGAGTCCGCGCTGTCGACGGCGGAGCAGATCGGCGTGCTGGAGGACGCCGTCCTGCACAGCAACTTCTTCGGCGAGACCACGCTGACCGCCCGCACCCTCGCCGCCTCGCTCGTCGGCTCCCTCGCCCGGCGTGACCCCGAGGACCTCGCCATCTTCAACAAGTACCTGCACGGGGTGGTCGAGCCGCGGAGCCAGGAGGAGGGCGGCTCGTGGCCGGAGTTCCTGGACGGCGGCCGCGACACGATCGCCACCCTGTCATGAGCGGCTCCTCCACGAACGGCCCCGGAGAGACGCACTTCAGCGCACTGCGCGGGCAGTTGCACGAGGCCGCCACCGCCTTCGCCGACGGGCCCGACGCCCTGGAGGGCATCCTCCTCGGCATGGTCGACGACGTCGACCGGGCGGTGCGCGAACCGCTGGAGATCTTCCCGGTCTGCCACCATTCGCCCGCCTCCGCCCTCGCCATGGCCCGCCGGCTGCGCGAGAAGCAGCCCAAGGTCGTCTATCTGGAGCTGTGCGAGGACATGGCGCCGCTCCTCGACGAGCTGCGCAACTGCCGGCTGCCGGTGGCGGTCCAGGCCTTCGCGAGCGAGGTCGACGGGTTCCCCGCCGAGTGGGCCCCGCTCTCGGTCGTCGCCCCGATCACCGAGGCGTCCGCCGAGTACCAGGCCATCGCGTACGCCCTCGACACCCCGGGCGTCGAGCTGGTCCTCGTCGACCGGTCGTCGGACCATGTCTTCCAGTGGGACGGCCGCCACGGCGAACGCGCCCCCGAGGAGGAGCCCGGTGCCGCGGCCGGGACGCCGGAGCCCGAAGCGGCGCTGCACGGCGAGGCGGTCGGCGTGGAGATCGGCGACCTGCGGCCCCGCTTCGCGGAGCTGGAGGAGCATCTGCTGCGCCACGGCAGGGTGCGGCACTGGTCGGAGTGGTGGCACCAGTACGTCGAGGTTCCGCTCGGCGACAGCGACCACGACGCCTACCGCCAGGTCATGTTCCTCGTCGGCAGCCTGTTCCGGCGGCTCGCCCCCGGCGACGGGGACCGGGTCCGCGTGGACGAGGACCGCGAGCGGTACATGTGGACCAGGATCCGCGAGCATCTGGCGTCGAGCGGGGCCGGTCCGGAGGACTGCCTGTATGTGTGCGGCGCCTTCCACGCGGCCAGCCGGGTCGAGGAGTTCGGGGTGGCGGGCAGCGGGTCGTTTCTGATCTCCCCGCGCTCCGCGACCACCTGGCAGCACGGGCTGATCCCGTCCAGCCATGCGGCGATCGAGGCGCAGTTCGGGCTGGTCCCCGGGTCGGTGTCGATCGCCGCGACGCAGTGGGCGAAGAACCTCAAGCGCACCCGGGTGCAGCCCTACCGGCTGGCCGGGCAGGATAGTGCGAAGAAGCCGCGGGTCTCGAAGAAGGCGGTGGCGCCGAAGAAGGCCCCGGCAGCCGTTCCCGCTCCCCCGCAGGAAGCCGCCACGGACCGGCTCTCCGGGTTCCTGCGACGGCCGCCGGTCCTCGACACGCTCGACGAGGCCGAACTGCTGGGCTGGTCGGTCGACATCGTGCGCGCGGCACGGCGCAGTGGCTATCTGGCGTCCACCGCCGACGCCATCGCGGTGTTCGAGACGTCGATCCTGCTCGCCGGGATGCGGGACCGGGCCAAGCCCACTCCGTACGACTTCCAGGACGCGGCGATCACCTGCATCGAGAAGGACTCGGTGCCGGGGAGGCGGGACGTCCGCCGTCTCGTCGAGATCATGATGGGCGGCGACCGGATCGGCCGGGTCGGCTACGACGCGCTGCCGCCGCTGGCCCGCGATGTGCACGACCGGCTCGCACCGCTGGAGTTGAAGCTCCAGCAGCGTGGTGTGCAGCGTGCGCTGCTGGACCTGCACTCCAAGCCCGAGCTCGGGGCCTGCTCCGATGTGCTGTGGATGCTCCGCCGGCTGATGCCGCACGGTGCGGCCCGGCCCATCATGGGTGAGCGGAAGCTCGGCGAGCGTTCGATCCAGGAGTCGTGGGACCTGGCGCTGGGCACCCACCAGCGGGCGCTCATCGAGCTCGGTTACGAGGGCGTGAGCATCGAGCAGGTCCTGGAGCAGCGGCTGCGCCGCGACGCGTACGGTCCGCGGGCGACGACGGCGGTCGTCCTCGCCGCCGTCGAGGACGCGACGCTGTATCTCAGCAGCCGCCGACTCGCCGACGAGCTGGGCCACCGGGCCCTGGAGGTCCTCGCCGCCGAACGCACCGTGGACGGGGCCCCGGAGGTGCTGCGCCGGGTGCGGGGGCTGCTGGCCTACTACCGGACCGCTGAGCCGGTCCTGCCGCCGTGGGTGGAGTCGTTCGTCAAGGCCGGCTATGCGCACTACTGCACCTTGCTGCCGACAGCGTTCACGGACGAGGACGCGACCGTGGGGCAGGTGGCGGCGATGCTGGGCTTCCTGTTCAGCATGGAGAGCCTGGCGCTGTCCCTGGGCTGCGACCGGGCCCAGCTGGAGTTGGCCGTCGCCCAGTCGCGCCCCACCGACCCGGAGCGGACGGCGCTCCTGTGGGCGGCGCAGGTGCAGCTCGGCGCCCTGTCCCGGGCCGAGCTGCGGGAGCGCTGCGGCGAGCTGCTGGCGAACCCGATGGTGGTGCCCGCCTATCCGCGCTATCTCAGCGGTTTCGTGCACGCGTTGGTGCCGGTGCCGGGGTTGGCGGACGTGGTGGTGGAGGCCGTGTCCAACGCGTTCGGGCGGCTGCCGGATCCGGTTCTGCTGCCGTGGCTGCCGACCCTGATCACGACGCTGCGCGCCGGAGCGGCGGACCTGGCCCCGCTGTTGATCCGTGAGGCCGGGCGGATCTTCCCGGCCCGGCTCGCGACGCTGGATACGTGGGTGCCGCCGTGGCACGAGACGCCGGAGGCGGCTGCGCCGGCCGCCGGCCCCGCGAAGGCGGCCGACGGCGCGAGCCGTGGCGCCGCCCTGCTCTTCGCCCACCCGGGGACACTCGACGCCGTCGCGGAGCTGCTCGGCTGCGACGGCGCCTGGGCCTCGCCCGCCGCGGATGGTCCGCGGGCCCCGGGCGCGGCGCTGTTGACCCGTCACCCGGACACCGCCGCCGCGTGGGAGTCGCTGCTCTCGGGCTCATGACCGACGGGCGGACCGCAGAGGGGCGCGGGGAAAGCGGGGGCGTGAGGGATACGAGGGATGTGTGCGGTGCCGGGGCGGATCCGCCCCGGCACCGCGCCCTGGGCCTCTCAGAGCCCGATGCCGCCCGTGGCGTCGATGCTCTGGCCGGTGACCCAGCGCGCGTCCTCCGAGGCGAGGAAGGCCACGACGTCGGCGATGTCGGCCGGCTGGCCCATGCGTCCGAACACCGAGTGCGCGGCCAGGGCCGCCGCCGCCTCGGGCGTCTCACGTCGCCGGGCGTTCATGTCCGTCTCCACGAAGCCGGGCACCACGGTGTTCGCCGTTATGCCCCGCCCCGCCACTTCCTTTGCCACAGCAAGCGTCAGCGTCTCCACCGCGCCCTTGGTCATGGCATAGGTCACCGACTCCGGAAAGGACCGGTGTGCGGCGGCCGACGAGATGTTGACGATCCGCCCTTCGTCCCGCATCAAGGTCAAACCCTGCTGAATAAGGAACAGCGGCGCTTTCACGTTCACCGCGAACAGCCGGTCGAAGACCTCCGGTGAGGCGTCGCCTATTCGCCCGGATCCGCTGACACCGGCGTTGTTGACCAGAATGTCCAGCACCGGTTCCTCGCCCCGGTCGGTCATTCCCGCGCCGAACGCCTCGTACAGCGCTTCGGCGTCTCCCCGCACCCCCAGCAGGGCGCCCACCGCGAAAGCCTGTCCGCCCGCTTTCCGGATCTCCTCGACCACCTCCTGCGCCGCCTCTTCCCGCGCACCGTAATGAACGGCGACCAACGCACCGTCGCGCGCGAGCCGCCGGGCGATCGCGCGGCCGATACCGCGGCTGGCGCCGGTGACCAAGGCGACCTTCCCCGTCAGCGAACCCATGGATCAATCCCCCTACCTCGTACATTCCGCGGAACTCGTAAAGCGCAGCCACCCTACCCACCTACGCGGGGCCGAATGCGCGACCGCGAAGCGACGCCCGGAGCACCGTCGCCGGCGGCGTACCGGCCGAGCGGTCGAAAGCGGGCAGGTCGTGCGGTCGAGGGCGGGCAGGCCGCGCGGGGCGCACGAACCCTGCACGCATCTGCTTGATATTGCTTGAAACTCTTGCCTAATATGCAGCTTCGAGCATCATCCGCCGGGACGGGAACAGGGAGCACAGATGACGCACGTGGCTCAGGAGCTGGCAAGCCAGCCCGACTGCTGGCAGGTGGCCGCCGGTATGGCGGACGGGCTCGCCCACCGGCTTCCGGCGGCCGGCGAGCGCATCGCCGTGGTCGGCTGCGGTACGTCGTACTTCATGGCGCAGGCCTACGCGGCTCTTCGGGAGGGCAGCGGCCAGGGCGAGACCGACGCCTTCGCCGCGTCGGAGTTCCCGGCCGGCCGCCCCTACGACCGGGTCGTGGCGCTGAGCCGCTCGGGCACCACGACGGAGGTGCTCGGACTCCTCGGGAAAATCGGTGACACGACCCGCCGCACGGTGGTCATCGGCGACCCCGACACCCCGATGGCGGCGATGGCCGACGACACGATCGTGCTGGAGTTCGCCGACGAGAAGTCCGTCGTGCAGACCCGCTTCGCGACCTCCGCCCTGACCCTGCTCCGCGCCCATCTGGGCCTGCACTCCGACGCGGTCGTCGAGGACGCCCAGGTGGCGCTCGCCGAGCCGCTGCCCGTCGGTCTTGTGGAGTGCAGCCAGTTCACGTTCCTGGGGCAGGGCTGGAGTGTGGGGCTCGCGAACGAGGCGGCGCTGAAGATGCGCGAGGCGGCGCTCGCCTGGACCGAGGCGTACCCGGCGATGGAGTACCGGCACGGCCCGATCAGCATCTCCACCCGCTCCACCGCGACCTGGATGCTCGGCGAGGCCCCGGCCGGGCTGATGGACGAGGTGCACGCGACCGGCGCCCGCTGGGTGGCCGGCGGACTCGACCCGCTGGCGGAGCTGGTGCGGGTACAGCGTCTAGCCCTGGCCATCGCGAACGCCCGCGGTCTCGACCCGGACCGGCCCCGCCACCTCACCCGCTCGGTCATCCTCAGCACCACGGCCTGACAGCCCACGCTCTCCCCCTCCGTCTCCCCTTCCCTTTACCTCCCCTCCCTCCTTCTCCCTCCCCGCCGACGGTCCCTCATCCCGGAGTCGCCATGCCCATCGCCGCCACCGGCGATCTGATCGCCGAGGCCGCCGCGCAGCAGCGTGCGGTCGCCGCGTTCAACGTCATCACCCTCGAACACGCGGAAGCCATCGCCGAGGGCGCGGAGGCCGCGGGGTCGCCGGTGATCCTGCAGATCAGCGAGAACGCCGTCGCCTACCACCGGGGCCGACCGCGTCCGCTCGCGCGCGCCGCGGCGGAGGTGGCGGACCAGGCCGCCGTGCCCGTATCCCTGCACCTCGACCATGTGCAGTCGACCGAGCTGCTGCACCGGGCGGCGGACTGCGGTTTCAGTTCGGCGATGTTCGACGCCGCCAAGCTGCCGTACGCGGAGAACCTGGCGGCCACCCGCGCCGCCGTCGTATGGGCGCACGAGCGGGGTCTGTGGCTGGAGGCCGAGCTCGGGCAGGTCGGCGGCAAGAACGGCGAGCCGACGCTCGACGCCCATGCGCCCGGGGCCCGTACGGATCCGGACGAGGCGCGGTCGTTCGTGGCGGCCACCGGCGTCGACGCGCTGGCCGTGGCGGTCGGCACCTCGCACGCCATGACATCGCGGGACGCCGTCATCGACCACGCGTTGCTGGGCAGGCTGCGGGAGGCCGTGCCGGTTCCGCTGGTGCTGCACGGTTCGTCCGGGGCCTCCGACGAGGAGCTGGCGCGCGCCGTGGCGGGCGGGATCCGCAAGGTCAACATCGGCACCGCGCTCAACATCGCGATGACCGGCGCGATACGGGAACGGCTGGCCCAGGACGACCGGGGCGTGGACCCGCGCCGCTATCTGGCGGACGGACGGGACGCGATGGCCCGCACGGTGGCCCGGATGATCTCGCTGCTGCCCTCGGGGAGGGCGCACGCCGCGTGACGAGCGGGAAGACGCCGGGGCCGGCGGGCGTGATGCCCGCCGGCCCCGGCGTCTTCCCGCTCGTCAGGTCATACGGGCTCCTCCGGCCACCATTCCCGCAGCGGGAATGTGAGATCCGGCCGGACCTGCCGCCCCGGGCCGGGGGTGATGGGCGCCGACGAGGGCACGGCCAGCACCCGGCAGCCCGCGGCCTCGGCAGCGGCCACCCCGGTCGGGCTGTCCTCGACGGCGAGGCAGGCCTCGGGCGGGAGGCCCAGGCGCGCGGCCGCCTTGAGATAGGGGTCGGGGAACGGCTTCGAGCGGTCGCTCTCGCCGTCCGCCACCGTCGTACGGAACACCTCGCCGCCCAGCCTCCGCAGGACCGTGTCCACCACCCGGCGCGGCGAGGCCGACACCAGCGCCGCGGGCAGGCCGTCGCGCTCCAGCCGGTCCAGCAGTGCGCGGGCGCCGGGCCGGAGTCGGACGCCCGCTTCGACGGATGCGAGGAACGCGTCCTCCAACTCGGACGCGAGCGAAGCGACTTCCGGCCCGGCGACTTCCGACCCACCGGCATCCGGCCCGACGGCATCAAGCCTGGCGGCTTCCGGCCCGGCGGCGGTCTCCGGCCACAGTCGTACGAGAAGGGCGGCCGTGTCGGCGCAGGTGCGGCCGAGGACTCCGGCGCCCTCCGCGTCGGTGAGGGTGTGGCCGTGGGCCGCCGCCACGGTGCGTGCCGCCTCCAGCCAGAGAGGTTCGGTGTCGACGAGGGTGCCGTCCATGTCGAGGAGGACGGCGCGCGCCACGGTGGGTATCCGGCTGCCGTCGAGCGTCCAGTGCGAGTCCGGCGTACGGTCCAGGGCCGCGTACACCTGGGCGGCGACGTCCTCGTGCCGGACCTGGCGGGCGGGGCGGGCGCCGGCCGTGATGTCCGGGCCCGCGCAGGCCAGCCACGCGGTGCGTTCGGCCGGGCTGTCACCGCCGTGACCGCCTTCGTCCCGGTGTCCGTGGTCGGTGACGACGAGGACGGTCCAGGCCTCGGCCTCGTACGAGGGGCGTGCGCGTACCGCCGTCAGGAGGTCGCCCAGGCGGCGGTCGGCCGCCTGGATCGACGCCTCGTACGCGTCGCCACAGCCGAGGTGGTGGGCCGTCTCGTCGGGGGCGCCGAGGTAGACGAAGGACGCCTCGGGGTCCTCGTGGGTGAGGACGCCCACCGCGTCGCGCACGGTCGAGGCGTCGGCCTCCTCCCAGGCGGCGGGGGTGTCGGCGGCCGGTGCGTGGTGGGTGAGCCGCGTGGGCCTGCGGAGCATCGGGCCGCCGTCGGCGACGGTGACCAGGGGTTCCCACGCGGCGGCCGCATAGGTGCGGCGGCCGTCCTGGCGGGCCAGGCGGGTCGTGAAGTCCGGGAAGACGCCGAGCCGGTGGCCGCTGAAGTCGTTGCTCCACACGGCGTGCTTGGTGACGCCGACGCCCGTCAGGATCGTCGCCCAGCACGGCCCGGACATGGTCGGCGTGCCCTCCCCCACGGCCACCGGGGCCAGGAAGCCCGCGTCGGCCACCGCGTCGAGGTGCGGGGTGGGCACACGGTTCAGGGTGTCGAGGCGCACTCCGTCGATGCCGACGACGAGCACCCGGCGGGTACGGGACATGGCGGGTCTCCCGGGGGTGGTACGAGGGTGGGTACGGGTACGGGGTCAGGCCTGCTGGTGCAGGGTGCGGGGGTCCACCGCGTGGGCGAACGGCAGGCCGTGCGCGTAGCGTTCGAGCTCGTCTACGGCGGCGTCCGCGAGCCGGTGGAGTTCGCCGCCCTGGGAACCGGCGATGTGCGGGGTGAGCAGGACGTTCGGCAGGTCGTAGAGGGGTGAGTCGGCGGGCAGGACTTCGGGTTCCGTGTGGTCGAGCACGGCGTTCAGACGTCCGGCGGCCAGTTCCTTGACCAGCGCGTCGGTGTCCACGAGGGAGCCGCGCGCGGTGTTGACGAGGGTCGCTCCGTCCGGCATCAGGGCCAGCCGCCCGGCGTCGAACAGGTGCCGGGTCGACGGCAGTTCGGGGGCGTGGATGCTGACGACGTCGCTCTCCGCCGCCAGGGCGTCGAGGTCGTAGCGCTCCACGCCCAGGGTCCGGGCGCCGGCCTCGTCCAGGTACGGGTCGTGGACCAGGACGCGCAGATCGTAGGGGCGCAGCAGTTCGACGACGCGGCGTCCGATGCGGGAGGCGCCGACGATGCCCACGGTGCGGCGGTAGTTGCCGACGTCGGGGAACCGTTCGAGGAGGTTCACCCGGGTGCGTGCCGCGCGGTAGACGCGGGCGCTCTCCAGGATGTTCTTGTTGGCGAAGAGGATCGCCGCGACCGTGTATTCGGCGACCGGGAAGGCGTTGGCCGTCGCGGCGGTGCTGACGGTGATGCCGCGGTCCCAGACGTCCTGGGTGATGTGGTGCTTGACGGAGCCGGCGGCGTGGACGACCGCGCGCAGCCGGGGCATGGCGCTGAGGGCGGCCGGGCCGAGCGGCGGGCAGCCCCAGCCGGTGAACAGGACCTCGGCCTCGTGGAGTCCGGTGCGCTGCGCGGGGTCGTCGGCGTCGAAGTCGGTGACCAGGAGGCCGGGGACGAGGTCGGCGACGCGGGCGAGCCGGTCCAGGGCTTCGGGGGCCAGGATCGCCGCACGGGTCTCGCCGCTCATCGCCAGGACGGTGCGGGGTCGGGTCCGCTGGGGCGTGGCGGGGTGGCTCACTTGACGGCTCCTGCGGTGAGGCCCGAGCGCCAGAAGCGCTGGAGGCAGAGGAAGGCGATGATCAGGGGGACGACGGCGACGAGGGAGCCGATGATGACCAGCGGGTAGAGCTCCGGCTGCTGGTTGACGTTCTGGTTCCACATGTAGAGGCCCAGGTTGACCGGGTAGAGCTGGTCGTCGTTGAGCATCATGAGCGCGCCGTAGAAGTTGTTCCAGCTCGCGGTGAAGGAGAACAGGAAGATGGTCACGAAGCCGGGCGCGAGCATCGGCAGGGCGACCTTCGTGAAGGTCCGCACCTCTCCCGCCCCGTCCATCCGGGCCGCTTCCAGGACCTCGCCGGGCACGTACCCCTCGGAGAAGACCCGGGCGAGGTAGACGCCGAACGGGTTCACGAGGCTGGGGATGAGGACGGCCCAGTAGGTGTTGACGAGGCCCAGTTCGGAGGCCATCAGGTAGAGCGGGAGCTGAACGACGGTGGAGGGGATGAGGACGCCGACGAGGACGACCCCGAACCACTTCTCGCGGCCGCGGAAGGCGTATTTGTCGAAGGCGTAGCCGCAGGCCACCGAGATGAGGGTGGAGAGCCCTGAGGCGACGACGGTGTACAGGAGGCTGTTGAGCAGCCAGCGGACGAACACCCCGTCGTTGTATTCGAGGAGGGCGGTCAGGTTGGCCAGGAACCGGAAGTCGCCGAGGCTGAACGGGTTGGTGGCGAACAGGTCCCGGTAGCTCTTGGTGGAGGCGATGAGGAGCCAGGTCAGCGGCATCAGTGTGTAGACGGCGACGACGGCGAGCACGCCGTTCACCATGACGCGCGAGGTGAGACTTCCGGTGCGGCCCCGTCGTGCGGGCGGTCGTGGCGCGGTGCGGCGTTCGGCCCGGCCGCGCCGTGCGGTGGCGGCCGGTGCTTCGCGGTTGGCTGTCTGGATGCTCATGAGGCCTTCCACCGGTTGCCGAGCTTGGTGACGACGAAGGACAGCAGGCCGGCGAAGAGGGCGAGCAGGAGGGAGCTCGCGGCGGCCAGGCCGTAGTCGTGGCCCTTGAAGGCCGCGGTGTAGATGAACATGGTCGGGGACCAGTCCTCGCCCATGGTGTTGGCGCGGAGCTGTACGAGCTTGGGGGCGTCGAAGAGCTGGATGGCGCCGACGCAGGTGAAGAGCAGGGTCAGGACGACGGTCGGCCGGATCATGGGGATCTTGACCTGGAGGGCGGTGCGCAGTGCTCCGGCTCCGTCGACGGTGGCGGCTTCCAGGACCTCGCGGGGAACGGCCTGGAGTCCGGCGTAGAAGATGATCATGTTGTAGCCGGTCCACTGCCAGGCGGAGATGTTGACGACCGAGAAGATCGCCTCGTCCTGGCCGAAGAAGTTCCAGCTCGCGCCGAGGGCGTCGAGGGCGTCGGTGACCGGGCTGAGGCCGGGTGTGTAGAGGTAGAGCCAGATCAGCGAGGCGATCAGGCCGGGCACCGCGTGCGGCAGGAAGTAGGCGATCTGGAAGAAGCGCCGGGCCCGGGCCATGGTCGAGTCGACGAGCAGGGCCAGGATGAGCGCGCCGCCGACCATCGCGGGGATGTAGAGGGCGCAGTAGAGGGCGATGTTGCCGAACGAGCGGAGGAACGCCTCGTTGCCGAGGGCTTCGGTGAAGTTGCCGAACCCGGCGAAGACGCGCTCGGTTCCGCCGAAGCCCAGGCCGGAGGACTCCTCGCGGTAGAGGCTCATCCAGGCCGCGTAGATCATCGGCAGGACGGTGACGGCGGTGAAGAGCGCGAAGAACGGCACCGTGAACAGGGCGAGGGCCCGGCGCTGTCCGCGTCGTGTGCCGGGGCCGCCCGGGGCGCCGGGCCTTCCCGGTCCGGCTGATCCAGCGGGTCCGGTGGAACCGGCGGGCGGCGGCGCGACCTGGGGTGCGGCGGTCTTGGCCGGCCGGGCGAGTGGGGCTGCCACCTGATGCTCCTTCGGCGGATGGGGTGGGCGGGTGGGGCGGGGCGGGGCCGCCCGGAACGGTCGACGGTCCGTCCCGGGCGGCCGCGCGACTACTTGTCGAGCTTCAGACCGCGGTCGGTGACCGCGCTCTCGCCCTTCGCCTGGCCGGAGTCCAGCATCTTCGTGTGGTCGCCGCCCGCGGCCATCTGCGCCGAGGTCACCTGCTGCTGCACCGGGCCCCAGGTCCAGCCGGGCACGATGGTGTCGGCGGCCTCACCGGCCACGGCGTAGACGTCCTGGTCGCCGAAGTAGGAGCTGTCGAACTGCTTCGCCGCCGCGGCGCGCATGCCCTCGTTGGCGGGCAGGGCGCTGCTGGGGGTCTTGAGGGAGCTGAGGCGGGCGGTCATGGCCGCGGGGTCGGTGGTGACCCACTTGATGAACTCGGCGGCGGCCTCGGTGTGTTCGCTGCCCTTGGGCACGATGTAGGACGTTCCGCCGTACATGCCGGTGCTCGGCTTGCCGTCCCAGGTGGGCAGGGGCGCTATGCCCCACTTGCCCTTGGAGTCGGGGTAGCTGACGGGGAAGTTCCCGGCGCTCCAGGCGGCTCCGATGATGGTGGCCACCTTGCCGGTGGCGCGTTCCTTGTTCTCGCCCTCGCCCCAGAGCGGGGTCTTGGAGGCGAGGCCGTCCGCGAGGAGGTCGTCCCAGTAGGCGGCTACCTTGCGGGAGGCCGGGTCGTCGATGTTCACCTTCCAGGCGTCGCCGCTGGTGCCGTACCACCGGGCGCCGGCCTGCCAGGCGAGGCCGGAGAGCAGGGCGGGGTCGCCGCCGCCGAAGTTGGTGATGGTGACGTCCGGGTCGCCCTTGTGGATCTTCTCGGCGGCCGTACGGTATTCGGCCCAGGTCGTCGGCACCTCGACGCCGTACTTCTTGAAGAGGTCCTTGCGGTAGAAGAGCTGGATCGGTGTGACGTCGAACGGCACCGCCCAGGTGGAGCCGCCGAGGTTGACCAGGGACTGGACGGCTTCGGGGAATTCCTTCTTCACCAGCTCGCCGGAGCTGGGGGTGAGGTCCTCCAGGTTGCCCTCGCTGGCGTACTCGGGCAGAGCGGAGTAGTCCATGGTGGCCACGTCGGGGGCGTTGCCGCCCTTGACCGCGTTGGAGAGCTTGGTGACGCCCTCGGGGCCCGCGGGGACCATCGAGAACTTCACCTTGATGCCGGTGTGCGCCTTGTTGAACGCGTCGGCCGTTTCCTTGGCGCCCGCGGTGGCGGACCAGAAGGTGAGGGTGACGGGCTTGCCGTCCCCGGGGCCCGAGGCGTCCGATCCCGATCCGCCGCAGGCGGTGACGAGCAGGGCGAGTGAAGCGGCGGACGCCGCCAGGGCGAGGCGGGACGTGCGGGCGATACAGGGCATGGGCCGGCTCCTACGAGACCTCGAACTGCGGGAGATGAGGTGAACGGCACACATCATTTTGCGCAGAACCGATCGCCGTCAAGAGCAAACGACCAAATCAATCGAATCGATCACCACGGGTCGGCACCCTGCCTCCGACCGCCCACGGACTGCGGGCATGCAAAGAGCCGTGCCAGCAGGGCCTGTTGGCCCGGGCACGGCTCGTGGCGTGGCTCTAGGGGGTGTCAGGGAGCGGCAGCGGCCGCCCCGCAGGAGACCCGGATCCGCAGGGTGGGCAGGATGTCCAGGTGCCGGCGGGCGGCGGAACCCCCGCCCGCCGCACCCGCGCCCACGCCCCCGCTCTCATCCGTCGCGCCGGGTTCGGCCACCCCGAGACGGGACAGCAGGAGCCGGGCGGCAGCCGCCCCCACGGCGTGCTTGTCCGGGGCCACGGCGGTGAGCGGCAGATCGGCGAGGCCGGCGACCTCGTCGTCGTACGCGATCACCGCGAGGTCCTCGGGCACCCGCACCCCCCGGGCCTGGAGCCGGGGAATGAGGACGATCGCGTCCGCGTCGCTGTGCACGATCGCGGCGGTCACGTCACCGCTCGCCACGCCCTCGCAGAGATACTCCAGCGTCCGCTCGAAACGATCGGCCTCCGACCGCGACGGGGCGTCGTCCAGCGGCGAGGCCGACACCGGGGTCAGCCCCAGGGCCTCCACGGCGGCCCGGTACCCGACCCGGAGCCGGGGAGCGGTCGGGCTGTCCTGCACGGCGAGCGCGATCGCCCGGTGCCCCAGCCCGGCCAGATGCGCCACCGCTTCGGCGGCGCCGTGCGCGTGGTCCGAGCGCACCCGATCCAAGCGCGCCGCCGGATGGCCGAGGGGCGCCGAGCGTTCCACCAGGACGACCGGGGTCCGCTGCTCCACCGTCCACAGCCCCTCACCCTGCTCCGGGCAGCCGCGCTCCCAGCTCGGCGTGAGCAGGAGCCCGTCGGCGCCGGTGGACAGCAGCCGGCGGGCCTGGGCGGCGTCCTCGTCGGGGAGGTAGCGGGAGAGGCCGATCGTCAGCCGGGCGCCCGCGGCCTCGACCGTCTGCCGGGCGCCGCGCACGACATCCGCGTAGTAGTACTCGGTGGTCGGCACCACCATGCCCACCACCAGCCCTTCGGCGGGGGGCGCGGCGGCGGGTGCGGGCCGGGACTGCCCGGCGGGCCACACCACCGCGCCGTGCAGCCGCTCCACCAGGCCCTGGGCGGCCAGCGCCTCGACGTCCCGGCGCAGGGTGACGGCGGACATGCCGAGTTCCTCGGCGAGTTCGGCGACGCGCAGGCTGCCGCGCTCGCGGACGAGTTCGAGCACCCGCTCGTGGCGCTGATCGACGTGCAGTCGCATGGATCCCCCTGGACTCGGAGACGGCTGGGCCCCGGCCCGACGGTGTCCCGGCGGCGGAAGCGCGTGGGGTCCGGCTCCCGGGCGGCCGCCGTCCGGCCTGCCCCAACCATATCGATCACATGCGCTCGAAACGATCCGAGCAGGGTTTTGCCCCGGTGCGACGGTCGCGCGCCGGTTCGCATCCGGCAACGACATACACGCCCCGAGAATCGATTGATACGATCAATTCGGCCAAAGTCATTGAGCGAGTCGCCTGGCGGCTGCTAGAAAGTGCCCGCCCGCTCAGAACAGTCGGATCCCGGGATCAGTTCAGCGCCCCCGCGCGCCGGGTTCCCGCCGGAGACACGTCACCGACCCGGAGCTCTCCCATGACTTCTGCCTGGTCCCGCCGTACCTTCCTGGCCACCTCCGCGGCGCTCACCGCCGCCGGTGGCGGCGCCCTGATGCTCACCTCGCCCGGTGCCGCCGCGTCCCCCGCCGAGGACGACCCGTACGCCGCGCTCCGCACCACCTGGAGCGCGCTGATCCTCGGCGAGGGGTTCAGCCCGACCGCCGAACCCTTCAGGAGCCGGCTGGCCGATCTCGGCACGAAGGCCTCGCAGTGGCTGGAGACGATGGCCCCGGCGGAGGGCTCGCTGTGGCCCGACGCCGTGTTCGCGGATCCGGACCCGGACACGGACCCCGAGTCGTACGTCCTCTCGGGGCGAATGGCCGACAGCTACATCCGCCTGAACACCATGGCCCAGGCCTACCGCCAGCAGGGCACCGGGCTGACCGGGAACACCGGACTGCGCGATGCCGTGCTCACCGGACTGGAGCACCTCAACACCCAGGTCTACAACGACGGGCAGACCCGGTACGGCAATTGGTACAGCTGGCAGATCGGCGCGCCGCAGGCCCTGCTGGACGTGTGCGTGCTGATGTACGACGCGATCGCCCCGGAGCGGCTCGCGCGCTACTGCGCCGCGGTCGACCACTTCGTACCGGACTCCGCCGTCGCCTCGTACACCGGGACCAGCACCGGGGCGAACCGGGTCGACCTGTGCCGGGTGCTGGCCCTGCGCGGGGTCGTCGGAGGGAGCCCGGCGAAGATCGCGCTGGCCCGGGACGCCCTCTCCCCCGTCTTCCCGCTGGTGGCCAAGGGCGACGGGCTGTACGCCGACGGCTCGTTCATCCAGCACACCACCGTGCCGTACACCGGCAGCTACGGATCGGTGATGCTCGGCGGGCTCGGGCTGCTGTTCGCGTTGCTGAAGGGGAGCACGTGGGAGGTCACCGACCCGAAGCGGCAGGTGGTGTTCGACGCGGTGGAGAACGCCTGGGCGCCGTTCCTCTTCAACGGACTCGTCATGGATTCCGTCGCGGGTCGCGCGATCAGCCGGGGCGAGGTCGACGACCACCGGCGCGGGCACCCCATCCTCGCCTCCATCGTGCTGCTCGGGCGGGGCGCGTCGGACGCCGAGAACGCGCGGTGGCGGGCGCTCGTCAAGGGCTGGGCGCAGCGCGACTACTACAGCCCGCCGCTGAACAACCCCTCGCTCGGGCTCACCGCGCTGGCCCGGATCAAGAGCGTCCTGGACGACACCTCGCTCACCCCGGTCCCCGAGCCGGACGGCCACCGGCTGTTCCCCGACATGGCGCGGGCCACGCACCGCCGCCCGGGCTGGGCGGCGTCGCTGAGCATGGCCGACCGGCGGATCACCTACTACGAGGTCGGCAACGGCGAGAATCTGCGCGGCTGGCACACCGGGTCGGGGATGCTCTACTGGTGGGGCGACACCTTCGCCAACGGCCAGTACAGCGACGCCTTCTGGCCCACCGTCGATCCGTACCGGCTGCCCGGCACCACGGCCTCGCGCAAGGTGCTCGCCGACGGAGCGGGCGGCGACTGGGGTGTTTCGCTCCCCGATGTGAACTGGGTCGGCGGGGTCACCGACAAGAAGCGCGCCGCCGTGGGGCAGTACCTCAAGGGTCTTTCCAGCACGCTGATGGCGAAGAAGTCGTGGTTCTTCCTCGACGACACCGTGGTGTGCCTGGGCGCGGGCATCCACGGCCGCGACGGCGCGGCCGTGGAGACCACCGTCGACAACCGCAACCTCGGGCCGACGGGCAACGCCCCGTTCACCGTGGACGGCTCGGCCAAACCCCTCACCCTGCCGTGGTCGGCGACGCTGACCGACGCGTCCTGGGCTCATCTCGCCGGGCACGGCGGTTACGTCTTCCCGGGCGGGGCCACCGTGAAGGCGCTGCGGGAGAACCGGACGGGCCGCTGGCGCGACATCAACACCGCGGGCTCCACGGATCCGGTCTCCCGGAAGTACCTCACCCTCTGGTTCGACCACGGCCAGGACCCGACGGACGCCACGTACGCGTACCAGCTGCTGCCCGGCGCGTCCGCGCAGCGCACGGCGGCACGGGCGGCGGACAGCGGCTGGCTGCGGGTGCTCGCCAACACGGACGATCAGCAGGGGGTGTCGGTGCCTTCGCTCGGGCTGACCGCCGTCAACTTCTGGTTCGGCGGGAGCGTCGGGCCGCTGGTGGCGGACGCCCCGTGCTCCGTGATGGTCACCGAGCACGCCGACGGGACGGCGACGGTGTGTGTGAGCGATCCGATGCGGATGCGGACGAGCCTGACCCTCACCTGGAACCGGGCCGTCGCCTCGGTGGTGTCGAAGCCGGCGACGGTGACCTCGGCGACGACGGGAGCCTCGCTGCGCCTGGTCTTCGGCGACCTGTCCGGGACGCGCGGGGCGACGCAGACGATCAAGGTGCGGCTGTCCTGAGCCGCGTCGGCGTCGGCGTTCAGGCGGCCGGTCGGTTCAGGCGGCCGGCGGGTTCAGGTGCTCCTCGATCCAGCGGACGCCGAAGTCCACGGCCGGAGCGGCGTCGAACAGACAGCTCCTGGCCGCCCCGACGAAACCCTCGCGCCCGATGCCGGCGGCGAGCATGCTCCCGACGATCACCGCGAAGGGGTCCTGTCCCTCGGGCACGACCGGGGAGTAGTCGAACGCGCCGTGCTCGGAGTCGATGTCCCGGAAGGTGCGCCAGAGCCGCTCGCCCTCCACCCGGACGGGCTGTTCGTACGTCACGAACCGTTTGCCGGGGGCCTGGGCGAGCGCCTCGGCGTGGTGCAGCAGCGTCATCGTCTCCCGGGGCGCGCCGAGGAGCAGCACCCGGCCGCCGAGGGCGACCAGCCGGGCCAGTGGGCTGCCGGGGCCGTGCGGGTCGTCCCAGGGGTGTGCCTCGGTCAGCGCGGCGGCCGAGGCGCCGAGCGCCGCGAGGCTCACGTCGGGGTGGCGGCTGCGCAGGGCCCCGGGCCGGTGGCGCAGTGCCTCCGGGAGGCGGCCGTTGGCGTGCTCGGCCTCGCTCAGTTCCGGGTCGTAGGCGGGGTGGTGGGCGCGCAGGGCCTCCTGCCAGGCGCGGGGCCAGGTGGTGAAGTCGTAGGGCGGGGCGTCGTTCCAGCCGCAGGTGACCAGCAGCGTGCCGGCCGGCCCCACCACGTCCAGCAGGGCGTCGATGACCGTGCCGGGGCCGCCGGGGACGTAACCGATCGCGGACAGCCGCGTATGGAACATCACGGTGTCGCCCGGGGCGAGGCCGAGTCCGGTCAGGTCGTCCCGGATCCGGTCCCGGGTCACCGGGCCCTCGGAGCGTCGCAGCAGTTCCCTCTCGTCCATGGCTCACCACCCTAGGCTCCGGCGGGAAACTCGCCTGCCCGGGCGGACGCGGGCCGGTCATACTGTCGGCCGGAACACGGACTGGGGAACCTCATCATGACGAACGACGACCGGATCGGGCCTCCTCTGCTGGGGAGCGAGCGCGAGACGCTGCGGGCCTTTCTCGACTACCACCGGGACACCTTGGCCATGAAGTGCGCGGGGCTGGACGACGAGGAGTTGCGCGAGCGGTCGATACCGCCGTCGACCTTGTCGCTGCTGGCTCTGGTGCGGCATCTCGCGGAGGTGGAACGCACCTGGTTCCGGCGGGTGTTCGAGGACGGGGCGGCTCCGATGGTGTGGTCGGAGAAGCTCTTCGACTTCCAGGCGGCCTACGACGCGAGCGCCTCGACCCGGGCCGAGGCGTTCGCCGCGTGGGAGGCGGAGGTGGAGACCTCGCGCCGGATCGAACGGGAGGCGGCCTCGCTGGATCTGGTGGGGTATCAGCCGCGCTGGGAGAAGGAGGTCTCGCTGCGGATGGTCATGGTGCACGTCCTGCTGGAGTACGGCCGCCACAACGGTCACGCGGACCTGCTGCGGGAAGGGGTGGACGGGACGGTGGGTGCGTGAGCCCGCGCCGGTCCCGTACACGCGCCTTCGCCGCCGCGGCCGGTCCCGTACGCCCTACGGCGGTGGTGAGCGCGGTTGTACGCCCTTCGGCCGCGGCCGGCGCGCTCGTAGACTCGGCTCCATGACTCAGCAGCCGACAGCTTCCGCCCTCGTCTCCGTGTTCGCGCCCGGCGGCGTCCTGCGTGCCTCGATCAACCTGGGCAATCCGATCCTGGCCCACCGGGATCCGGCGAGCGGCGAGGTGGCCGGAGTCTCCGTCGACCTCGCGCGGGAGTTCGGGCGGCGGCTCGGGGTGCCCGTCGAGCCGGTGGCCTTCGAGAGGGCCGCGCTGTCGGTCGACGCGGTACGGGCCGAGCGGGCGGACATCGGGTTCTTCGCCGTCGACCCCGCCCGGGGCGAGGGGCTGCGGTTCACCGCCCCCTATGTCCTCATCGAGGGCAGCTATCTGGTGCCCGAGCCGTCCGCGGTCTCCGAGAACGGCCAGGTGGACGCCGAGGGCACCCGGATCTCGGTCGGGGCCGGGTCGGCCTACGACCTCTTCCTCACCCGCGAGATCCGCCGGGCCGAGGTCGTCCGGCTGGAGGGCGCCCCGCGCGCGCTCGCGGCCCTCCGGGCGGGCGAGGTCGATGTGGCCGCCGGGATCCGGCAGTTGCTGGAGGCCGAGGCGGCGCGGGCCGAGGGCGTACGGGTGCTGCCGGGGCGGTTCATGGTGATCCGGCAGGCCATGGGGGTGCCGTCCGGGCGAGGGGCGGCGGCGCAGGAGCTGCTGGCGTCGTTCGTGGAGGAGATGAAGGCGGGCGGCTTCGTCGCCGACGCCCTGAAGCGTCACGGCGTCGAGGGCGCGTCCGTGGCGCCCGCCGCCTGAACCTTCCTCCGGCGCCCGGCCGGTTCGCCTCACCGCCGGTCCTGCCCCGCCCAGTCGATCTCGGTGGACGCCAGGTAGGCGAGCCCCCGCTGTTCCCAGAGCCGGCCGTGGTGGGCGAGGCGGGTTCGGTGGTCGGCCCAGTCGGGGGCGCGGCCGGTCCAGGCCGCCGCCGCGACGGACGGCAGGCGGGGCAGCAGCAGGGTCGTCACATCGTCGAGGGTTTCCACGGATTCGGCGAAGACGGTGGCCTCCACCCCGGCGATCCGGTCCTCGGGGACGCCGTGGGAGGCCGGGTCCCAGCGTGCGGCGTGCTCGACGCCGAGCGGGCGGTAGGTGGGGAAGCCGAGGCGGGCGGCGGTGGACGCCTGGCCGGGCGGGACGATCTCCGGGGCGTAGGAGCGGTCCAGGTAGAGGTGGGACTGCGGGGAGAGCAGGACGCGGCCGCCGCCGTCGAGGATCCGGGCCAGGTCGTGGTCGCTGGGCGCGAAGAAGGCCTTGAGAGCCGCGATGAACTCCGGGGTCTGGCCCGCCGCGAGGAGTTCGGGGCGGGCGGCGAGCTCCTCGGCCGAGTCGGGCAGGTCCATCATCGGGACGTCGACCCAGAACTGGGCGATGTCCTCGGGTCCGATCCCGGCCCGGGAGGATTCCTGCCAGCCGACCGGCCGCTTGCCCGACTCCCGTACCAGTGACCGCAGTTCGCGGATCGACCGGACGAAGCTCTCCTCGGTCGCGCCGACCGCCTCGTCGCCGCCGATGTGCACGAAGGGGCCGTCGGTCAGCCGGCACACGTCCGCGAGGACCGTGGCGACGGCCTTCCCGGTCGCCGGGTCCGCGAGGTCCAGCGGCGGGACGAACGGGAAGCGGCCGGTCAGCCCCTCGGGTGCGGGGGCCGCCGGAAGCCCGGGCAGGGCCTCGCGGAGGGTCGCGCAGTGGCCGGGGAGGTCGATCTCGGGGACGACGGTGACGAAGCGTTCGGCGGCGTAGGTCTGGAGTTCGCGGTAGTCGTCGACGGTGTAGAAGGCCCGTGGCGTGCCGTCCGGGGCGGGAGCGGTGAGCTCGGGGACGCCGGGGATCTCCAGCCGCCAGCCCTCGTTGTCGGTCAGGTGCAGATGGAGGACGTTCAGCTTGTAGAGCGCGGCGAGGTCGATGAGGGCGCGCAGTTCACCGGGGGCGAGGTGGCCGCGGGCGGGGTCGACGAGCAGGCCGCGCCAGGCGTGGTGCGGGGCGTCGGTCAGCTCCTGGGCGGGCACGCGGTCGCCGGAGGTGGCGAGCAGGTGGAGCGCCGTGGTGGCGGCGCGGAACACCCCGGTGGGCGTGGCGGCCCGGCAGGCGATGCCGGACGCGCCGACCGTCAGGCGGTAGGACTCGTCGACGGGTTCGGCGCCGCCGGTCGGGGCGATGCCCACGGGCGTACGGAAACCCGGGGCCGCCTCGTCGTCGAGAGCGAGCGCGAGGGTGGCGGCTTCCGGGTCGGGCCCGGCCCCGAGGGGCAGGAGGCGGTCGCCGAGGTGGGGCGCCAACAGGGCGTGGACCGTGGCGGCGAGGCCGCCCGGCGTCGCACCGGCCGGTTCGATCCGCCAGGCGCCCGTGGTGCTCGGGCCTGCGGTCGCGGCGTTCGGGGTCGTGCGCCGGGGCCGGGGAATGACGGCGTTCATGGTCTCCTCCACGGGCTGCTGTGCCGGTACGGGGCCGGGTTCCCGGCCTGTGCGGACGGCCGGGAGGCCCGGGCCCTCGTCAGGTCGGAGCCGGGCCTCCCGGAGCGGTGGGTTCCGGCGGGCCTCGGGGCTGTCGCCTCTTCCTGCTGGGCCGGACGCACCTGTACGCTAACACGAAAACCGATCAATGAACGCTTTTCGTGGAGCGCTGCGACGGCCGTCCGCCCTCGTACGCTCCCCGGCGGAAGGAGCTCCTCCATGACACCCCCGACCGGCCCCCGACTCACCCTGCCGGAGGGCTTCCTCCTGGGCGCCTCCACCTCCGCCCACCAGGTCGAGGGGAACAACGTCGGCAGCGACTGGTGGGCCGTCGAGAACCGGCCCGGCACCTTCGTCGCCGAGCGCAGCGGGGACGCGGCCGACAGCTTCCACCGCTGGCCCGAGGACATGGACCTGCTGAGCGAACTCGGCTTCAACGCCTACCGGTTCAGCATCGAGTGGGCCCGCATCGAGCCCGAGCGGGGGCAGATCTCGCGGGCGGCGGTCGCGCACTACCGGGCCATGGTCCTCGGCGCGCTGGAACGCGGCCTGACACCGGTGGTGACGCTGCATCACTTCACCTCGCCGCGGTGGTTCAGCGCGCTCGGCGGCTGGGCGTCGCCCGGGGCGCCCGGACTCTTCGCCGCGTACGCCGAGGTCGCGACGGAGATCCTCTCGGCGGGCGTACGGCACGTGGCCACGATCAACGAGCCGAACATGATCGCGCTGATGCACACGATGATCCGGCGGCTGGGCCTCACGACGGGCGACACGGAGGCGCGGACCGGGGAGTCCGTCGCGTCGGAGGGGCCAGGCGGCACCGGACAGCAGGCGGGGGCCGCCGCTTTCGACGCGAGCGGGGTGGAGCCCGACGCGGAGGTCACCCGGTCGCTGATCCGGGCGCACCGGGCGGCGTACGAGGTGCTGAAGGCGGCCGACCCCGAGCTCCAGGTGGGGTGGACCGTCGCCAACCAGGTCTATCAGGCCGAACCCGGTGCGGCCGAGGTCGCCGCGGCCCACGCGCACCCCCGGGAGGACGTGTTCCTGGAGGCCGCCCGCGAGGACGACTGGATCGGCGTCCAGGCCTACACCCGGCACCGGATCGGCCAGGACGGCCCGCTGCCGGTGGAGGCGGGCGCCGAGACGACGCTGACCGGCTGGGAGTACTACCCGGAGGCACTGGGCCTCGCGATCAGGCACACCGCCGCGGTGGTCGGTCCGCACGTTCCCGTGCTGGTCACCGAGAACGGCATCGCGACCGGGGACGACGAGCGCCGCGTCGCGTACACGACCCAGGCGCTGGCGAGCCTGGCCTCGGCCCTGCGCGACGGCATCGACGTACGCGGCTATCTGCACTGGAGCGCCCTGGACAACTACGAGTGGGGGTCCTACCGGCCGACCTTCGGGCTCATCGCGGTCGATCCCCGCACCTTCGCCCGGACGCCCAAGCCCTCCGCCCGCTGGCTGGGTGCGCTGGCCCGGGCCGGACAGATCCCGGACGGGGCGCCGACGGCCGTGCCCGCGAGTGTCCGCAGCGCCGGTTAGGCTTCCGGGCATGGCAAAACGGGGCCCGTACGAAAAGGGCGAGGCGAAGCGCACGGAGATCCTGCACGCGGCACTGGAGATCTTCGCCGCCGAGGGCTACCGCGGCACATCGCTGCGCAAGGTGGCCGCCAAGTGCAGTCTCAGCCTGCCCGGCCTGATGCACTACTTCAGCTCCAAGGAGGATCTGCTCACCCAGGTGCTCCGGATGCGTGACGAGACGGCGCGGGCGCGGCAGAGCGAGCGCTCCAACCCGGAGAGCTACCGCGAGATCATCCGGGAGAGCGCGAAGACACCGGGCCTGGTCGAGCTGTTCGTCTCGATGGCGGCGGCGGCCGGCGATCCGGAGCACCCCGCGCACGCGCATTTCGCGGAGCGCTATCCGGTGCTGCGCGAGCGCGTCGCCGCGTATCTGCGGCAACGGATGGACGAGGGCCGGATGACGACGCGGATCCCGGCGGAACGGCTGGCCGTGCTGCTGATCGCGGTGGCCGACGGCATCCAGTTGCAGTGGCTGATCGACCGGTCGACGGACATGGAACAGCCGATCGACGACATCATGCGCCTGCTCGCCCTCGATCCGGAGAACGAGGAGGGCCGGAAGACCTCGGAGGTTCCAGCGACCTCGGAGGACTCGGCGAACCCGGCAGGCCGGACCGGGGACTGAGCGCTCGGTCCGCACGCCGACGGGCGCGTACGACGGTCTTCCCGCCGTACGCGCCCGTCGGCCGTCTCACGGCCGGACGCCCCGTCACCCCTGGTGCCGCACCCCGGTTGCCGGCGCCCGCTCCGCCGCCCGCGCGGCCAGGGCCACAACCTCTTCGGGCCGGACCGGGCTCTGCGGGAACTCGGCGATCACGTCGAGCGGCGTCCCGGCGAGGAAGCGCCGCATCGCCGGATCCTCCATCGCGCCCGCTCCCCCGCCGGCGGCGGCCCGCCCCTCGGCGAAGGCCTTCATCAGCAGGGGGCCGCCGACCGGATGGGCCAGCCATTCGGCGACGGTGTTACGGCCCGTGAGCGTGAGGCGGGAGGGGTCGCCCTTCACCGGGAGCACGGCGGACTGCCGGATGTCACGGGAGGACGCACCGGCCTCGATGCCCCAGTCGCCGCCCTCGACCCACCAGCCGCCTTCCCGCTCGCTGTAGTGGGCGAGATCCTCACGGGACACCTGGACGACGGCCTCGCGGCTCTCGCCGGGCGCGAGGGTGACGGAGGTGAAGCCGCGCAGTTCCCTCGGAGGGCGGGCGACGGAGGAGCCGGCGGGACCGGTGCTGTAGATCTGGACGACTTCCCGCCCGGCGCGCGTCCCGGTGTTGGCGACGGTGACCGCCACCGCGAAGCGGTTCCCGCCCTCGTCCGGGGTGACGCGCAGCGCGCTGTAGGCGAACGTCGTGTACGACAGCCCGTGGCCGAAGGGGAAGGCGACCTCGCGGGCGGCGGCGTCGTACCCCCGGTACCCGACGAAGACGCCCTCGCCGTAGCGGACATGGCCTTCCTCGCCAGGGAACGACAGGTGGCTGGGCGAGTCCTCGATCCGCAGCGGTACGGTCTCGGCGAGCTTGCCGGAGGGGTTGACCTCGCCGAACAGCACCCGGGCCAGTGCGCCGCCGCCCGCCTGGCCGAGCAGCCAGCCCTCGACGAGTGCGGGCACGGTGCGGTGCCAGGGGTCGGTGCGGACCACTCCCCCGTTGGACAGGACGACGGCGACGCGCGGGTTGGCCGCGACGACGGCGTCGAGCAGCCGCAGTTGGGCCTCGGGCAGGTCGATGTGGTCCCGGTCGAAGCCCTCGGACTCGTCGTGGGCGGAGAGGCCGAGGAAGAGGAGGACGGTGTCGGACGCGGCGGCGAGGCGGACCGCGGCTGCCGCGAGCGCGGCGTCGTCCTCAAGAGCGTCCGCGCTCCCGGTTCCGGCCGTTTCGGCGCCCGCGAGGGCGTAGCCGGGGGCGAAGTCGACCCGGGCCCCGTCGGCTTGGGCGCGCAGGGCGTCCAGGGGCGTGTCGAGTCGGGTGGGCGTGACCTGGGAGCTTCCGGCGCCCTGGTAGCGGGGCGTACGGGCGAGTTCGCCGATGACGGCCACGCTGCCGGCGGCCGGGTCCAGCGGCAGCAGGCCGTCGTCGTTCTTGAGGAGGACCACGCAGCGCTCGGCGGCCTGTCCGGCGAGGCGGTGGTGGTCCTCGACGGACATCCGGGGCTCGGGGCGGTCGGCGTCGGCGGTGCGCCGGGCGAAGCGGACGAGCCGCTCGACGGAGGTGTCCAGCACCGCTTCGTCCAGGGATCCGTCGGTCACCGCGGCGACCACCTCGCGGTCGGTCCGCCCCTGGGTGCCGGGCATCTGGAGGTCGAGGCCGGCGCGGAGGGCGGCGACCCGGTCGCGTACGGCTCCCCAGTCGGACATCACGATGCCTTCGAAGCCCCACTCGGTGCGCAGGATGTCGGTGAGCAGGCGGGTGTTCTCCGAGAGGGTGACGCCGTTGACGGCGTTGTAGGAGGACATCACGGACCAGGGCCGGTCGCGGCGGACGATGCGTTCGAAGGCGCGGAGGTAGATCTCGCGGAGCGGGCGCTCGTCGATGTCGGCGCTCACCCGCATCCGGTCGGTCTCCTGGTTGTTGGCCGCGTAGTGCTTGAGGGCCGCGCCGACGCCCGACTCCTGGAGCCCGCGGACCATGGCGCCGCCGAGCTCGGCGGTGAGCAGCGGGTCCTCGGAGAAGTACTCGAAGTTGCGGCCGCACAGCGGGGACCGCTTGATGTTGATGCCCGGACCGAGCAGGACGCGGATGCCGTGGGCGGTGGCCTCGTCGGCGAGCGCTCCGGCGACGCGGTGGGCGAGTTCCGGGTCCCAGCTGCTGCCGAGCGCCACAGCGGGCGGGTAGCAGGTGGCGGGTGCGGCGCTGTGCAGATCGACCTGTCCGCCGTCGCCCGCCTCCTTCGGCAGGCGCAGTCCGTGCGGCCCGTCGGAGAGGGTGACGGCGGGAACGCCCGCCCGGGTGAGGGCCGTGGTGACGAAGTCGCCGTCACCGCTGGTCAGGGACGCCTTCTCGGCGAGGGTCGGCCGGAGGGAGAACGGCTCCCCGGCCGGGGGCGGTGGGGACTGATCGTTCGTCATACGCACACCTGTCGGATCGGTGGTGGGGCGGTCGGGCCAGGAAGGCTGCCACGACGCAAAAACCGTAAGTTGATCGGTTTTGGGTGTCAAGGGGCCGCGCCTCCCCCGGCACCCCGGTCCACACGAGCGGCCCTCACAGCCGGAACGGGCGGTGCGCGATCCCTTGACGATCAGAAACCGTTCATCGTACGGTTTTCGCTCTCCGGCCGATCCGGTCCGGAACCGATGCCCATCGCCGCCGCGACCGCGCTCCGCGTGCCGTGCGTTCCACCGCTCATCCGCCGCTCATCCACCGCTCTCCCCCTGCTCATCCGCCGACGAGACGAGGACTGGCCATGCCCCCTCCCAGCAGGCGCTCCGCATCCGCTCCCGCCCGCCACCGCCCGGTGACCACCGCCCTGGCCCTGGTGAGCGCCACGGCCCTGCTCGCCGGCACCGCCGCCACCGCCACCGCGACCCCGCTCTCCGCCAAGGCGGACAGCGGCGCTCCGGTCCACTACGTGGCGCTCGGAGACTCCTTCAGCTCGGGTCCGGGTATCCCGGTGCAGACGGACGAGACGTGCGGGCGCTCCTCGCGGAACTACCCGACCCTCGTGGCGGCCTCGCTCACGGCGGCCTCGTTCACCGATGTCACCTGCGCGGGGGCCGACACCCGCCATATGACCGCCCCTCAGGGCGCGGCGGCCCCGCAGCTCGACGCCCTGCGGCCGGACACGACGCTGGTCACCCTCGGCATCGGCGGCAACGACCTCGATCTGACCGGCGTACTCACCCGGTGCGTCCTGCTCGGAAAGCTGGCGCCCCTCGGCGCACCGTGCAAACGGAGTTACACGCTCCTGGGCAGCGACGAGATCGGCGCCCGGATCGCCGCCACCGCACCGAAGGTCGCGGCGGTGCTCGCCGAGATCCACGGACGGTCGCCGAAGGCCCGGGTCCTGGTCGTGGGCTATCCGGCGATCGTTCCCGACGACGGCACGTCCTGCCGGGCCACGGTGCCGCTCGCCGAGGGCGACTTCGCCTGGTTCCGGGACAAGCAGAAGCAGCTCGACTCGATGCTGGCCCAACAGGCCGGAGCCGGGCGCGACATCTATGTCGACGCGTACGCGCCCTCGGTCGGCCACGACGCGTGCAAGCCGCCGGGCGTGCGCTGGATCGAGCCCGAACAGACCGCGGAGGCGGCCGGGTTCCACCCGAACGCCGCCGGACACCGGAGTACGGCCGATGCGGCGCTCGCGACGCTCACCCGCTGACGCCGGGCGCCGCCGCCCCGTCGGCCTCCTCTGCCCCGCCGCTCTCCTCCGGCCCGTCCGCGGGGAGCAGTCCGAGGCGGTCCACGAAGTCGCGCACCAGCGTCTCCATCGGCACCGCCGCGGGCTCCAGCAGCCACTGGGTCTGGAGGCCATCCATCAGCGCCAGCAGCTGACCCGCCACCACGGCCGGGTCCACGTCGCCGGGGTGTCCGGCCTCCTCTTGGAGCGCCCGGACGAGGCCGGTCAGCTCCGCCCGCAGCAGCCGGTAGCGCCGCGTGAAGTACCGGTGGGCGGGGTGGGTCGGGTCGGTGGCCTCGGCGGACAGCTTCGCGTACAGGGCGACGAGGCCGGGCGTACGGCTGTTGCGGGCCACCACCGCGATCAGCAGCCGCATCCGGTCGCCCGGGGTCGGGTCCGGTGCGCCGGGCTCGACGATGCCGGGGAACAGCTCCCGGGCGTCGATCAGGTCGCGCCGCTCCAGCACCTCGATGAGCAGCGACTCCTTGCCCGGGAAGTGGTGCAGCAGCCCGGCGTGGGTCAGCCCGGCGTGGGCGGCGATGTCGCGCAGCGAGACCGCGTGGAAGCCGGACCGGGAGAACAGCTCGGTCGCGGAGTCGAGGATGCGGGCACGGGTGCGCACCCCCTTCGACGGCGCGCGCGACCCGTGTCCGGCCGGCCGGTACGTGGCGTGCGCGGGCCTTTCGCTCACCACGGCGGCCTCCTGTGCTCCTCGGGTGCGGGCAACGCCGTGAACAGCGCGCCGCCGAACTTACCAGCTGGTTGATTTTCGCAGCAGAAAAACCTACCAAGTGGTTAATTCCGCAGGTAGGCTCACCGCCACTCTTCCCGGGACGTCCATCCCCGGCTCTCCAGACGGAGCGAACCCCATGAGCAGAACCACGCGGAACGGAGCCCTGGCGGCCTGCCTGGCAGCCGTCCTCACCCTCGCCGGATGCGCGGACACGGGTGCGCGGGGCGGCACCGGATCGCAGCTGAACATCGCGACGCTGAGCTATCCGCAGAGCCTCGACCCGGCCCAGGCGGTCGGCAGCGCCCTGCCGTTCTTCCAGGCCGCCTACGACACGCTGCTCAAGCGGGAGCCGGACGGCGCCTTCAGTCCGATGCTCGCCACGAAATGGGCATACGACGCCGACGGCACCGAGCTGGCCCTCACCCTGCGCGAGGACGTGAAGTTCGCCGACGGGACCGCGTTCGACGCGGCCGCGGTCAAGGCGAACCTGGAGCGCTTCAAGAAGGGCGGTGGCGCCGACGCGAAGTGGCTCAACGGCCTGGAGTCGGTGGAGGTCGTCGACGCCTCGCACGTCACGCTGAAGCTGGCGGAGCCCGATCCGGCGATGCTGTTCTATCTGAGCGACGCGGCCGGCCTGATGGCGAACCCCGCCGCGTTCGCCAAGGGCGACAGCCTCAAGACGACGCCCGACGGCACCGGCCCGTACCGGCTGGCGAAGGACAGGACCACCATCGGGACCAAGTGGGTCTACGAGCGCAACACCGGCTACTGGGGCGATGAACTCCCCTACAAGGAGCTCTCGATCAGCTTCTTCGACAACGAGACGGCGATCGTCAACGGCATCCGCACCGGTCAGGTCAACGCGGCCCTGCTCCAGAACGCCGACCAGCAGATCAGCGTCGAGTCGGACCCCCGGGTGAAGACGACGAAGCAGGAGTTCGACTTCCAGGGGCTGCTGCTGTTCGACCGTGACGGGAAGCTGACCCCCGCGCTCAAGGACCCGCGGGTACGCCAGGCCCTCAACCACGCGGTCGACCGCACGACCATGCTCGCCACCATCCGGCAGAACCGCGGCGCGGCGACCGGCCAGGTCTTCGGGCCGGACACCGAGGGCTACGACCCGAAGCTGGACACGTACTACGCGCACGACCCCGCGAAGGCCAAGGGGCTGCTGAAGGCGGCGGGTTACCCGAGCGGGTTCACGATCAAGCTGCCCCGGATCGCCGCGATCGTCAACGACGCCCTCGCCGCGTCGCTCGCCACCGACTTCAAGGCCATCGGGGTCACGCTGAAGTGGGACGACCTCGACGGGGGTTCGGCGGTCCAGAAGGTGTTCACCGACCGGGGCTACTCCGGCATGGTCATGAACATGGGCCAGGCCTCGTCCGACTGGATCGTCGTCAACGAGCTGGTCACACCGGGCGCGTTCAACATGTTCGGCACGACCGACGCCACGGTCCAAAAGCTCATCCCGCGCATCCGCGGCGGCTCCGGCGACGAGGCGAAGCAGGCGGCGCGCGACCTCAACCGCCACCTCGTCGAGGACGGCTGGTTCCTCCCCTTCTACCGGATGTCGTATCTGCACGTCTCGGACGGCACGGTGACGATCACCCCGCAGTCCGGCATGGCCGTCCCCTCCATCTACAACTACGCCCCCGCCGGCTGAGCCCGCCCGGATCCCGCGTGCCCGACAGAAATCCCGAGCGCCTGGCACACCGAGTGCCTGACAGATACCGAGTGCCATGCTGAACTTCATCGCCCGCAGGATCACGGCGGGGGCCCTGCTCCTGGTCGTCATCTCCTTCCTCTCCTATCTGCTGCTGTCGATCCCCGACCTGGACGTGGGCCGGCAACTCCTCGGCCAGGGCGCCGACCAGACCGCCGTCGACGCGAAGAACGCCTCGCTCGGACTGGACCGGCCGGTCCTCGTGCAGTACGCCGACTGGCTGACCCATGCCGTACGGGGCGACCTCGGCACCTCCTGGTTCACCAGCGAGGACGTCGCCACCACGGTCTCGGCCCGGCTGCCGGTCACCGCGAGCCTGATGGTGGGCGTCACCCTCGTCGCCACCGTCGTGTCGTTCCTGCTCGGCGTGTGGGCGGGCGTCCGGCGCGGGGCCGTCGACCGGTTCGTCCAGGTGCTGGGCGTCGTGGGATACGCCCTGCCGGGGTTCCTGGTGACTCTGGTGATCGTGCTGGTCTTCGCGGTCAACCTGAACTGGTTCCCGGCCATCGGCTACACCCCGTTCGCCGTGTCGCCCTCCGGCTGGCTGTCCACGATCACGCTGCCCGTGCTGTCCCTGTCCATCGCCTCCGTGGCGGGCGTCTCCCAGCAGGTGCGCGGCGCGGTCATCGACGTCCTGCGCCAGGACTACGTCCGTACGCTGCGGGCGCGCGGGCTGCCCATGTCGCGGATCGTGTTCCGGCATGTCCTGCGCAACGCGTCGGCTCCGGCGCTGTCGGTGCTCGGGATGCAGTTCGTCGGACTGCTCGGCGGAGCCGTGCTCGTGGAGCAGATCTTCGGTCTGCCCGGCATCGGCAGCATGACCGTCACCTACACCACCCGTGGCGATGTCCCCGTGATCATGGCGCTGGTCATGCTCACGGTCGTCGGAGTGGTCCTCATCAATCTCCTGGTCGACGTCATGATCGGCTGGCTCAACCCGAAGGCGAGGGTCGCATGAGCGACAACCTCCCGACCGGCGCGGCGGCCCCCGCCCGGGGCGGAGCGGCCCGCCGGCTCCTGCGCAACCCGCTGGGCGCGGTCTCGGCCGGTGTGCTGCTGCTCCTCGTCGTCGCGGTGCTCCTGGCGCCGCTGCTCGCACCGCAGGCTCCCGACGCCTCCTCGCTGGGCGACGCGTTCGCCGGACCCGACGGCGCGCACCCGCTGGGCATGGACTCGGCGGGGCGCGACATCCTCTCCCGGATCCTGTACGGCGGCCGCAACACGCTCGGCGGGGCGCTGATCGCCCTCGCGGTGGCCCTGGTGCTCGGCGTGCCGTCCGGTCTGTACGCCGGGTACTACGGCGGCCGGTTCGACTCGGTGGCCAACTGGGGCGTCAACCTCGTCATGGCGCTGCCCGCCATGGTGGTGCTGCTCGCCTCGCGGGCCATCCTCGGCCCCAACGTATGGGTGCTGATGATCGTGCTGGGCGTGCTCGCCGCGCCGAGCTTCTTCCGGCTGGTACGGGGCATCGTCGCGGGCGTCCGCAGGGAGCTGTACGTGGACGCCGCCAAGGTCTCCGGGCTGTCCGACACCCGGATCGTGGCGCGGCACATCCTCATCGTGGTGCGCGGCCCCGTCATCATCCAGGTGGCGCTGGTCGCCGGGATCGCCATCGGTCTCCAGGCGGGTCTGGAGTTCCTGGGCGTCGGCAGCGGTTCCTCGGCCACCTGGGGCGCGATGCTGAACGAGGCGTTCCAGAACATCCAGCGGGCTCCGCTGCTCATGCTCTGGCCCGGACTGGCCCTCGGTCTCACCAACGGGGCCCTGGTCCTGCTGGCGGGCGCGGTGCGCGACGTGCTGGAGGAGCGGGGCGGCGGTCAGGACGGCGGACGCGGTGCGCGCCGTACGCACGCGCGTCGCACGAAGGGGGCGCCGGTTCCGTCGGCCCCGGCGGAGAGCGGCGGGCGCAGCCCCCTGCTGTCGGTGCGCGGACTCACCGTCGTCTACGGGAAGCCGGACGGCACACAGAAGCAGGTGGTCCACGGGGTCGACCTCGACGTGCACCCCGGGGAGATCGTCGGCCTGGTCGGCGAGTCGGGGTCCGGCAAGACGCAGACCGCGTTCTCGGTCCTCGGGATCCTGCCGGAGTCGGGACGGATCGGAGCCGGCAGCATCACCGTCGCGGGGCGCGAGGTGGCCGGGCTGCCGGAGCGCGCCCACCGCGCCCTGCGAGGCCGGACGGTCGCGTACGTTCCGCAGGAGCCGATGAGCAATCTCGACCCGGCCTTCACGATAGGCAGCCAGCTCATGGAACCCCTCCGGCAGGTGCTGGGCCTCTCCCGCAAGGAGGCCGCCGCCCGCGCGCTGGACCTGCTGCGGCTGGTGGAGATCCCCGAGCCCGAGCGGGCGATGCGGCTGTATCCGCACGAGATATCCGGCGGCATGGCCCAGCGGGTCCTGATCGCCGGGGCGATGTCCTGCGACCCGGAACTGCTCATCGCCGACGAGCCGACCACCGCTCTGGACGTCCTGGTCCAGGCGGAGATCCTGGATCTGCTGCGCCGGCTCCAGCGGGACCGGGGACTGGGGGTCCTCCTGGTCACCCACAACCTCGGCGTCGTCGCGGACCTCTGCGACCGGGTCGCGGTGATGAGCGACGGCCGGATCGTGGAGACCGGCACCGCCGAACAGATCGTCCATTCCCCCCGGGACCCCTACACCCGGTCCCTGCTCGGCGCGGTCCTCGACGACGCGCCGGCCCGGGAGCCATGGCAGCCGCGCGAGGCGAGGAGCACCACCGTATGACCAGCACCGTGGTCGGCGATATCGCCGCCGAGGAGCCCGACGGCCTGCCGGACGCCCTGCTGCGCGTCCGCGACCTGCGCGTCTCCTACCCCGGCCGGGGCCGCCGCGCGCCGCGCGCCGAGATCCTCAAGGGGGTCTCCCTCGACATCAGGCCGGGCGAAACCCTCGGCCTGGTGGGCGAGTCCGGTTCGGGCAAGACGACGATCGGCCGGGCGGTCCTCGGGCTCGCGCCGGTGCGGTCGGGCGGCATCACCTTCGCGGGCGAGCGCATCGAGCGGGCCGGGGCCGCGCGCCGACGGGCGCTCAGCCGCGACCTCCAGGTCGTCTTTCAGGACCCGTACACCTCGCTCAACCCGTCCCGTACGGTCGGCGACACCCTCGGCGAACCGCTGCTGGGTCAGGGCATCGGCGCGAAGGAGGCCCGCGCCCGGATCACCGAACTGCTCGACCGGGTGCGGCTGCCGGCCGACTCGGCGGACCGGCTGCCCCGGGAGTTCTCCGGCGGGCAGCGCCAACGCGTCGCCATCGCGCGGGCGTTGGCGCTGCGGCCCCGGCTGGTGATCTGCGACGAGCCGGTGTCCGCACTGGACCTGACCACCCAGCGGACGGTGCTCGAACTGCTCCTGGAGATCCAGGAGGAGACCGGCGTCGCCTATCTCTTCGTCACGCACGACCTGGCGGTGGTCCGCTTCATGAGCCACCGGGTGGCGGTCATCCGGGGCGGCGAACTCGTCGAGACGGGCGACGCACGGCGCGTCACCTCCGAGCTCGAGCACCCCTATACCCGTGCGCTGATGCTCGCCGCACCCGTCGCGGACGTCGCGGAGCAGCGCCGGCGGAGGGAGGCGGCTCAGGCGCGGGCACAGGCGACCGCCTGACCGGCCGTCAGCGGCGGCGGGTCAGGACGCGGGTGGTGCCGCCGTCGTCCTCCACGATGTCCCGCACGTGCTCGAAGCCGATCCTGTCCAGCAACCGCAGCGAGGCCTCGTTCGCGGCGGCGACGGTGGCGTGGACCTCGGTCAGCCCGAGGGCGCCGAAGCCGTGGGCGACGACGGCCTGTGCCAGCTCGGTCCCCAGGCCGCACCCCCACGCCGTCGGCGCCAGGGCGTAGATGATCTCGTGGCCGTCGACGGCGTCGGTCCGCTTGATCTCGGCGTGCCCGACCAGGAGTCCGTCTCGGCGGACGGCCCAGACGGCGAACAGGTCCTGGGCGTAGACCTTGGTGAAGACCCGCTCGAACAGGGCCCGGTCCTCCGCCTCGGTGGAAGGGCCGTCACCCATCCACCGGGACACCCCGGCGTCCTGGAACAGGGCGACGAAGTCCTCTTCGTCCTCGGGGACGTACGGCTCCAGCAGGAGCCTCTCGGTGCGCAGAGTCGGGGTCACGGCGCGCGACGCTACCCGGGCGACGCCCGCGCGGGCAATCCGCTTTCCCCGCACCTCGGTCAGGAGGGGCGGGAATCGGCCGCCGGGTCCTCGCGCAGCAGCCGCAGAGCCTTCTCCCGCAGCCGCTGCCGGTGCTCGGGGTCGGTGGCCCGGTCGGCGGCGCGGCCCAGTTCCTCGGCGCGTTCACGGGTGCGGCGGGCTCGCTCCACCGGGCTGTCGTACGGGTTCATGGGGTGTCCTCCGTCGTGGGTCCTCCGTCGGCAACCGGTGTCGTGTGCGCGACCGGAGCCCCAGCGTCACCGGAGTCGGTCCGCACCGCATCTCGTGCGGTCACGTTCGGTGACGACGGGGGAGGCGGGGTCCGGGAGGGGGGTCCGGGAGGGCGCGGCGACGGCCGGTCCGTCGTGACCGGCGTGCTGGGCGCGCCTGTCAGTCGGCGGTGTGGTCCGGATGGCCTTCGGTCCGCCGGTCCGCCTTCATCTCGGCCTCGTAGAGATGGTCGCGGCCCTCGGCGAGTTCCTGTCTGATCTCCCGTTCGATCGACCGGAACACGTCGTAGTAGGTGGCGTTGTACTCCTCCACGATCTGGAACGTCCAGTGCCCGGGGATGACGTTGCGGCCGAGGATCTCCCGTTCGACCTGCTCGGCCCGGTCCGCGTGCCCTGCGGCGCGGAGCAGTCGTACGGCGTCGTCGAGGGCGAGGTCGGCGCTCCCGGTGAGCTGGTGGAAGTCGTAGAGGGCGCCGCGGGCACGCTCGGCGGTCTCCAGCGCCTTCGACAGGGCCCCGAGTGCTTCCACCGTCGTATCGGTGACGCCTTCGGGTCGCTGGTGCCGCGGATCGGGCGGCCTGGCTCCGGGGTTCATGGGGCTCCTCTCCCTCCTGTCCGCGTGGGCGGCCGTGCGTAACCCACCTTGCTGGGGCGGACTGCGTCGCACCCGCCGAGCAGGTCCGGAACGAGTAATCACCGACCGCGGCATTCCCTAAACTGCTGCATTTTCTCCCATCAGGCACTCCGCAAGGCTGTTTACCGTACGATCCATACCTATGGGGAATGACGAGCGGGAGCTCTACTCGGTCGGCGAAGTGGCCGAGCTGCTGGGCCTGCATGTGCGGACCGTCCGGAACTACGTCCGCGAGGGCCGGCTCAAGGCCGTCCGGATCGGCAAGCAGTACCGGATCAGCAAGGAGGACTTCGCGGCTCTGACCGGCCGGCCGGTCGATGGCACCGCCGGCCGCCCGGCCGACGGCACGGCCCCGGAACCGGCACCCGCGCCGGGACACGTCGAGGTGTCGAGCATCGTGCAGATCGACGCGCTCGGCCCGGACGCCGCGCACCGGCTCAGCACGTTCATCACGGCGAGCACGCAGTCCGCGCGGGACACATCGGATCCCCTGCGCGTCCAGACGGTCTACGACAAGGAGCGAACCCGGATGAAGATCGTGATTCTCGGCGGCGCGGCCGCCACCGCCGATCTGCTGCACATGATCGATGGCCTCCTCGGCCCGGACAACGACCTGTTCACCTCCACGAGCGGGCAGGGGTCGGACCGTGCCTGACATCGTCGAGCACCACGGCGTCCCGGTCCTGGAGTGCGATGCCGACGGGGAGACCGTCGCCGACGTCCAGGGCGCTCTGGACCATCTGATCGGCGCCGCGTTCCAGCGCGCGGAGGTGGTCGCCGTGCCGTCCACGCGGCTGGACGACAGCTTCTACGACCTGAGCACCGGCTTCGCCGGAGAGATCCTGCAGAAGTTCGCGAACTACCGGCTGCGGCTGGTCATCGTCGGGGACATCAGCCGTCATCTGGCGGCCAGTTCGGCCCTTCCCGATCTCGTCCGCGAGGCCAACCGCGGCCGGGACATCTGGTTCGTCCCGGATCTGGACGCGCTCGCCGACCGGCTGGCTCCGAACGGGGCGGGCCGGGGCGGCGCGTGAGCCGATGACGCGGGCGGGCGACGGAAAGCCCGTCGCCCGCCATGGAGGAGAGACGGCGGGGAAGCCGCCCGCCCCGAGGACGTCAGCCCTCGTCGCCTCCCGCGTCCTCGTCGCCCTCCTCGTCCTCGAAGGCGTCGCCGATCTCGTCGACGACCTCGGCGGCGACCATGCCGCCGACGACGCCGACGGCCACGCCCGCGGCGACCCCGGCCACCACCGCGCCCGTACCGGGGCCCGAGCGGTGCTGGTCACCGTGGTGCTCCGCGTACGGGGACGGTGTGTCGTACGGAGACGGCGTGCCGTGCCCCCCGTGGCCGGCGACGACCTCCTTCAGCCAGGCGTCGACCCGGGCGTTCCATTCGGCCTGCGCAACCGCCTGGTGGGAGGCGGTGAAGCGGTGGACCGTGTCGTGGCCATCGGAGAGGAGTCCGGCGCGCTTGTCCGCCTCGATCACGACCTCCAGACCGCCCGGTGCGGCGAGGAAGGTCACCTCGATCTCATTGACGGCGTGCGCGTGGCCGGCCGGCGGAAGAATCTCGATCTCCTGGTAGCAGGGCAGCTGCTGGCCGGTCCCCCGGATGTGCCCGAGCTCCAGGTCCGCGGACCTGAACGTGTAGCCGAGCTGGCCGAAAGCCTCCAGGATCGCCTCCTGCGCGGGCAGCGGGCCCACCGCGAGCTGGTCGAGGTCGCCCTTGTCGCGGGCACCCGCGATCTCCAGCTCGGTCCGAATGCCGAGCACCGGGCCCAGCGGCTGGCCGTGGAGCTCGGTGATCGGCGTCTCCCAGGGCAGGGTGAGGCTGAACGGCACGGTGTGTTCCGTCTCCTCCGCCAGCCGGAAGCCGCCGCCGACGGTGAACCGTTCGAGGACGACCGTGCCCTCGTGCTCCTCCTCCTGGTCCTCCCGCTCGACCCTGGCCACGAGGAGCAGGGAGATCCGGTCGACCGACACGTCCGTCCCGCCGCCGCGCAGACGGACCTCTCCGGAGAGGAGGCCGCCGGGCAGCGCCGCACCGGGCTCCAGAACGGTGTCGACCGAGGGTCCGCCGACCCCGAGGGCTCCGAGCAACTTCTTGAACACCATGTGCGGCGTCCGCTCCTTCTGTGAATGCCACCAACCGGGGGCGGAATGCCCCGGGAAGTAAAGGATTTCCCAAGCCCGGGACCGCTACGCACAGTTCCGGCCATCAAGATCAAGGGCAGTCCGCCTCGGGCCGTACCCCATGTGACACTCGCCACTCCCCTTTGCTTTGCGTTCCCTTTACTATCTATCAGGCGGGTTCACACCCGTCCCTCACGTCGAGCCCGACGACCCGAACAGAGAAGGAGCTGCGGCACCGCAATGGGTGAGCCTCCCAGTACGAACCGTGTCATCCCCGATCCCGCGCACCAGGGGACGGAGGTGACACGGTGAGCGAAGTGATCCTGCTCCTCCTCGCCCTCGCGCTGACGCTGGCCTGCGCGGTCTTCGTCGCGGCCGAGTTCTCGCTGACGACCATCGAGCGCAGCGAGCTCGAACGCGCCGCGCAGGCAGGAGAGCGCGGCGCCGAGAGTGCGCTCAAGGCCGCCAAGCGCCTCACGTTCCAGCTCTCCGGCGCACAGCTCGGCATCACCGTGACCTCCCTGGTCATCGGCATGCTCGCCGAACCGTCCCTCGCGGTGCTGCTGCGCGGCCCGCTGGAGGGCGTCGGGCTGCCGTCCGGTGCCGTGTCCACGGTCGCCACCCTCCTCGGCGTGGCCCTCTCCACCGTGGTCCTCATGGTCATCGGTGAGCTGGTCCCGAAGAACTGGGCGATCTCCAGCCCGCTCACGGTCGCCAAGGTCGTCTCGACCCCGCAGCGGGCGTTCACGGCGGCTTTCGCCCCGCTGATCCGGCACCTCAACAACACCGCGAACCGCGCCGTGCGGCGGCTGGGCCTGGAGCCGGCCGAGGAGCTGGCCTCCGCCCGTACGCCGCAGGAGCTGATCGCGCTCGCCCAGCACTCCGCCCGTGAGGGCGCCATCGAGCAGGACTCGGCCGAGCTGTTCGTCCGCACCCTGCACCTGGCGGAGCTGTCCGCCGAGAACGTGATGACGCCGCGGGTCGACGTCCGGGCGCTGGAGGCGCACGCCACCGCCGCCGACGCCGCCAACCTCACGCTGGCCACCGGTCTGTCCCGCTTCCCGGTCTACCGCGACAGCCTGGACGAGGTCATCGGCACGGTCCACATCCGCGACGTCCTCGCCCTGGACGAGACGGAGCGGTCCCGGACGCCGGTCACGGCGCTGGCCACCGAGCCGCTTCTCGTCCCCGACTCGCTGCCCGTGGACCGGCTGCTCGCGCAACTGCGCAAGCACCGGACGATGGCCGTGGTGATCGACGAGTACGGCGGTACGGCGGGCGTCGCCACCGTCGAGGACATCGTCGAGGAGGTCGTCGGCGAGGTCCGCGACGAGCACGACCCCCATGAGCGCCCCGACCTCGCACCGGCCGAACCGCTCGGCGACGGGCGCCCGGTGTGGGCGGCCGAGGGCAGCATCCGGCTGGACCAGCTCGACCGGATCGGCTTCCGCGCGCCGGAAGGGCCGTACGAGACGCTCGCCGGCCTGCTCGCCAACCAGCTGGCCCGCATCCCGGTCCGCACCGACCGGGTGGAGGTCGACGGCTGGCAGTTCGACGTGCTCGACATCGAGCACCACCGGGCCGACCGGGTCCGGATCACCGCGCCCGCAGCGGCGCCCGCCCTCGTGGAGGAGGACGCCCGATGACCGCCATCCAGCTCGCCATCGGCGCGCTCACCCTCCTGACCAACGCGTTCTTCGTGGGCGCCGAGTTCGCCCTGATCTCGGTCCGCCGCAGTCAGATCGAGCCGCAGGCCATGCGGGGCAGCCGACGCGCCAAGAGTGCCCTGTGGGGTCTCGAACACCTGTCGGCCGCCATGGCCACCGCGCAGCTCGGCATCACCATCTCCTCGCTGGTGCTGGGCGCCGTCGCGGAGCCGGCCATCGCGCATCTGCTGGAGCCGCCGTTCGACGCGGTCGGCGTGCCAGAAGCGCTGGTCCACCCGATCGCCTTCGTGATCGCGCTGACGCTGGCGACGTATCTGCACATGCTCATCGGCGAGATGATCCCGAAGAACATCGCGCTGGCCGCCCCCGTCGCCACCGCGCTGGCGCTGGGGCCGTCCCTGGTGGGTCTGACGCGGGCGCTGCGGCCGGTCATCTTCGGCATCAACGCCTTCGCCAACATGCTGCTGCGGCTGCTCAAGGTCGACCCCAAGGACGAGGTCGCCTCGGTGTTCACCGACGACGAGCTCGTGCGGCTGGTGAAGGACTCCAGCGACGCCGGGCTGCTCGCCCCGGCCGACGGTGAGCGGCTGCGGGACGCGCTGGAGCTCGGGACCCGGCCGGTCGGCGAGGTGATGGTCCCGCTGAACCGGACCGTCACCGTCGACCTGGGCATCACCCCGCAGGGCCTGGAGCGGGCCGCGGTCGCCTCGGGCTTCTCCCGGCTGCCGGTCACCGGACCCGACGACGAGCTGCTGGGCTACTTCCACATCAAGGACGCCCTCGGTGTCGCGGAGCGCACCAAGGCGCTGCCCACGAGCTCCCTGCACCCCGTCATCCGGGTCGAGATCGACACCCCGCTCGACGACGCCCTCACCACGATGCGTGCCGCCGGTACCCATCTCGCGGCGGTCGCCGGGGACAAGGGCACGGTCATCGGCTTCGTGACGATGGAGGACGTACTGGACGAGCTGGTGGGGGCCGCCGCGGTCTGACCGGCCCGGCGGAACACCACCGCGTGTAACGGAAGGAGAGGCGGCCCGTCGTGCGACGGGCCGCCTCTCGCCGTTCCCGGCCAACGGCCCTGTCGGCCCTGCCCGAACGCGTAAGCTCGGCGGATGGCCAAGTACTTCGACGTGCACCCCGCAAATCCCCAGCCCCGCACCATCGGCACGGTGGTCGACAGCATCCGGTCCGGTGCGCTCGTCGCGTACCCGACCGACTCGTGCTACGCACTGGGCTGCCAGTTGGGCAACCGTGACGCCCTCGGCCGGATCCGGTCGATCCGGAACCTCGACGACAAGCACCACTTCACGCTGGTGTGCCACGACTTCGCGCAGCTGGCGCAGTTCGTCCGCGTGGACAACGACGTGTTCCGGGCGGTCAAGGCGGCGACGCCCGGCAGCTACACCTTCATCCTCCCGGCGACGAAGGAGGTTCCCCGCCAGTTGCTGCATCCGAAGAAGAAGACGGTCGGTGTGCGTATCCCCGACCATGTCGTGACCCAGGCGCTGGTCGCCGAGCTCGGCGAGCCGCTGCTCTCCAGCACCCTGCTGCTGCCGGACGAGGAGGAGCCGCTGACGCAGGGCTGGGAGATCAAGGAGCGGCTGGACCACGAGGTGGACGCCGTCATCGACTCGGGCGACTGCGGCACCGAGCCGACCACGGTCATCGACTTCTCCGGCGACGAGCCCGAGATCGTACGCCGCGGAGCCGGGGACACGTCCCGCTTCGAGTGATCCGGGGCGGCAGCGGGGCAGACTGGCGGGCGTGACAGGTGAGCGACTGCGGTTCGACGGCTGGATCGCCGGTGTGGGGACCTCCTCGGGCACCCGGCTGGTGGTCGGGCACTGGCCGCGCTCGCCCTTCGGCGCGTTCAGCGACGTCATGGTCGAGCATCCCGACGGCGAACGGGTCCTGCTGGCCCCGACCCGGCGGATCGCGGACTTCGTCGCCGCCACCTACCGCTTCGACCGGATCGAGGTGGTGCCCGTGACCGTGACCGCCGTCGCCGGCGACAGCTGGCTCGTCGAGGCGGGTCCGCTGCGCCTCCGGCTGCGCACCGGACGCCGGTCCGCCCTCGGGCTGCTCCTGTCCGCCGTACCGGCCCCGCTGGTCCGCAGCCCGGTCTGGGCCGCGCTGTGCGACGTGCCGGCCCGGCTGCTGATGCCCGGCGTACGCACCTTGGGCCGCGCCGGCCCCGGTCGGCGGGAGTGGTACGGGGCGCGGGATCTGCGGCCGGTCGTGGCCGCCGACGCCGTGCTGGACGGGGTGGGCCTGGGCGCGCTCGCGCCGCTCGATCCGCCGGTCGCCTTCGGATTCGGCTCCGCCCCGCGCGGCCCTTCCCTGGTGCGCGTCACCACAACGGTGGAACTCTCGGCCGCCGGGCGGTGAGGGGCCGCAGCGCCCCCGGGCGGGCGCGGGAGCCTGTCGCGGACCGGCTTCGGCCCGCTCGCGGAGCGGGCCGGCCGGGGATGCGCGGGGGCGGGGCGCGCCGCAGGGTGGACCCATGGCAAATCCCCCGATCGTCATCCACCGTCCGACCCCCTCGGGCGGCCGCCGGGTGACCGTGCACTACGAAGGCCGGGACGAGATACTCGGGCTGGCCCACAGCGACCACGATGTCATCGTGTTCCTGAGCGAGGCCGGCCTCGAAGAAGCGGACCGGCTCCTCGACAATCCGGTCTGGGTGGAGTGGCGGGGCGGGCGGGCCCACCGCTACGAGGCGGCCTGAGCGGCCGCACCACCGGCGCCTCCCGCACCGCGCAGACCGTCGAGGATGTCCGAAACCGTCTCCTCGGGCGTCTGACCGGATGTGTCCAGCCAGCGGCCGATACGAGGCGTCCCGCTCCGCAGATGCGCGTCGAACGCTTCGACGGTCCACTCCCCGTACCCCGTCTTCGCCCGCGCCTCCTCCCGCTCGCGCACGGTGCCCGGCGAGGGGGCGAGCACGACGATGTGGAGCGGACGGGTCCGGACCCTGTCGACGTAACGGGGCAGGTCGTCGCCGAGCACGATGTCCTGGACGACGGCCGTCCAGCCGTCGTCCGCGTAGGCGTCGGCCACCTGCGCGGAGATCCGCTGACGCAGGTCGAGCTGGCTCCGGGCCTCCGCCGCCTCGTCGGGTGTCATCTCCGCGCGGCCGGAGACGATCATCCGGCGGAAGACGTCGCCGCGCACATGTACCGCTCGCGGCAGGCTCTCCGCCAGGAGCTGGGCGACGGTGGACTTGCCCGCCGCCATCACTCCGGTGATCAGGACGACGCAGGGGCCCGGGTCGACGCCCGTCATGCCGTGCCCGCCGGGGTCGACTCCGGGCTCCCGAACAGGTCGCGGACCTCGTCGGCGTCGGTCTCCCGCAGTGCGTCGTCCAGCAGGATCCAGCGGGTGATGCCCACGGATTCCAGGAACGGCAGGTCGTGGCTGGCGATGACGAGCGCGCCCTCGTAGGACTCCAGGGCGCTCGTCAGCTGCCGCACGCTCGCCAGGTCGAGGTTGTTCGTCGGTTCGTCCAGCAGGAGCAACTGCGGGGCGGGGGCGGCGAGCATCGTCGCCGCGAGCGCGGCGCGGAAGCGTTCGCCGCCCGAGAGAGTGCCCGCCGGCTGCTCCGCGCGGGCCCCTTTGAAGAGGAACCGGGCGAGCTGGGAGCGGATCTGGTTGTCGGTGGTGCCCGGAGCGGTGCGGGCGACGTTGTCGGCGACGCTCAGCGCGTCGTCGAGGACGTCCAGCCGCTGCGGCAGGAATTTCAGCGGCACCGCCGCCGTGGCCTCTCCGGTGCTCGGTTCGAGCTCCCCGGTGAGCGTGCGCAGCAGGGTCGTCTTGCCGGCCCCGTTGCGGCCGACCAGGGCGATGCGTTCGGGGCCCTTCACCTGGAGGCTGCCCTCGCGCAGCTGTCCGTAGGGCAGGCTCAGGTCCCGTACGGTCAGGACGGTGCGGCCGGCCGGTACGGTGGTGTGGGGCAGGCTCACCTTGATCTCGGCGTCCCGGCGGATGGCCTCGGCGGCTTCCTCCCGGCGCTCGCGAGCCTCGTCGAGGCGGTCCTCGTGCAACCCGCGCAGCCGGTCCCCGGATTCCTGCGCCGAGCGCTTGCGCTCCCCGGCGACGATGCGCGGGGCCTTGCGCTGGCCGTCCAGCTTCTTGTCGTGGCGCTGGCGGCGGGCCACCTTGACCCGGGTCTCCTCCAGTTCGCGCTGTTGACGGCGTACGTCGGCGTCGGCGGCGCGCAGCATCCGCCCGGCGGCCTCCTGCTGGGTGGCGAGGGCCTCCTGGTAGGCGGACCAGCCGCCTCCGTACCAGCTCACCGAGCCCGAGCGGAGTTCGGCGATGCGGTCGACCCGCTCCAGCAGGTCCCGGTCGTGGCTGACGACGATCAGGATGCCGGAGCGCCAGGAGTCGACGGCGTCGTAGAGCCTGCGGCGGGCGAACAGGTCCAGGTTGTTGGTCGGTTCGTCGAGGAGGAGGACGTCGGGGCGTTCCAGGAGCAGCGCGGCCAGGCGCAGCAGGACTGTCTCCCCGCCGGACAACTGCCCGACGGTGCGGTCCAGTTCGACGGCTCCGAGCCCGAGGGAGCCGAGGGTGGCCAGGGCGCGTTCCTCGACGTCCCAGTCGTCTCCGACCTTCTCGAAGTGCTCTTCCCGTACGTCTCCGGACTCGATGGCGCGCAGGGCGGCCCGCCGCTCGGCGATGCCGAGGGCCGCGTCGACGCGCAGGGTGGTGTCCAGGGTGATGTTCTGGGGCAGGTGGGCGAGGTTTCCGCCGACGGTGACGGACCCGGCCGAGGGGCGCAGAAGCCCGGCGAACAGGCGCAGCAGGGTCGACTTGCCGGCCCCGTTGGCGCCCGCCAGACCGGTGCGGCCCCGGGGGACGGTGAGGGAGAGCCCGTCGAAGAGCTTGGTGCCGTCGGGCCACTGGAAGGTGAGGTTGGAGGCGGCCACGGAGGCGCTGGGCGCGGTGGGATGGCTCATGGTGGTTCTCGCAGTCGGAAGCGGAGGAACGGGGGGCTTCGTATGCGAACAGCACGCGGCGACCCGGCCGGGGGCCGGAAAGTGGTGGGAACAGTCCTGCGAAGTGAGGGACGGCTCAGCACCGAGGTCGCATCCACGCGGAAGTCACGGGCGGCAGACATGCCGACAACGTCGTGACCGTGTACGGGCCAGGGCCGTACCGCGCGATGATCGCGGACCTCAGATGCGCAACGTCCACCTCTATCGGAGACAACAGGACCCGCTCAGCGTAGCCGAGGATCTTGTAGGGCGTCGAGGGGATTTCTTCGGGCGGACTTCTCTACGGGGCGTTCTGCGGGGCCGGGGCGGGGGTCGCGGCGGAGGCGGGGGTGTCCTCGTTCTCCGGCGATTCCGCGGGGACGCGCTGGCCGGGCAGTCGGACATCGGGCGGCACCACGGGGGTCCGGCGGACGGCGAGGGTGCCGAGGACGGCGGCGAGGCCGGCGAGGGCGAACCCGTAGGGCGGGGTGGCGCCCATGGGATGGGTCTCGTACACCAGCGCCGCCGAGAGCACGATCAGGACGGCGGACAGGCGGCCGTACTGTTCGGTCGCGGCGACGACGGCCATGCCCCACAGCAGATACCAGGGCTGGACCATGGGCGAGAGGGCGACCAGGGCGAGCAGCGAGAGGCCGAGCGCGTGGGCCGGTGTCACACCGCCGCGCATCGCACGCCGGGCCAGCACGAGGATCAGGCCGAGCGCGATCGCCAGGCCCAGTGTCTGGACGGCGGACTTGACCGGCGTCGCGTCGACGTCCAGGACCAGGTGGGCCAGCTCGCCGAGTCCGAGGCCGATGTCGCTGGTGACGGAGAGCGCGGTGTGGATGTTCGCGGCGACGCCCTGGGTGTGGAGCCAGCCGAATCCGGTGCCGCTGATCAGCGTGGCCCCTCCGGCGACCGCGCAGGCGATCAGGCCGGGCGCGAGGAGCCCCTTGGCCCAGCGGCGCCACTGGGGGCCCGTCGCGGAAGCGTGCACGAGGACGCCGATGAACAAGAGCGACACGGCCGCCGGTGACTTCACCATCATGGCGAGTCCGATCAGCGCGCTGCCCGCGATCCACTTTCCGCGCAGGGCGAGCACGAAACCGGCAAGCATCAGGCCGATCATCAGCCCGTCGTTGTGCATGCCGCCGACGACATGGATCAGCAGCAGCGGGTTGAGGGCTCCCAGCCACAGGGCGCGGCTCTCGCTGCGGCCGTGTTCCCGTGCGAGGCGGCGCAGGGACCAGACGATCAGGGCGAGGGAGAGAAGTGCGACGACGCGCATCGCCAGGACGGCGGGGACGATCGTGCCGCCGGTGGTCCAGGCGACGGCCGCGGAGATCAGCAGGAAGAGCGGCCCGTAGGGGGCCGGGGTGTCGCGCCAGTGGTTGCCGACGCTCGCGGCGGCGTCGCCGCCGATCCCGCCCGGGTCCAGGGCAGAGGGGCCGACGGTGTAGACGTCGTGCCCTTCGACGACCATCGATCCCTGAGCGATGTAGCTGTAGACATCGGCGCTGTAGAGCGGGGGCGCGAGCAGGAACGGGGCGGTCCACCAGGCGAGGGTGACGAGGGTGTCGCGGACGGTGGAGGCGGTCTTGCCGTACTGCCACCAGGCCACGACGAGCACGGTCAGTCCGGCGTAGGCGAGGACCGCGGCGGCGGCCTTCGCGGTCGGCCCGTGGTCGGTCCACAGCCCCCAGGGGTCATGGACCGGCAGCTTTCCGGCGAACCAGCCGCCGGCGACGACCGCCAGGGATCCTGCCGCACCCAGCCGACGGTGTCCGACCGCACTCAAAGCCCACATGACCGGCCAACCTATCGGACGGCCGGACCTGCCCCACAGCCGCTCCCCCGGCCGGCCGGGCGCCCGGAGCAGGTCCGGGCGCCCGTGGCGTTCAGCCGGCGAGCGACTGCGTGAGGGCGGCGAGGCCGTCGGCGTAGATGCCGTGGAAGAGGGCGGCGGCCTCGTCCTCGCCGATCCCGTCCGGGGTGAAGGTGCCGGACCACTCGACGAGCGCCCGGCCCGGCGCCGAGCCCTCGCGCACGGTGATGGTCGACAGGTAGCCCGTGACCGGGAACGGGGCGCGGAGGATGGAGTAGCTGTAACTGCGCGCCGCGTTGTCGAAGGCCTCGAGGCGCTCGACGATGACGCCGCCCTCCTCGTTGACGAGGGTGCGGACGCGGCCGCCCTCGCTCAGCTCACTGGTCGGGATGTACGGGAGCCAGTCGGGCAGCGAGTCGAAGCCGCCGATGAGCTGCCAGACGCGGTCGGCGGGAACGGGGAGTTCGGTGGAGGCGGTGGTGCTGGTCATGGGGTGACGTCCTTGATGTGGTCGAGCGCGCGTGGTTCAGGCGGTGGGGACGGGGGCGTCGGCGGAGATCAGCTTCTCCTCGCGCAGGGCCGCCCAGAAGGCCGCGGGGACCTTCTCGTCGAGAGCGGCGAGGTCCTCGGCGATACGGCTGGGCCGGGTGGCGCCGGGGATCGCCGCCGCGGTGGCCGGGTGGGCCAGGGCGAACTGGAGCGCGGCGGCCTTGATGCCGATGCCGTGCTGCTCGGCGAGCGCCTTGAGACGCTCCACCTTGGCGACGATGTCCGCGGGCGCCTTCTGGTATTCGAAGTGCGCGCCCCCCGCGAGGATGCCGGAGCTGTACGGTCCGCCGACGACGAGGTCGACGTCGTGTTCGGCGGCCGCCGGGAGGAGCCGCTGCAGGGCGCGGTCGTGGTCGAGGAGGGTGTAGCGGCCGGCGAGAAGGAACGCGTCGGGGCGCGGCTCGTCGAGGTCGAGGGTGAGTTCGAGCGGCTCGACCTTGTTGACGCCGAGGCCCCAGGCCTTGATGACGCCTTCCTCGCGCAGCCGGGTCAGGACCCGGAAGGCGCCGGTGCGGGCGCTCTCGTAGGCGGCGAGCCACTCGTCGCCGTAGAAGTCCTGGGCGACGTCGTGGACCCAGACGATGTCCAGGCGGTCGGTCCGCAGCCGCTTCAGGCTGTCCTCGATGGAGCGCAGGGTGGCGTCCGCGCTGTAGTCGTTGATCATCTTGTTGGGGCGGCCGTGCTCGAAGAGCCCGCCCTTCTCGCCGAGGTCGCGGGCGGCCGGGTCCTCGGTCTCGTCCAGGATGACCCGGCCGACCTTGGTGCTGAGGACGTAGGCGTCGCGCGGGTGCTGGGCGAGGACGTCGCCGAGCCGGATCTCGGAGAGGCCGGCCCCGTAGAAGGGGGCGGTGTCGAAGTAGCGGATGCCCTGGCCCCAGGCGGCCTGCACGGTGGCGACGGCCTCGTCGTCGGGGATCGCCCGGAACATGTTGCCGAGCGGTGCGGTGCCGAAGCCGAGCCGGCCGGGGAGGAGGTGGGTGATGCTCACGTGTGGGTCCTTGACTCTGCGAAGGAGCCGACCATCAGTGCGTCTTTGATCCGGAAAGATCCGGTTGCGCACACTCTGTCGGCCTTACGCATTCGAGGTTAGGATCGGACGTTGAGACTGTCCAAGACTTGTTTGGGCTGACTTGAGTCTCCGAAGGTCTTACGAGGACGTGACATGCTCGATCTCCGCCAGCTCCGCTATTTCGTCGCCGTCGCCGAGACGGAACACGTCGGCCGCGCCGCCGAACAGCTCCACATCTCCCAGTCGCCGCTCAGCCGGCAGATCGCCCAGCTGGAGAAGGAGCTCGGCCTGGTCCTGTTCGAGCGGGACCGGCAGCGGATCCGTCTGACGTCCGACGGCCATGTCTTCCTCGCCGAGACCCGGGCCCTGCTCACCCACGCCGGGCGGCTGGAGAACCTGGGGCGCCGGCTCGGACGGGGCGAGGAGGGCGGGCTCTGCGTCGGCTACGTACCGGACGCCATGCACACGGGGCTCCTGCCCGCCGCGCTGCGCACGCTGCGCCTGGAGCGGCCGGGGATCCATGTGGCGCTGTACGGACAGCAGAGCACCGAGCAGTTCGAGGGGCTGCGGCAGCGCAGCCTGGACATCGCCCTGGTCCAGGAGCCGCCGACGGAGGACGACCCGGATCTGCGCTCGGCGCTGCTGCTGGAGGACCCGCTGCTGCTCGTGCTGCCCGCCGGCCATCCGCTGGCGGACAAGGCGGACCTCGTGCCGGAGGACCTGGACGGGCAGCCGTGGATCGCGGTGGAGAGCAGCCACGACCCGGGCCGGCACGACGCGTTCGTCGCCTCGTGCGTGGCGGCGGGCTTCACCCCGGACATCACGCTGGACGCCGCCGAACCCCTCACCGCGCTGGGGCTCGTCGCCTCCGGGTTCGGCCTGGCGCTGGTGCAGCGGAGCATGGTGCGCGGCACGGCGCCCGGTGTGGCCGTACGCGAACTGCCCTGGCACAGCGGGTCCGCACGGCTGTGGGCGGCCTGGCACCGCGTCGATCTGCGGCCCGTGGTGGGGGCATTCCGCGCCACAGTGCTCGACGCGGCGCCCGGGTAAAGCCGTTGGCGAGAACATCGGGGCGTGTCAGGCTTCACCCGTAACCGAAGGGGCGTAGCTCAGCGGCCAGAGCGGCGGTCTCCAAAATCGTATGTCGCAGGTTCGATTCCTGCCGCCCCTGCCATCACCACCCGGCCCGCGTCGCCACCGGTCCCCCGTCAGCGCACGTCGCCGCGCCAGTCCCATTGGCGGCTGTCCGGCGACCGGGGACCGTACTCGGCGCGGCCGCCCGGTCCATAGGCGCCGATCTCCGTGACCAGCCCGACCCCGTCGCGCAGGTCCGCGTCGCCCCAGCCGGTGACGTCGAGCAGCAGCCCGTCGAGCGGGCCGCCGACCAGCTCGCGGTAGTCATGACCCGGCCTCGGCCCCGGGTGGGGGTCGTCGTGATCGGTGCCGTACACCCGTCGCAGCCTCATCAGCTCGTCCATGCGGGCAGCATCCCACCGGGCACTGACAACGGCTCGGTACGAGGGTCCATCCGGCCACCTCCCGCCGCCCCGCCACCCGTCCGGACCGGCGGGCGGAGGCGTCGGAAATGGACGCGCGCCCGCCCGGTGGCTGTGGCACGCTCCACCGATGACCCTTCCATCGCGCACGGTCCCCCTGTTGGAGCAGTTCGACTTCGCCTGCGAACGGCTTCTCGGCCGGCTGGCCGGGCCCGTCATGGACAGCGGCAACGGCGTCGACATCGGCGTCACCCCGCTCGGCGACGACGAGTACCTCTGGGAACCCGTGCCCGACTGCTGGTCCGTGCGCCGTCGCGGCGACGGCCCCGGGGCGCGGGCGACCGTGCTGGCGGGGGCCGGGGACTGGGGGCGGGACGCGGCGGACTCCCCGCATCCGTTTCCGCCGCCGTTCACCACCATCGCGTGGCGTCTGAGTCACCTCACGGAGATGCTCTCCCTCCGCGCCGAGTACACCGATGGCGGACGCGCGCTCACGCGCGACGACCACCGCACCCCGGGGGACGCCGCCGGGGCCGTGGCCGCCTTCGAGACCGCGTCCGCCGCCTGGCGCGAGGCCCTGATCGGCGCGGACGACACGGCCCTCGACACCATCGGGTACAGCACGTATCCGAACGGCAGCGACGCCGAGGAGCCGTTCGTCGACATCGTCTGGTGGGTCAACCAGGAGGTGCTGCACCACGGCGCCGAGATCGCCCTGCTCCGCGATCTGTACCGCGCCCGGCCGTCCTGAGCCCCGCCCCGGCGGCCGGGCGACCGCGGTGGCCCTCTCGGTCGCCGCAGTCGCCGCTCGGGGTCGCCCGCCATATGATTCAGGGACTAAACGCACCGCGGAGCGGCACATGAACCGGCGTCGGAATCCCCGCTCAGCCAGTGCCGAAGACCTGCTCAACACCTTGCAGGACCTCACCGCCCGCGCTCGGCGCGAAGTGGAGTTCCACCAGGCCAGGGTGGAGCTGGCGCAGGCGCTCCAGCGCGACATGCTTCCGGCGACCCTGCCCACGCTGCCCGGCCTCCAGGCCGCGGCCCGCTACGCGCCCGCCCGCCACGGTCTGGACATCGGCGGCGACTGGTACGACGGTTTCGCGCTCGCGGACGGGGCCCTCGGTTTCGCCATCGGCGACGTACAGGGGCACGACGTCGAGGCGGCCGCCTTCATGGGGCAGGTCCGCATCGCGATGCGGGCCATCGCGGGCACGGCGTCCGACCCGGGCGAGGTCCTGGGCCGGACGAACGATCTGCTGCTGTCCGTGGACTCGGGGCTCTTCGCGACCTGCACCTTCCTGCGGCTGGACCCGACGACCTGGGAGCTGCACAGCGCGCGGGCCGGGCATGTGGCGTGCGTCTGGGCCACCACGGAGGGCCGGTCCGGCATCACGGAGGACCCGGGCGGCATGCCGCTGGGCATCGAGCCCGGCGAGTGCTACCCCGTCACCCGGCGCACCCTCGACTCCGACGGGGCGATCGTGCTGCTCACCGACGGGGTCGTCGAGGGGCCGTCGCTGCTGATCGAGGACGGTCTCGAACGGGTCCGCCGGCTGGTCGCCGCGCACACCGCGGCGAGCGCGGCGCAGCTGGCCGACGAGGTCCTGGGCGCGGCGGAGGTGACGGGGCACGAGGACGACGCCGCCGTACTGGTCCTGCGGCACGCGGCCTCCGGGCGCGGACCGCGGTGACGCCGGGCCGTACCGCGCGTGTCACCTGCCGACTCCCGTCGCGGTCGGTGTCTGATGAGTGGTGTGATCCGCAGCAAGGAAGCCAGACGTCGGGCCGTGTACGTGGCGCAGGTCCTGGGCGTGGCCGGCGCCTACTACCTGTCGGGGCGGCTCGGGCTGCTGCGCCAGGTCGTCGTGGACGGCGCGGTCGTCACGCCGCTGTGGCCGCCCACCGGCATCGCGCTGGCCGCGCTGCTGTGCCTGGGCGCCCGGGTCTGGCCGGGGATCGCGCTGGGCACGCTGGTCACGGTCTCCGAGATCGGCGACGCGTTCACGGTGAGCCGTCTGGCCATCATGTTCGGCAACACGATCGCGCCGCTCGCCGCGTACGCCCTGCTGCGGAAGGTGGGCTTCCGCAGTGATCTGGTCCGGCTGCGCGACGGGGTCTGTCTGGTCTTCCTCGGCGCGTTCGCGGGGATGCTGATCAGCGCCACCCTCGGCAGTTTCACGCTGCTGCTCGATGACAAGGTTCCGCCGGGACGGTTCTGGCTGGTCTGGTCGTCCTGGTGGGCGGGCGACGCGATGGGGGTCCTGGTGGTCACCCCGGTGCTGCTGGTCCTGCGCCAGGTGCGACTGCCCCGGCCCGGCGACCGGTGGCTGGAGGCCTCGGTCCTCGCGGTCGTCGTGGTGCTGTCGTCGCTGATCGCGACGCGCAGCTCACTGGGGATGATCTATCTGGTGTTCCCGGTGATCATCTGGGCGGCGCTGCGCTTCCAGCTGCCCGGCAGCGCGCCGTGCGCCCTGGTCGTCTCGGTGCTCGCCATCCTCGCCGGCACGGATGCCCTGGGGCCGTTCGCGGGGCACAGCCTGATGGAGATCATGGCCAACCTCTCGCTCCTCAACGGATGCGTCGCGCTCACCGCGCTGCTGCTGGGAGCGATCGTCGCGGAGCACAAGAACATCCGCCGCGAGACGGAACACGCCGTCGAGGAGCTGGAGGCCCTGGTGGAGCAGCTCGCGCCGCTGTCCGGGCCGACCGCGGCGCGGTACGGGGACAGACCGCGGCGGCACGGCCCGCTGGACGGCGGCCCCCACACCGATCGCCCGTAGCGCCGGTCCTCGCCCGGGCCCCGGCGCCGGTGTCAGTACGGCAGGGGGCGGCCGGACGGGGTGCGCAGATCGAGCGGCGGCGGCCCCGAAGGGGGCGGGGGACGACGGACGGCGACTCGGATGCGGCCCATTGCCACCACCTCCTCCTGGTCAACCGGTATGTGCCCAGCCAGGGCCGCTTCACACTTCCCGGCTCCCCCGGACTCCGGCCGGCATCGACGCCGCGTGGCGGAGCGGATGCGGGCCGGGCCCGGTGCGGTGACCCTTGATGTGCGGGGGGCGCACAGTCGAGGAGGAGGACGCATGTCCGCACTGGACAAGATCAAGAAGATGCTCAAGGGCCACGAGGACCAGGCCGGCAAGGGCGTCGACAAGGCCGGCGACATGGTCGACGACCGCACTCAGGGCAAGTACAAGGGGCACGTCGACACCGCCCAGGACAAGCTCAAGCAGCAGCTCGGAACGGACCGCGACCAGGACGGACCGCCCCGCGCCTGAGCCCGGCGGCCGGTGACCGGCCGCCACCCGTCCCGCACACCGGTCTGTGCCACCGAACGCGTTCGGTGGCACAGACCGGTGTGCGGGGTACGCCGGGCCCGCCGCTCACAGCGCCGCGACCGGACCTCCGGCGGAGGTCCGCGGGGAAAGGTTTCCGGGGTTGCCCACCGGATTCTTGTTATCGTCCCGCCCGCACCCCATCTCCCGAGTGTGGGAAGTGACAGCACCCGACCCCGGAAGAGTGAGCACAGCATGGGCAAGGATCACCCGACGGTCTTGATCGAGGCGGCGCGGAGCGGCGACCAGCAGGCCAAGGACCAGCTCGTCTCGGCGTACCTGCCGCTGCTGTACAACGTCGTCGGACGTGCGCTGGACGGTCATGCGGACGTGGACGACGTGGTGCAGGAGACGGTGCTGCGCATGCTCCGGGGCCTGCCCGAACTGCGCGACCCGGAGCGTTTCCGTTCCTGGCTGGTGGCGATAGCCATGAACGAGATACGCACGCACTGGCGCGAGAGGCAGTCGGGGGCGATACCGGCGGACCGGCTGGACGCCGCGTACGACCTGCCGGATCCGCGCGCGGACTTCGTCGAGGTGACGATCCTGGAGCTCGGCCTGACCGGCCAGCGGCGGCAGGTGGCGGAGGCGACGCGCTGGCTGGACGAGGACGACCGCGCCCTGTTGTCGCTGTGGTGGCTGGAGACCGCCGGGCACCTGTCCCGGGCCGAGGTGGCCGCCGCTCTCGAACTCTCCCCGCAGCACACCGCCGTACGGGTGCAGCGGATGAAGGCGCAGCTGGAGGCGGCGCGGGTCGTGGTGGGCGCGCTGGCGGCCGATCCGCCGTGCGTCCTGCTGGAGGACATCACCGCCGGCTGGGACGGCGTCCCCTCCGCCCTGTGGCGCAAGCGGCTGGCCCGCCACGCCCGCGAGTGCACGGTGTGCTCGGGGCACGGCTCGGGGCTCGTGCCCGCCGAGGGGCTGCTGGTGGGTCTCGCGCTGGTGCCGGTGGCCGCGGCGGCGGGAGCGGGGGCGGCTCCCGAGCTGCTCGCCACCGCGGCGCATCTTCAGGCTCCCGGGCCGGGCATGGACAGCGCCGGGGCGGGGCGCGCCGAGCGCAGACGGGTGCAGGCCCGACGCCGGCGCCGCAACTCGGCCGTCGCCGCCGTGGTCGCGGTCGCGGCGCTGGGAACGGGCGGCGCGGCGGTGCACCTCTACACCGACGGCGACGAGCGGGACGCGACGACCATCACGGCCGACGCTCCGGCGCCCCGCTCCGAGGCGCCCGCATCGGCCTCGCCGACCTCGTCCCCGTCTCCCTCCGCGTCCGCGTCCGCGTCGCCCAGCACCTCCCCGTCGCCGAGCCCCTCGCGTACGCCCAAGGCGAAGCCGAAGAAGAGCACCCCGCCGCCGCCGGCGCCCAGCTCGGCCGCCCCGGTCCCGAAGCCGGCCCCGCCTGCGCCCGCGCCGCCCGCCCCGGCGGGGACCGCCGGTCAGGTCACCGAGCTGGTCAACGCGGAACGGGCCAAGGAGGGCTGTGGTCCGGTGACCGTCAACGATCAGCTCAACACGGCCGCGCAACGGCACTCCGCCGACATGGAAGCCAACGACTACTTCTCGCACACCTCGCAGGACGGCAGGGATCCGGGCGACCGGATCACCGCCGCGGGGTACCGGTGGTCCACGTACGGCGAGAACATCGCCAAGGGCCAGCGGACCCCGGCCGATGTGATGCGGTCCTGGATGGACAGTCCGGGGCACCGCGCGAACATCCTCAACTGCTCCTTCAAGGAGATCGGTGTGGGGAAGGTGGACTCCGGCGGCGGTCCTGTCTGGACGCAGGTGTTCGGGGCCCGCTGAGTCCGCACGTGGGCGGGAGCCGAGGCACGTGATACGCCGTCGCACCGCGGCGCGGCGGCGTCGGGGTCCGGGTAGGGTGCCGGAGTGTCGCACCCGGGCCTCGTGAACCGGCCGTGATCAGCGGCGGCCTCTAGGATGCGGTCATGATCGCTGAACTGGAGTGTGTGGTCCTGGACTGCCGCGACCCGAAGGAACTGGCCGGCTTCTACGCGTCGTTGCTCGGGGGCGAGGTCGACCGTCCCGACCGGCGGTGGGGGTGCGACGCGGACTGGTCCACGCTGCACACACCCGGTGGGCTCGTCCTGGCCTTTCAGCGGGTGGCCGACCACCTGCCGCCTCGCTGGCCCGGCCAGGACCCGCCCCAGCAGTTTCATCTGGACTTCGGCGTCACCGACCAGGAACGGGCACACGAAGAGGTCCTGGCGTGCGGAGCGTCCCTCCTCGACGCCGGGGACGAGGCGCGCGGCTGGCGGGTGTACGCCGATCCCGCCGGACACCCCTTCTGCCTGGTACGGCACTGATTCCGCGTGGTGGTGCGCGGGGCGCTACGTCTCCGCTCCCGCGCCCCGGGCACGTCCGGGGCTCCTCCGGGACGGCCGGTGACGGCCGCCCCGGAGCCCACCGTGCTCATCGCAGCGCGAGTGTCAGCGCCGTACCGAGGCAGATCGTCACGCCCACCGCGCCGGCCGATACGGCCACGCAGCGGGCCCGGAGCCGGGCGTAGCGCTCGGTGTACTCCGCGCGCAGTTCGTCCGCGCGGTCGCGGATGCGGGTGAGCGACTCCCGGGACGCGGTGACGCGTTCGGCGATGAACACCCGCTCGACGTCCTCACACTGTGCCGTGGTCAGCCAGGGCAACTGGTCGGTGAATCGGCGTGCGTGCCGTCGCGCCTGCTCGACCTCGGCGTTCCACAGCAGAAAGCCCTCCAGCTGGGCCAGGCCCCGGGCGCTGTCCTTGTCGGGTTTCACCGTCCTCCTCTCCGTCGGGTCGTCCGGGTCGGGGCCGCTCTCACTCCTGCTTGTCCCCCGGGGCGACGATCGTGGAGTTGTCGGGACGGGTGGCGGCTTCCTCCAGGGAGCGGACGGCCGGGTGGTGCAGGTCGAACGCCGGGGATTCGGAACGGATCCGCGGCAGCGTCACGAAGTTGTGCCGCGGCGGCGGACAGGAGGTGGCCCACTCCAGCGAACGGCCGTAGCCCCAAGGGTCGTCGACCTCGATCTTCTTGCCGTACTTGGCCGTCTTCCAGATGTTGTAGAAGAACGGCAGGATCGACAGGCCGAGCAGGAAGGAGGAGATGGTGGAGATCGTGTTCAGCGCGGTGAAGCCGTCGGCGTCGAGATAGTCCGCGTAACGGCGCGGCATGCCTTCGGCGCCGAGCCAGTGCTGCACCAGGAACGTGCCGTGGAAGCCCACGAACAGCGTCCAGAACGTCGCCTTCCCGAGTCGCTCGTCCAGCATTTTCCCGGTGAACTTCGGCCACCAGAAATGGAATCCGGCGAACATCGCGAACACCACCGTGCCGAACACCACGTAATGGAAGTGGGCGACGACGAAGTACGAGTCGGAGACATGGAAGTCCATCGGCGGTGAGGCGAGAATGATCCCGGTCAGCCCACCGAACAGGAAGGTGACCAGGAACCCGATGGCCCACAGCATCGGGGTCTCCAGGGACAGCGACCCCTTCCACATCGTGCCGATCCAGTTGAAGAACTTCACGCCTGTCGGTACGGCGATGAGGAACGTCATGAACGAGAAGAACGGCAACAGCACCGCGCCCGTCACGAACATATGGTGCGCCCATACGGTCGCGGACAGACCTGCGATGGCGATGGTGGCCGCGACCAGGCCGATGTAGCCGAAGACGGGTTTGCGGCTGAAGACCGGGAAGATCTCGGTGACGATGCCGAAGAACGGCAGGGCGATGATGTAGACCTCGGGGTGGCCGAAGAACCAGAACAGGTGCTGCCACAGCAGTGCGCCGCCGTTGGCCGCGTCGAAGACATGCGCGCCGAATTTACGGTCGGCCTCCAGCGCCAGCAGGGCCGCGGCGAGGACCGGGAAGGCCAGCAGGACCAGGACACCGGTCAGCAGGACGTTCCAGGTGAAGATCGGCATGCGGAACATCGTCATGCCGGGTGCGCGCATGCAGATGATCGTGGTGATGAAGTTGACCGAGCCGAGGATCGTGCCGAAGCCGGAGAAGGCCAGACCCATGATCCACATGTCGGCGCCGATGCCCGGCGAGCGGACCGCGTCGTTGAGCGGGGCGTAGGCGAACCAGCCGAAGTCCGCGGCGCCCTGCGGCGTGAGAAAGCCGGCCACCGCGATGAGCGAGCCGAAGAGGTACAGCCAGTACGCGAACATGTTCAGCCGCGGGAACGCCACATCGGGCGCGCCGATCTGCAGCGGCATGATCCAGTTCGCGAATCCGGCGAACAGCGGCGTCGCGAACATCAGCAGCATGATCGTGCCGTGCATCGTGAACGCCTGGTTGAACTGCTCGTTCGAGAGCAGCTGGACACCGGGCCGGGCCAGTTCGGCGCGCATCACCAGGGCCAGGAGCCCTCCCACGCAGAAGAACGCGAAGGAGGTGACGAGGTAGAGCGTGCCGATCGTCTTGTGGTCCGTCGAGGTCATCCACTTGATGATGGCGTTGCCGGGTTCCCCGCGCCGTACCGGCATTTCGTCCTGTTCGGCGGTATCGGTCTCCACCGGTTGCGAGATGCCCCTCGTCGTCACTACGACGCTCCTTCGATCGACGGCCCGTGTGGACTCGGCGACCAGAATGGACCCCGGGCGATCGGTGCGGTGGGACATCCTTCCCCGTCCGCCGCGAGCGGCCGACAAGGACACTCAAATGGCCTACGGCGAACGCTCCGTCCTAGGCCGGCACAACCGAAAGCGCACTTCAACGTCCGGGAGCCGATCGGATATTCCCTCGCGGAGAACGGAATAGCGTCTCCGGCCCCGGAGTTGGTGAACCGACAGAACCACTTCCCTCCTCACTTCTCTTCGCTTCTCTCCACTTCTCTCCAGTCGGCTAGCTTCGGAAGGTCGGATCCATGAAAATCGGCATCATCGGCGCGGGCAACATCGGCGGCAACCTGACACGGCGTCTGACCGCCCTCGGGCACGAGGTCGCTGTCGCCAACTCCCGCGGCCCCCACACGCTCACCGCCCTCGCCGAGGAGACCGGGGCGACGCCGGTGACCGCGTCGGAGGCGGCCAAGGGTGCCCAGGTAGTCGTGGTAACCGTGCCTCTCAAGGCTGTGCCCGACCTGCCCGACGGCTTTCTCGACGGCGCGGCGGAAGGCGCCGCGGTCATCGACACGGGCAACTACTACCCGCAGCAGCGCGACGGCCGCATCGCCGCCATCGAGGACGGGCTGCCCGAGAGCCGGTGGACGGAGCAGCAGATCGGCCACCCCGTGATCAAGGCGTTCAACGGCACGTACGCGCAGGACATCCTGGACCGGGGCCGTCCGCAGGGCACTCCGGGCCGGCAGGCGCTCCCGGTGTCGGGCGACGACCCGACGGCCAAGCAGACGGTGCGCGACCTCATCGACGAGCTGGGCTTCGACACCGTCGACAGCGGCGGCCTGGACGATTCGTGGCGCCAGCAGCCCGGCACCCCGGTGTACGGCAACCAGGGCGACGTCGACGCCATCGTCAAGGCGCTCTCGGAAGCGTCGCCGGAGCGCACGGCGGAGTGGCGCGCCTGACACCGGGCGTCACACCGGAGGGACGGCCGGGCGAAGACTCCGGCCGGGCGGGAAACGGGGGTGCCCGCCCGGCCGGATCGTCGGCCACCCTCAGACCACGCCGGTCACGGTGATCCGGACCGAGACCGCCGGTTCCTCGGGCAGCGCGGCGAGGACCGCCTCCTGTACGCCCCGGGTCACGTCGAGCGCACGGTGACCGCGGTGCAGTACGAGTCGGATGTCGAGGTGCCAGCCCTCGCCCTCGTCACAGCTGACTCGCACTCCCGGCGTCCTGTTCCCGGTGAAGTGGGTGCGGAGCGGGGTGCGGTCGGCGATCCGGGTGCGCAGCAGGTCCGCCACGCCGGGACGGAGAAACGCGACGCCCGGCACGCCGTGAGCGGCCTCGGCGGCCGCCCCGGCCAGCCGGTCCCGTCGTGTGTCGGCGGTCATCGCGCTGCTCCCGTCCCGTGTCCGTCCGCCCGGCCGTCAGCGTGATCGCCGGTGGCCGTACCCGTACCGTCCTCTCCGTCCCCGTACCGGGTGTGGCCGACGTCCTCGTAGAAGATGTCGAGAGTGTCGAGGATGTCGACGACGAAGACATCGGTGGTGGCGAGGCGGATGCCGATGTCCCGGTCGGCGACCTCGGCGATCCGGGCGCGCACTTCGTCGGCCAGGTCCCGCATGGGCAGGCCGATGCTCGCCGCGACCTCGACCCGGACGTGCAGCTCTCCGGCGGGATCCGCCGGGTCGAGAGGGGCGATGCGGCAACTACCGGCCCGCACCCCGGGCAGCCGGTCGACCGCCGCCCGCAGCATCCGTGCGACGGCGGCCTCGACCATCCAGTGGTCCTCCCCCGCTTCCCCGAGCGGCAGTGGGCGTCCCGGGCGCAGTTCGAGGCGTACGAGGTCCATGACGCGGGCCGTCACGGCCGTGGCGTCCGGTGTGCCCGGCTCCTGCGCACAGGTGCGGCGCACCGCGTCGCCGAGGCCCGTGAGGTCGGCCAGGGCGGCCGAGCAGAAGGGGCAGGCGGCGAAGTGGGGGTCGTCCGTCGAGCGGCCGGTGTCCCAGGCCTCCCAGACGTCGGTGAGCAGCCGCCCGCAGGCGAGCCGCTCGTCCTCCTCCTCGTACCGGCTCTCCTCCGGCCGGTCCGGATTGGCGCTCATCGCCATGCGCTCATCGCCTCCGTCAGGGAGCGGCGGGCACGGAAGACCCGGCCCCGAACCGCCTGCAGACTGATTCCGACCGTTGCCGCGATGCTCTCGTACGACAGGCCTTGCATTTCGCGCAGCACCCAGCACACACGTTGTTCGGGTGAGAGGTCCGCCATCGCCTCGGCCAGCGCGTCGACGGCGGCCCGCGACTCCACCGCTCGGGCGGGGGACGCCTGGTGCTCGGGGGCGGCCTGCTCGGGCACCGAGTCGAGGTCCGCCGCCGGTCTGCGGGCTCTGAGCCGGTTGAGGCAGCGGTTGGTGACGATCCGGTAGAGCCACGTGTGGAAGGAGGCGTCGCGGCGGAACTCGGGGAGTTTGCGCCAGGCGTTCACGAAGGCGTCCTGCACGGCGTCCTCGGCGTCCGACCGGTCGCCGAGAAGGCGTATCGCCAGCTGCAGCATGGCGGGGCTGTGCCTGCGCACCAGCACCTCGAAGGCCTCCTCGTCGCCCTCCCCTGCCCGCACGACGAGCAGCGCCTCGTCGGCCGGCACGGCGTCCGGCGCGCGCTCCGTCAGCTGATTCCCGTCGCCGGGCACGGACCAACCCCTTCCCCGCTCGTTTCCACAACGCTCGCTCCTGCTTCTGCTCGCGTCCGGTGCACGACTCTCAACGCGTCTCTCCACGTGTCCTCATGACCGCTTCTCGTCGTTGGACACACGCCGCGGCCGAATGTCACGCACCGCGCGAGGCTTTGTCCGCGGCACGGTCAGCCGTCGCCCGCTGTGGTCCGGCCCGCGGGAAATTTCCGCGAACCCGCGTGACGAATCGTCGGTCAGCGTGTCCAACGAGATGTCAGGCAGAACGAGCCGAGCGAGACGCGAGGAGTTTCCATGACCACCACCCAGGCAGCAGCAACCGTTCCCGCCACGAGCGCGGCTTCGCGGACGGCAGGGACGAAGCAGGTCGGCTCCACGGGCGGAACGACCACCCTCGGCAGCGGGGCCACCGGGGCGGCCGAGCCGGCGGCGACGCGGGGCCGCACCTCCATCGCGGACACGGTCGTCGTGAAGATCGCGGGCATGGCGGCCCGGGAGATCCCGGGCGTCCACGACATGGGCGGTGGCCTCTCCCGCACCCTCGGCGCGGTGCGCGACCGGGTGCCGGGCGGGCGGCCCAACGTCGGGCGGGGCGTCAAGGTCGAGGTGGGCGAGCGCCAGACGGCCATCGATCTCGACCTCGTCGTCGAGTACGGGGTCGCGATCACCGATGTGGCGCACGATGTCCGCGAGAACGTCATCGCGGCGGTGGAGCGCACCACGGGCCTTGAGGTCGTCGAGGTCAATGTGACGGTCAACGACGTGCATCTGCCCGAGGACGACGACGAGGCCGCCGCGTCCGAGACCCGCGTGGCGTGACGGCGTGACACGGAGCATGGACGAATCCGGCCCGGCGGGCGGTGGGCCCGGCCGGGGAGTGTTCGGGGCGGCGGCGGGCATGGCGCTCGGGTTCGCCGGCTGGTTCGGCGGGTTCGGGGCATTTCTCGTGGTCGCGTCGCTCGGCGCGGTGGGCTGGTTCGCCGGGCACCTCGTGGACCGGGGCACCAGTGTGCGCGAGTTCCTGGACGCGGTGACGGGGCGCCGGCCATGACGGTTCCCGCCACCGGGCGTGGCAGGACGACGGTGGCTCCCCGTGCCGTCCGACGGATCGCCGAGCGGGCGGCGGCCGAGGCGCTGCCCGTCGGCGGCGCGGTGACACGGGGGTCGGCCTCAGTGCGCGGCGCCTCGGCACGGGTCGCGGTCGGCGTGCGGCTGCCGTATCCGGTGCGGACCGATGAGGCGGCCGAGCGGATCCGTGATCACGCACAGACCCGGACGGCCTCCCTCACGGGCCTGTCCGTGAGGGAGGCCGACATCCGGATCGACGCGCTCTCGGTGCTCCCGGTGCCACCCGCCCGGCAGCCCGCGGACGGTGAGCCCCCAGGGCCGACGATCCGGCTCGCGAGGCGGAGCATCCCGTGCGGGGCGTTGGCAGGGGTGGCCGGATCAGGGCGCAGCGCCGGATCCCCGCGGCGGTGACGGCTGCGGTGGGGGCCGCCGGTTGCGCGCTGCTTCTGGTGGACCTCGTCGCGGTCCGGCTCGGCGGCACACCCGCCGCCTGGCGGACCTGGTTGGTCGACTGGGCGTCGACACACGGCCCAGCGGACGCGGCGGTCCGGGTCGGCGGGGTGCTCGCCGCGCTGACCGGGCTCTGGCTGCTGGGGTGCGCTCTGCTGCCGGGGTTGCGGCGCGGGCTGGAGATGACCGCGCCCGCACCGCGACTGCGGGCCGCGCTCGACCGTACGGCCGCCGCCCGGGTCGTCCAGGACAGGACCGCCGCCGTGCCCGGGGTGGTTCGGGCCCGGGTGAGCATAGGGCGGCGGCGCGTGAAAGTGCTGGCAGAGGTGGGGTTCGGCGACCCGGAGCAGGTGAGGGCCGAGGCGGTCCGGGTCGTGGGAGTGGCCCTGCCTGAGCTGGGCCTGACGCGGACGCTCACCCCTCGGGTGCGGATCCGGTTGCGGGTCCGGGGTGAACCGCACGGGCAGCCGCCGTCGACCGAGGAGCCGCCGGATTCCACGGCGACCTCGACGGCTTCGGCTTCGGCTTCGGCTTCGGCTTCGGCTTCGGCTTCGGCTTCGGCTTCGGCTTCGGCTGAACGGAAAGAGGGGTGAGGGGATGTCGGTGATCAAGCGTGGCGCGGTCAACCGGTCGCTGCTCGGCGCCGCCGGGTTGGTGCTGATGGTGGGCGGCGGCTGGCTGGCCGTGGGCGACGGTTCGGCGTGGGGCCCGGTGGGAGACCGTGTGCCGCGTTGGTGGCCGGCGCCCGCGGCGGACGGGGTGCTGCTGGACCGAGAGCTGTTGGCGCGGCTCCGGGAGAACGGCTGGTGGAGTCCCGCCGTGATCGCCGGGCTCGCCGTCGTACTGGTGCTGCTGATGTGGTGGTTGGCCCGTCAGGCGGTGTCGGGCGGGCCCCGGTGGGCGGTGCTGCCGCGGACCGGGCCGGTGTTGCGCAGGCGTGCGTGGGAGCAGGCGATGAGGACGCAGGTGGCGGCGTTCGACGACGTGGCGCGTGCCCGGGTGCGCCTGGTGGGCCGACCGCTACGGGCGGTGGTGACGGTGGTCGTGGAGCCGGAGGCCCGGCCGGCGGAGGTCGTGCGGTCCGTGGCCGGGGTCATCACTGACGCCCGCGCCAGCAGCGGCGAACAGGGTCTGCCCGCCGACGTACGGATACGGGTCGCGAACCGCCGGGAGCGACGGACGCGTTGAACCGCCGCGGCCCTTCTCCCACCCGCCACCCCACAGGATCTACTCGCGAGTAAGGTAAAGGTTCCGGGATGTCGGCCCCACGGTCCGTACGGCACCCGGACGTGGTCCGACGACGGCCGTGGACGAGGAGTCGCGCCATGCCCCGCACCATGTCCGTAGCGGACAGCATCGTCATCGAGGCCACCCCGGCGCAGGTCTACGAACAGCTCAGCGACCCTACGGCGATGGGGCGTTGGAGCCCGGAGAACCGGGGAGCGACCGTGCGCGGCGATCGGCGCGGCGCTTACGTCGGCATGGTCTTCGACGGCCGGAACAAACGCGGCGCGGCGCGCTGGACGACGCGGTGCACGGTGACGGCGGCGGACCCCGGCGAGCGCTTCGCCTTCCGGGTGCACGCGATCGGACTGCGGCGCCCTGTGCTCCCGGGGCCGATCGCCACATGGGAATACCGTTTCGAGGCGGTGGACGGCGCGACCCGGGTCACCGAGACCTGGACCGACGACCGCCGTCGCTGGCCGGACTTTCTCGCCAATGCCTTCGACCGCGTCGCGACGGGCGGGAAGACCTTCGCGCAGTTCCAAGGGGGCAACATCCGTACGACGCTGAAGCGCCTCAAGGCAACGCTGGAGGCAGACGTCCGGGGCACCGGCAGCTAGGCCCAGTGCGGGGGGCGGCTGAGAGAGGCGGGGAGTGCTGTTTTCGCGTTGCCCTTGGCGGCGTTGAGCTGGGCCTGGGTGAGAAACAGGCTTCCCGTCAGGTCGGCGCCCGAGAGGTCGGCGTCGCGGAAGTCCGCACCGATGAGGTCGGCCAGGCGGAGATCGGCGCCACTGAGATCGGCTGCGATCAGGTAGGCCCCGCGGAGGTCCGCGCCGCGCAGGTCGGCGCCCCGCAGCCGGGCCCCGATGAGGTCGGCGCCGCGGTGGTTGCGCTTCTTGCGGCGGGGCGCGGTGGCCCGGACGAGTTCACTGGTGCGCAGAAGCAGCGCGGCGACCCGGTCGCGGTGACCGGCTACGTCCAGTTCCGCGAAGTCGACGGCGGGCCGCGCGGTGTGCCGTTCCGTCGCTTCGAGGGCCCGGCGGATCTCGGCGTGCAGGGGACGTGCGGCCGACAGGGTGAGAGCTTCGGTGAGATACCACAGCAGTTCATGGAGCTGCCGCATGACCGGGAACACCTGGAACATCTGCGCGGCGAGGTCGGGCGACAAGCGCCAGTCGCGGCCTCCGTAGGTCTCCTGGGAGACCTTCTGCCCGGCGCCGAAGCAGTCGTACACGGTGCAGCCGGAGAAGCCCTTCGGACGCAGCCGGGTGTGAATGCCGCAGCGGAAGTCGTCCTGGAGGTTGGGGCAGGGTCGTCCGGCGTCCTTGTCGATGGCGAAGTCCGACGAGGCCGTCAGTGTGAGCGCGACGCAGCAGAGAGCGAAACAGTTCGTGCAGTCCGCGCGCAGAGCCTCCCGTCCGTCGTCGGGTGCGGCGGTCGGATCGTTGTCGGGCACGGGTGGCGGGTCCTCGCGTGGATGGTGCTGCGGAATGTCCAGGTGTAGAGCACACGAGTCTACCGAAGCGCCGGGAAGCGACGCTCCGGGTCGGCTTCCGCCGGTGCACACTGGGCGCCGTACGTATGACGAGGGGGACGCATGGGCACCGAGGAAAGCACCGGATTCGAGCCCGCGACCGGTGACGGCCCGCCGGCTGCCGAGCCCGCCGAGGCACGGGCCGCTTCGGTGCGGACGGCGTTCGAGGGGCTGCTGCAGATCCGTCGCCTCACCGGTGCCGGACGCCCGGACCCCGAGGCCGTGCCCGCGCCGTGGGAGATCAACCGTCCGGTCAGGGCGGTCGCGTTGGCCCTGGAGAGTTCGGGGGCGACGCCTTCGGCCGTCGACCGGTCGGGGCTCCGGGTGTCGGCCGGATACCGGGTGAGCGACGGGGAGTCGGCGGGTTCGGTGCGGGTCGGGTGGGCCGGGCCGCCCGGCAGCGGCGCCGCTCGCGAAGAGGAGGAGGCGCTGGCCGGCTGTGCTTCGACCTTGCGGGAACTGGGCTGGACTGTGCTGCTCTACCGGGGGCCCCGCAGACGGCGCTACCTGGAGGTGGAGCCGCCGAGCGGGTTGTCCGGCGGGCACGGCCGGGCTTGAGGCCGCGTTGTCAGACCCATGGGGGATGCTTGACGGCCAGACAGCTCTGAGGAGGAGATGCCGAGATGGACCACGACGAGCTCGCCGCGGCGCAGGCGTACGTCCGCCTGTTGGAGGCCACCCGAGCAGCGCTCGCCGACCCCGACGACGCACCGGTGTATCTGCCGCTGCTCACCTCTCCGATGCGGGAGGCCGACCATGCGCTGCGCAGTGCGGGGCTGACGGGCAACGAAGATCGGCTGTTCGCTCTCGTCCGGGCACTGCAGCCGAGCCTTTCCGGCAGCGACAGATAGCGCGCGTCGGAGGGGCTGCGCCGGGTGGGTCTGCGCCGGTCCGCCCTATGCGCCGGATGAGTCCTGGTCGGCCTGACCCTCCCGGGCCGGGGTGTCCGTGGGCAGCGGAGCGAGACCGAGTTCCTGTTCGCCGGGGCCGAGCGGTGCGAAGAACCGGGTGACCTCCTGGCCGTCGACCTCGGCGAGCGAGCCCGGCTTCCACTGCGGGGCGTTGTCCTTGTCGATGATCCGGGCGCGCACCCCTTCCACGAAGTCGGGGTGCTCGAACGCCCGGCTGGAGACACGGAACTCCTGGTCGAGAACGGCTTCCAGGCTGTCGAGCCGGGCCGCCCGGCGGACCGCGGCGAGCGTGACCTTGAGCGCGAGGGGCGATTTGGTCAGGAGTTCGTCCGCTGCGGTCCGCGCCTCGGGAACACCGCTCCCGCGCAGCTGCCGGACGATCTCCTCGACGGAGTCCGCCGCGTAGCAGGCGTCGATCCAGTCGCGCTGGGCGGCGAGCTCGCCGGCGGGCGGCTCTGTGGCGAACCGCTGGACGATGCCCGCCACGGGTGCGCCCGGGACGGCCGGTTCGCCCAGCGCTTCGGTCAGGGCGGGCAGAAGGCGGGCCGGGACGTGGTGGTCGGCCAGACCGCACAGAATGGCGTCGGCCGCTCCGACGGAACGGCCCGTGAGGGCCAGATGGGTGCCCAGTTCGCCTGGGGCGGCGGCCAGCAGGCGGGTGCCACCGACATCGGGCACGAAGCCGATCGCGGTTTCGGGCATGGCGACGCGTGAGCGTTCGGTGACGACACGGATTCCGGCGTGGGCCGACACCCCGACCCCGCCGCCCATCACGATGCCGTCCATCAGGGCGACGTACGGCTTGGGGAAACGGGCGATGCGGGCGTTGAGGCGGTACTCGTCACGCCAGAACTCCAGGGACGCGCGCCCCGAGGCCCGTGCGTCGTCGTGCAGGGCCCGGATGTCGCCACCCGCGCACAGGCCCCGGTCGCCCGCGCCGGACAGCAGCACCGATGCGATCGCCTCGTCCTGCTCGGCGTGGGCCAAGGCCTCGTCGAGCAGCCGCACCATGGTGTGGCTGAGGGCGTTGAGGGCCCGTGGGCGGTTCAGTGTGAGGTGCAGGCAGGCGCCCCGTGTCTCCAGCAGGACGGGCCGGTCGTCGTTCATGCGTGCGCTCCGCTCGCTGGGCTCGTGGACACCTCGGACTCCGCCCATGGTGGCGGACGGTCCTCGGCCGCCATTCTGCGACCCCCGGATCGGGCCGGAAGCGGTGGGGGCCCGTGCGGGGCGGGCCGCTGTGGCACTCCGATGGATACGGCTCGACAATTGAGGCCTACGGGGTGCGCCGACGCACGGCCCCGCCGGACGACCTCCGGAGCAGGAATGACCGACGACGAACGGCGGCAGGACGCCGAAGCATCTCCGCTCCGCCGGATCGACCGGAAGACCAACGGTGAGATCCGGCCGACGGAACGCCTCGCCATGAACCGGACCGGCAGCTTCGACTGGGATCTGGACACCCGGACCCTGGACATCGACGAGGCAGGGCTCATGGTGTTCGGCGTGGATCCGACGACGTTCGACGCCCGGCCTGGCGCACTGCTGGAGCGCCTGGAACCGGCGGAACGGGCCCGGCTCGACGTCACGATCGACGAGGCCATCACCGGCGGCAGCAATTCCTACAGCGTCCACTTCCGCGTACCGCTGGATGACGGGACGACCCAGTGGACCCATGTCCAGGCCCGCATCCTGCGATCGAAGGACGGCAGGGCCCACCGGATCGTGGGCGTCGTCCGGGACGCGACGGCGGAAGTCACCCATTCGGCCTTCGTTCTCGATCTGGAAAAGCGACGGCAGCGCCAGACCAATATCGTTGAACGCACAACGAGCGCTATGTCCCGTGCGGTGACCGTGGACGATGTGACGGCCGCCCTCACCGGCCCCGGCGGGCTGGCCCGGCTCGGCGCGGACGGTCTCGCCCTGGGGCTCGTGGAGAACTCCGCACTGAACATCGTCGCCCTGAGCGGCGAGTCGCTCGAGGTGCTCGACGGTCTCGGCTCAGGCGACCTCGACCGCAACCTCCCCCTCGCGGACACCATCCGCAGCGGGCGCCCCCGGTTCATCACCTCCCTCGCCGCGCTGGCCCGGCGCTACCCGGAGCTGGAGCCGCATCTCGGGAGGCTCAGGTTCCGGGCGGCGGCGTATCTCCCGCTGGTGGCCCAGGCCCGTTCGCTCGGCGGCCTGGCCCTCTTCTACCGCGAACGAACGGTCTTCAACGCGGACGAACGCATCCTGTGCCTGGGCCTGGCCGCCATCGTGGCCCAGTCCCTGCAACGGGCGATGCTCTTCGACGAGGAGCGGGAGTTCGCCACCCAGCTCCAGTCCGCGATGCTCCCGCCCCGGATACAGGACGTCGAGGGCGGCGAGATCGCCGTCCGGTACCACGCAGCGTGGAGCGGCCGACAGGTCGGCGGCGACTGGTACGACGTGATCACCCTGCCCAAGAACCGTTACGGGCTGGTCGTGGGGGACGTTCAGGGGCACGACACCCACGCGGCCGCGATCATGGGCCAGTTGCGCATCGCCCTGCGTGCTTACGCCTCCGAGGGGCACGCTCCGGCCACCGTGCTGGCACGGGCCTCCCGTTTTCTCTCAGAACTGGACACCGAGCGCTTCGCCACCTGTACATACGCCCAGGTCGACCTGGCGTCCGGAACGGTGAAGGTCGTGCGGGCCGGGCATCTCGGCCCGTTGATCCGCCACGTCGACGGGCGGGTCGGCAGCCCGCAGGTGCGCGGCGGGCTGCCGCTGGGCACTTCCACGGACCTTCTGGACGAGGAGTATCCGGAGACCCGGCTCGACCTGGTGCCCGGCGAGACGTTCGTGCTGTACACGGACGGGTTGGTGGAAGAGCCCGGAGCGGACCTCGACACCGGGATCGACGCGCTGCGCAACGAGGTGAGCTCCGGGCCCGCCGGCGCCGAGGCGCTGGCCGATCACCTGTCGGAACGGCTGTGGGAACGGTGGGGGTCGGGCGACGATGTGGCACTCCTGGTACTGCGCCGGAGCCCGGATGTCGGGTCGACGCACGCGCCGCGGCTCCACCAGTACATCCACCAGGCGGACCCGGAAGGACTCTCGGACGCCCGCGCGATCGTGCGCCAGGCACTCGCCGACTGGGACATGGCCGAGTTCGCCGACGACGCGGAGCTCGTCACGGGCGAGTTGTTGGTGAATGTGCTCCTGCACACCGAGGGCGGGGCGGTCCTGACCCTGGAAGTGCTGCCCGAGCCGGTACGGCGGATCCGGCTGTCGGTCCAGGACCGGTCCAGCGCCTGGCCCCGTCGGCGTACGCCGGGCGAGACCTCCACCTCCGGCCGGGGGTTGCTTCTGCTCGACGCGGTCGCCACGCGCTGGGGCATCGAGCCCCGCGGCGAGGGCAAGGCCGTCTGGTGCGAGATCGGCCCCACTCCCCCGCCGGCCACCACTCCGCCGCCGCCGACGGTCGCGGAGCAGTGACGGACGAAGAGGGGGTGTCGCATCACCGCGGTGATGCGACACCCCCTCGACCACGGCTCGTACGGCCTCAACCGTGGCTCGGGCGGCCTCGGCCGTCGGTCTCGGACGGGCTCCGGCCGCTCCCTGCGTTCCTACGGCTCACGAGGCCCGCTGCCCCATGTGGCGGGCGCCGGCCGGTGAGCGTGGGAGCGTCAGTTCTGGGCGGTACGCCGCTTGCGGACGGCCCAGAGGATGCCGCCTCCGGCCAGCAGCACCGCGACAGCGGCGCCACCGATGACGGGCGTCGACGACGACGAGCCGGTCTCGGCCAGGTCCGGCGTGCTCGGGCTCGGGGCGGGCGCGGCGGGCGCGGACTCCGAAGGCTGCTCGCTGGGGGTGGCGCTCGGCTCGGGCGTCTCGGTGGACGGCGTCTCCGACGGGGCCGGCTCACTCGGGCTCGGCTCGGTCGGCGTCGGGCTGGGCTCGTCGCACACCTCCGCCGTCTTCGAGTCGTCGAGGGAGTGCTTGCCGTCGCCGTCGGCGTCCTTGACGACCAGTCGGACGGTCACCGGCTTGTCGTGCTCGGGAAGCGTCAGCTTCTTGTGGAACTCACGGCCGAACGTCTCGGTGGGGAGCAGGTCCTTGCCGTCCACCGTGACGGTCACCGTGTTGGGGACGTCGCTCGTGTAATTGGTGAGGTCAACAGTCACCTCGGAGCAGGTCACGGCCCAGGTGGGGGTGTGAGCCGCGGCCGGACCGGCGGAGATGACGCCTCCGGTCAGACCGACGACCGCAGCGGCCACGAGTGCTCCCGCGCCACGCCACGATCTCCTGGGTATGGTCATGGATTCTTCCTCCAGATACTTCTCATCGCCCGAATGGCGGTGGGGCGCACAGTACTGCCATCGCCCAGGAACGGCGCAGTCGCCCCGTGCGTAGTCCCCCGCACCAACTCAGCCCATATCCCCGCTACTTCCGGCAAGGCGGGCAGGCCTCCCGTCGAACTGTCCTTCGGCGGTGGCCGAATGAGAGGGTGGGCTGTGCATCTATCTGTCGCCGCCCGCGCGCCCGAGCCTGGAGCTTGACCCGTTCTATGCGAATGCTGCTGATCCGTCACGGCCAGACACCGTCCAACCTCGGCCACTTCCTGGACACCGCACGGCCCGGCCCCGGCCTCACCGACCTGGGTCTGCGGCAGGCGGCGGCGCTGCCCAAGGCGCTCGCCGGGGAGGACATCGCCGCGTTGTACGCCTCCACGCTGACGCGTACGCAGCTCACGGCCGCGCCGCTGGCCGCGGAGCGGGGCATCGAGGTCCAGATCCGTGACGGGATCCGGGAACTGTCGGCCGGTGACCTGGAGATGCGGGCCGACGAGGACGCCGCACGGCAGTATCTGACGACCGCCTTCGCCTGGTCGGCCGGGGACACCGCCCGCCGGATGCCCGGGGGCGAGAGCGGGACGGAGGCGCTGGGCCGCTTCGACGCGGTGGTGGCCGAGGCGGCGCAGGCCGGGGGGTCCGGGACCGTGGCGCTCGTCAGCCATGGCGCCGCCATCCGGGTGTGGACAGCCGCCCGGGCACGGAACGTCACCGTCGAGTTCGCCGCCGAACACAGCCTGGACAACACGGGCGTGGTGGTGGTCGAGGGCTCGCCGGACTCCGGATGGACGGCCATCTCCTGGTCCGGGAAGGTCGTTCCGGGGGGTACCGCGAGCGGCTCGGCGGACGGCGGCCCGGCCGGCCGCACGCTGCCGGTCCCGGAGCTGCGCCCGAAGCAGGGGCCGACGGGTGGTCAGCCCGTCGTCTGACCCCCGCGCTCGCACCCTCGCATCGCGGCAAGCTCACGGAGGCAGAGCTCATCGAGGCCGGGCTCATAGAGGCAGGGCGACGGGAAGAGGCTCTGGCGTCACAGGGCCTTGTGCATGATGTGCAGCCCCACATAGCCCTGGGTCGGGTGGTTGAAGCCCTCCGGAAGGGTGCCGATCACGTCGAAGCCGATCGACCGGTAGAGCTTGACGGCGTGAGTGTTGGTCTCGACCACCGCGTTGAACTGCATGGCCCGATACCCCGCGGCGCGAGCCCAGTCGACCGAGTACTCGCACAGCGCTCGTCCCACACCCCGGCCGGAGTGAGCGGGGTCGACCATATAGGTGGCGCTGGCTATGTGGGAGCCGTTGCCCATGTGGTTGCGGTTCATCTTCGCCGTGCCGAGCACCGTCCCGGCATCGTCCACGGCGACGACCACCCGGCTCGGCGCCGGGACGAGCCACCACCCCTCGGCATCCTCCTTACCGAGATCGAGCGGATAGGTGAGCGTCTCGCCCGCGGAGACGATCGAATGGAAGAAAGGCCAGATGGCGGGCCAGTCCTCGGAGGTTGCTTCCCTGATCAACATCCGGACAGGATCGCCTATCCGTACGAGCGGCGCCAAACGTCATCCGGCGCCTCGCCCACGCCACCCCAGCCTGGCGAGCAGCCCTTTTCCGGTCGGCAGGCCCACCGCGGCGGCCCCGGTCCGGGCGGGCGGCACCGCCCGGACGTCTCCGTCGCCCCCGGGGCGCGGGGCGGGCCGGTCCTCACGCGCCCCGTCCAGTTCCAGCGTCAGATTGATCCGTCGCCAGAGGATCTCGTCGGGGTCGTCGGCCAGCGTCAGCTCCCCCATGGCCTCCCGCGCCGCCATGGACCCCGGCCGTCCGAAGACCGGCTCCGGCCGGACCCGTACGAGATAGGCGCGTTCATAGGGGTCGTCCACCACTTCCGCCAGTTGCACCGGGTCCAGTGCCGACGCCTGGACCGCCGCCCGCGCCCAGGGATCCGGCGTGCGGTTCAGCAGCCGGTCGATGCGCTGCGCACGCCAGTTGCGGGCCCGCCAGTCGGCGCCCGACTCCAGCATCGTGCGCATCCCCGGGGGTGTCCGTCCGGCAAGCAGCTCGGGTTCCCGGACGGCGAACGCGGCCAGTTCGTCCGCGAGGTAGAGCCAGACCACCGCGCGATACCGGTTCAGATAGAACGTGACCGGTGAGAAGCAGCCCGCTCGTGCCAGCCGGGTGAACCGTGCCGGAGCGATGTCCAGCAGAGCCGCCCCCGCAGCCGTACCAACAGTGCGGACCCGCTCCGCCAGGGCGTCGGGGAAACCCGGCTGCTCCCGCAGGCGCGCGATCTCCTCCTCCGGCACCCGTGGTCGCCCACCGCCCGAAGCGCCGACGACCGCGATCAGCCCCAGGTGCACCGCGAGCTCGAACTCCGCGCGTCGCAGACCCAGCTCCTGGGCCGCACGCCCGGCCGCGGCCGTACTCGCCGGGGCGGCACGCGAGGTGTGCCCGCCCTCGGGCGACGCGCCCTCGTCCTCGACCCGCGCGTCCTCGACCCCCGCGTCCTGGGTCCTGGTGTGCGTTCGGAACACTTCCCTGACCGTCATGACTGTCCTCCCCCGTCGACTCGAATACTCTCCGTGATCACGGTAGCCCGAGGGAGTGATCGCCCGTCAGCCCTGTGGATAACTCTTCACGGGCGACGGAAATTGCAGGTCAGAAGGGTTCGATGTCCTCGGGACCGCCCTGACGGACGGAGACTCCGAGGTGTTCTCCGACGCGGTTGACGAGCAGCGTCATCTCGTAGGCGACCTGGCCGACGTCGGCTTCGGCAGCGGTCAGCACGCACAGGCAGCTGCCGTCGCCCGCGGCCGTCACGAAGAGCAGGGCCTCGTCGAACTCCACCATCGTCTGGCGGGCCCGGCCCGCCCGGAAGTGGCGTCCCGACCCGCGCGCCAGACTCTGCAGCCCCGAGGAGACCGCCGCCAGATGCTCCGCGTCCTCACGTGCGAGCCCGGTGCTGGCCCCGGTGACCAGCCCGTCGTTCGACAGCACCAAGGCGTGCCGTATGAATTGCACCCTGCTGGTGAGATCGTCAAGGAGCCAGTCAAGTCCCCGGTCAAGCGGCATGTGCTCGTCCTCCCCGTACCTTCGTTCCCCGTGCCCCGCTACGCGCGTAAGCCTCGCGCAACGGCCCCGTGGGGGCAAGCGCCCCTCACCGCCCGGGGTGCCGCTTCGCGCCATGCGGGGATCGGGCTCAGGATGGGCCCATGGCACACCACATGACTGATGAAGAATGGCGGGCCTTTCTCTCCGAGGGCACACGCACGGCGAAGGTTTCGACGGTGCGGGCCGACGGCAGTCCGCACATCGCACCCGTCTGGTTCCTTCTCGACGGCGACTCGGTGGTCTTCAACACCGGCAAGGAGAGCGTGAAGGGGCGTAACCTCGCCCGCGACGGGCGGGTCGCCCTGTGCGTCGACGACGACCGGCCTCCGTACGCGTTCGCGGTGGTGCAGGGGTATGCCGAGCTGAGCGAGGACCCGGAAGAACTCCTGCGGTGGGCGACGCTGATCGCCGGCCGCTACGTGGCTGCCGACGCAGCCGAGGAGTTCGGCCGGCGCAACGGCGTCCCCGGCGAACTGGTCGTGCGGGTGCGGATCGACAAGGTGGTCGCGATGGCCGACATGGCCGACTGACGGACCGGGGGTCGATGCCGCGCGGTCAGCCGACGGAGGCGAGGAGTCGGGCGGTGTGCACCCGCCCGGCGTACTCGACCGTACGGATCAGGACTTCTTTTCCGGAGGCCCGGTCGCGGGCGTCGCACAGCACGACCGGCGTGCCCGGGTCGAGGTCGAGCGCCTGCGCGACATCCTGCTCCGTATGGTCGGGAGCGCCGGGGAAGCGGTTGACGGCGACGACGAACGGAATCCGCCTGCGCTCGAAATAGTCGACGGCGGCGAAGCAGTCCTCCAGCCGCCGGGTGTCGGCGAGCACGACCGCCGCCAGGGCGCCCTCGCACAGCTCGTCCCACAGAAACCAGAAGCGGTCCTGGCCCGGCGTACCGAACAGGTAGAGCGAGAGGCCCGCGTGGACGGTGATACGACCGAAATCCATCGCTACGGTCGTGGTGGCGTTCCGCTCCACCCCCTCGGTCTCGTCCCGGCCCCGCCCGCTCTCGCTCAGCGTCTCCTCCGAGTGCAGCGGGCGGATCTCGCTGACCGAGCCGACCAGGGTCGTCTTCCCGGCCCCGCAGCCGCCCGCCACGACGATCTTCAGGGTGAGCGCGATGTCCTCTCCGATCATGGGCGTGCGTCCCTCCTCTTCTCTCTTCAGGAATCGCTTCAGGAATCGCTTCAGGAATCGGGCTCAGGAATTGGACTCAGGAAATCGGCTTCGGCCTTCGGTGATCGGGCCTCAGGAATGGTTCGGGCCGACAGCATGGCAACCCCTCGGCTTCATGCGAGCAGGTTGATCGTTCTTGACCGATGCGACTTCGCCATGGTCGTTCCTTGCCCCATCCCGACCTCATTGCGTCGCTCTTGAACGGCATGGACGCCCTGCGCCGGCCCCGGGCCCTTCCGGTGTGGCCCCTACACTGGTCTTTTCGGCTGTCTGGAACGGGCAGCGGTGCCGGGCCCGCGCAGACGGCCCGGGGACGAGGAGATACGAGCGTGTCGACAGGTTCCGGCGGCGGTTTCCAGGATCCGCCCGCGGAGGTGCTCGCGGAGGCCGCGGCGGCGTTCGGGCTCCTGGCGACACCGGCACGGCTGCACATCGTATGGGCGCTGGCCCAGGGCGAGAGCGATGTGACGGGGCTCGCCGAGCGGGTGGGCGGCACGCTCCCCTCGGTCAGCCAGCATCTGACGAAGCTGAAACTGGCCGGTCTCGTCCGCTCCCGCCGCGAAGGCCGACGGCAGGTCTATCTGGTCGACGATCCCGATGTGGTGACGGTCGTCCGGCTCATGGTCGGCCAACTGGCCGAACGCGCCGGGCACGCCTCCCAGGGGCCCGTCCGCCTGCGTGAGCTCGGTGCCTGAGAGCAGTTCAGCCGCGCGCCCCGGACACATCACCGCCGCCGCACCGGCCTCCGTCACACCGTTCCCCGGCGCAGGCACCGGCACGGATTCCGCGGCAGGGTCCGGCGAGAACCTCACGGCCGCCGTCCCGGCCTCCGGCACCGGCCCCACCTCGCTGCAGACACTGCGCGCACTCGACAGCGGGCCGCGCGGGCTGCTGGAGGCGGATGCCGAGATCCGGCTCGGCCGGACGGGCGAGAACGTACTGCCCGCCCGGCGGCCCGTGCCCTGGCCCCGGCGCTTCCTGCGGAGCCTCCGGGACCCCTTCACCTCCGTACTGCTCGGCCTCGGCCTGGTGTCGGCCCTCGTCTCCGCCTGGGGCACCGCCTGCGTCATCCTGACGCTCGTCGCGGTGAGCTGTCTGCTGCGCTCGGCCGAGGAGCACCGCGCCGACCGGTCGACCGCGGCACTGCGCGAACTGGTGGCGACCACGGCCACCGTGGTGCGCCGCGCCTCGGACGACGCTCCTCCCCTGGAACGGGAGGTACCGGTCGCCGACCTGGTGCCGGGGGACGTGATCCGGCTGCGGCCGGGCGATCTCGTACCCGCCGATGTGCGGCTGCTGCGCACCGACGGCCTCACCGTGCACCAGTCGGCCCTGACCGGGGAGTCGGCGCCGGTGGTCAAACAGGCCCTCGACGTCCCCGACCCCGCTCTGTCCGGGGCGGGACCGTTCGCACAGCCGCAGTGGTGCTTCCAGGGCAGCAGTGTCACCTCCGGCAGCGGTACGGCGGTGATCGTGGCCACGGGCGGGCAGACCCGGTTCGCCGCCGCCCATGAGGGACGGGCCGGGCAGCGGGGCGCGAGCGCCTTCGACCGGTCGGTCCAGGGGATCTCCTGGACCCTCATCCGCTTCATGCTCCTGACGCCTCCCCTGGTGCTGATGGCCAATGCGGCGCTGCGTGGCCGGGGCCTGGAGACGTTGCCGTTCGCCGTGGCCGTCGCCGTGGGGCTCACCCCGGAGATGCTGCCGGTCATCGTCACGACGACGCTCGCGCGGGGCGGTGCCCGGCTGGCGCGCACCAGCGGAGTGATCGTCAAGCGGCTCCCGGCGCTGCACGACCTGGGGGCGGTGGATGTGCTGTGCCTGGACAAGACCGGCACGCTGACCGAGGACCGGCCCGTCGTCGCCGGGGCGACCGACGGGGCGGACCGGCCCGATCCGGACGTGCTGCGGTGGGCGGCGGTCAGCGCGCTGTGGACGCTCCAGTTGGCGGAACTGCCCGCGGCCGACGCGCTCGACGAAGCGGTGCTGGACGCCGCCGACGCGTGCGGTCCGCCCGCTGCCGACGAGGTGGATCCGGAGGCGTACGAAGGTGTCGCGGTGCTGCCCTTCGATCCGGTGCGCCGCGTCGCGACCGCCGTGGTCAGGCGGCCCGGCCGGCTGGGCGTCCACACCCTGGTCACCAAGGGCGCCGTCGAGGCGGTGCTCGACCGGTGCGCCATGGACGGCGACGAGCGCGACCGGCTGCTCGCCCTGGCGGACCGGAAGGCCGGGACCGGGCTGCGCCTGCTGGCCGTGGCCCGTGCCGACCGGGCGGCCCGGGCGGGCGCTTACACCCCTGCGGACGAGCGGGGGCTGACCTTCCTGGGCCTGGTGGCGCTGCGGGATGTTCCGGCCCCGAGCGCCGCCGACGCCCTCGGGGTGCTCGCGCGGCGGGGCGTGAGCGTCAAGGTGCTCACCGGCGACCATCCGGGCACGGCCGCCCGGGTCTGCGCGGACCTCGGTCTGCACCCGGAGGGACGACCCGGACCCGACGAAGTGGTCACCGCCGAACTGGTCGACACGCTGTCGGACGCGGAGCTGGTCCGGGTCGCGGACCGGGCCACGGTGTTCGCGCGTTGTACGCCCGAGCACAAGGCCCGGATCGTATCGGCCCTGCGCGCCGGCGGTCATACGACCGGTTTCCTCGGCGACGGTGTCAACGACCTGCCCGCCCTGCACGCCGCCGATGTCGGCATCTGCCCGCGCAACGCCGTGGACGTGGCCAGAGAGGCGGCCGATGTCGTCCTGGCGGAGAAGGACCTCACCGCGATCGACCGTGCGGTGCTGGCGGGCAGGCGCAGCAGCGGGAACATCGCCACCTATCTGCGGATCACGCTCTCGTCCAACCTCGGCAATGTCATCGCCATGCTGACGGCCGGGCTGATGCTGCCGTTCCTTCCGATGCTCCCGGCGCAGGTGCTGGTGCAGAACCTCTGCTTCGACGCGGCGCAGTTGGCGTTCGCGTTCGACCGCCCGGCCACGTCGGTCCTGCGCCGCCCCACCGCGTTGCGGCCGCGGGACTTCCTGCGCTTCATCACGGGTTTCGGCCTGCTCAACGCAGCCGCCGACCTCGCCACCTTCGGGGTGCTCGCGCTCGCCCTCCACAACGCCTCCGGGGACGGCGGGGAGGCGGCGTTCCACGCCGGGTGGTTCACGGAGAATCTGCTCACCCAGGCCCTCGTGATGATCCTGCTGCGGACCGGTCGCAGTGCCGCCGAGCGCCGGGCGGGTCGGCCCCTACGGGCCGCCGCGGCGGGTCTCGCGGCGGTCGGCGTCGCCCTTCCGCTCACCCCGCTCGGGCCGTTGCTGGGCATGAGCGCCCTGCCGGCCCTCTACTACGTGTTGCTCGGCTCGGTCCTGGGGCTGTACGCGGTCGGGCTCACGGCGGCCCGCCGCCGCTACGAGCGCCGCCACCTGCCCGACGCCTCACCGGACCAGGCGGCGGATCGGCGGGAAGAGCGCGTCGGACGCTGAGGGGCGCCCGTTCCGGCCCGAAGCAATAGTTGTACAGTTGCGCAATGTGGCAACTGTTGCCGCGCGAACGGAGAGAAGGGCGGGACCAGAATGTTGCGCAACGGCCTGGAGCCCTGGCACCTGCTGATCCTGGCGGTCATCGTGGTCGTCGTCTTCGGCTCGAAGAAGCTGCCGGACACGGCCCGCGCACTGGGGAAGTCGATGCGCATCCTCAAGAGCGAGGCCAAGGCGATGAAGGACGAGAACGCCCACTGACGCGCCCGGGACCGGGCGACGAACGGGCCTTCCCGGGCCGCCGCTCATTTCACGGCTTGCGCAATCCGGGAACCCGGAGTGCCGCGCTGAGCGTTCGTACGGGTAGCGGCCACAAGAGTGACAGCAGAACAGCACCGATCACCCGGGCCCGTACGCGGTGCAGCCGCGGGCCCCGGACCGCAGGTGCGGACCGACGGAACACTGGAGGAAATTCATGGGTGTGACCCTGGCCAAGGGCGGCAACGTCTCCCTGTCGAAGGAGGCCCCCGGCCTCACCGCCGTGACGGTCGGGCTCGGCTGGGACGTGCGGACCACGACCGGCGCCGATCACGACCTGGATGCCAGTGCGCTGCTGTGCTCCGAGGCGGGCAAGGTCCTCTCCGACAGCCACTTCGTCTTCTACAACAACCTCAACAGCCCCGACGGTTCCGTCCGCCACACCGGTGACAACCTGACAGGTGAGGGCGAGGGCGACGACGAGTCGGTCGAGGTCGACCTGTCGTCGGTCCCCGCCGAGGTCGCGAAGATCGTCTTCCCGGTCTCGATCCATGACGCCCAGAGCCGGGGCCAGAGCTTCGGTCAGGTGCGCAACGCCTTCATTCGCGTGGTGAACCGCGCCAACGGCGTCGAGCTCGCCCGTTACGACCTGAGCGAGGACGCCTCCACCGAGACCGCGATGGTCTTCGGCGAGCTGTATCGGCACGGCACCGAGTGGAAGTTCCGGGCCGTCGGCCAGGGGTACGCCTCGGGCCTGGCGGGCATCGCCTCGGACTACGGCGTCAACGTCTGATCGGACCGGTCGGCTTCCGTTGATCGCGCGGCCCGCGCCGGTTGCGCGATCATGTCCTCATGGCCGACGACCACACTCATGTCCTGGACTTCTTCACCTCGCGTGCGGCCGGCTGGGACAGCCGGTTCCCCGACGACGGCCCCGCTTACGCCGCCGCGGCCGGAATGCTGGGGCTGCGCCCCGGTGATGCCGTGCTCGACGCGGGCTGCGGTACGGGTCGCGCGCTGCCCGCGCTGCGGGCGGTGGTCGGGCCACGGGGCACGGTGCTGGGCGCCGATCTCACTCCCGCCATGCTGGAGGCGGCGGCGCGGGCGGGACGAGGGCACAGCGGGACGCTGCTCCGCGCGGATGTCGCGCGGCTGCCGTTGCGCGACGGGGCCCTGGACGCGGTGTTCGGTGCCGGGCTGATCTCGCATCTGGCCCGGCCCGAGGCCGATATGGCGGAGCTCGCCCGTGTGGTCCGGCCGGGCGGAATCCTGGCTCTGTTCCACCCGATCGGCCGGGCCGCTCTCGCCGCGCGTCATGGGCGCGCCATCACCGACGACGACCTGCGGGCCGAGCCGAGGCTGCGTGAGCTGCTGCCCGGCGCGGGGTGGCGGCTGGATTCCTACACCGACGAGGACGACCGGTTTCTCGCCCTCGCGGTCAGGCAGGCCTGAGGCCGGGGACGCCGCCGACCTCGGCACCGTACAAGCAAGGAGGCTTCGGAGACGTACGAGCAGCGTCGGGGCCGTACGGACCCGACGCAGGGTCCGGTCAGGACGGTCGGCACGGATGGGTCACTCGGCGGGCGACTGCGACGGCCTGCGATTGGGAACGGGGCAGCCGCGGACGCCCGGCGTGGGGAACGTACCGAGCTCCGCGATCTCGTACCCGTCCGGATATCCCTTGATCTCGGGGTTCTGGCGCGCGTAGTGGGGCGTCCGCCGGGGCGGCAGGAGCCGGACGGCACGAGCCCGGAGCCGCAGCGCGCCCCTGGTCAGTCCGCGGGCGACCGGCCCCGGGCGGCGGTAGCGGAACGCCCTGAGCAACGAGTCGTCCAGGAGCGCGAGGCTGGCGCCGCGCACCACCGGGGCGAGGGGCGCCGGATACCAGGACCCCATCAGCGCCAAGGTGGCGTCGGAGACCCGGCGGGCTCCTTCGTCCCAGCCGAAATGCTCGTGCTCGTAGGCGTCGAGGGTGCGCTCGAATTCCTCGTACGTTCCGGGGACGTCCTTGATCCCCATGCGAGCGCCGAGCGTGCGGTAGTAGGCGGCGAAGGCTCCCAGCTCGTGGCAGCACAGGCGCCGCCAGCCGAAACTGTCCAGCCAGCGCTTCGGGGTGACGACGAACGTGCACAGGACGTAGCGCATGTCGTCGTTGCTGATGTCATAGCTGCGGTGCATCTGGTTGATCCGGCGGACGGCCGTGCGGCCTTCGTCGGTCTCGAAGCCGTGCTCCACCACCGTGTCGAGCAGCAGGGCGGTGTCGTCGTAACGCTTCTGGGAACGCTCCGTCAACTCCGCCGTCTCGTCGAGGAGTCGGCCGATGCTGGGCACCGCATAGGTGCGGTAGAGGGCCAGTTCGAGGGCGCGGGTGATGTCCCAGGGGAACTCGTAGGTGACGGTGAGGCGGTAGATCTCCAGGAAGTCCCGCTCGGGGTCCAGGCGCTGAATCTCTTTCAGCCGGTCGTACCGCTTCACCACGCTGTCCCCTCGTTCGGCCGGACGTCCAAGCTTACGCGGAGGCCTCCCGCGCGCCCGCCCCTTCGGCCTTCCCCCACCCGGACGAGGTAGCTGCGGCTCCGGTGCACCGCTGCTCGCCGGGGCCTCGACGAGGGGGTTACCGAGTAGTTAGGGTGCGCCGACGGCCAAGGAACGCGGGACTGAGCGATGGGCGGGTGGGCGATGAGCGATGGGGAGGACACCGTGACCGGTGCGGACGATGCGGTCGCCGACGACGCGCTGCTGGTGCTGACCGCGATGCTGCTGACGCCCGCGCGGTTCCCGAGCGTGCTGGGCGACGACTACGTGGCCGCGTGCGGCGCGCTCGCGCTCGAACCGTACGAGGAGGGTTACGGCCTCGTCCTCGGGCAGGACGGTGAGGGGGCCCGGTGGACGGTGGTCGTCGAGGACGCCTCGCAGGTGGCCGTCGCCATCGCCGCGTGGGACTGCGGCATGGAGCACGACCTCTCCCCCGACGAGCGCTCCATGGTGTGCGCGCTGCCGGGCTGGCCGATGGACCTTGCCGTCTCGGCACCGGGCGTCCCGGATCCGCACGACCCGGAGTCGGACGGGGAGGGCCCCGCGCCGCTGGCCCCTCCCGACGCGGAGGCCTGGGGTCCGGCGCAGCGGCGGCTCGGGGCCGACGAGATCGCCGCGCAGTGGTCGACGTGGCGCGAGCAGATCGACGACGCGCAGTTCGTGCGGCCGGGGGCGGAGGGAGAGCCGACGAGCGACACGGCGGGTGAGCCGGAGGACGATTCCTCCCCGGCCTCCCGGCACCCCGGCGTACGCAGGGCCCTGTCGGAGGCGGACGGCTATACGAGGACTCCGCCGCCGCCCGGGCGGATCCGTTCCTCGTACGCCTCGGCCGACGCACGTACGCTGCGCGTCGACGGGCCGGGGTGGTCGATGGTAGCTCGGACCGACGACATCGCGCTGTTCCTGCTGGACGAGGAGCCGGGCGCCGTCATTCCCGTCGGCCGTGGAGCGGCGCTGCCCGGCCTGCTCAGCGCCCTGGACGAGCTGGCCGTCCACCCCACGTGACACCCTCGCGGGTCACCCGGGGCCGATCCGGGTCACCCGCACGACGCCCGAACCCCACGAGGCGGTTCCCCCTGCGGCGATTCCGCTTGAGGCGATCCCGCACGGGACGGATCCGCACCGGGCAGGCTCGTGTCCGGGCTCAGCGGCCGATCTCCTTGCGGTTGATCCTGCGGAGCCTGCGCCGCTGGGACGGGTCCAGCAGCAGATAGCCCGCCACGGGAACCCCGATCACGATCAGCAGCGCCCACCAGAATCCGATCAGGGGCCACAGGATGGCTGCCGCGAGCACTCCCCCGATAGCGACCTTCGCACCATTCGACATGGTCCACGCCTCCTTCGCGGCCGGCGCCGCTCCTGTTCTCTGAACGCCTCCGCGCTCTCTTACGTTCCCCATCGGCCGCCCTATCGCAGCGGCTCGCCGACCTCGTGCATGTGCGACAGCGCCTGCCGGTAGGACTCGATCAGTCCGGTCTCCGCGTACGGCATGCCGATCGTGGCGCAGTGCGCCTTGACCAGGGGCTGGGCGAGCCGCAGGTTGGGGCGCGGCATGCTCGGGAAGAGGTGGTGCTCGATCTGGTATTTCAGCCCGCCGAGGAACCAGTCCGTCAGGACGGCGCCGCGTACGTTGCGCGAGGTCAGGACCTGCCGCTGGAGGTGGCCCCAGCGCTCGCCGTCGGGGTCGGGCATCTCCATGCCCTTGTGGTTCGGGGCGAAGGCCATGCCCAGGTGGAGGCCGAACAGCGCGTGCAGCACGAGAGCGAAGACGATCGCCTTGCCCAGGGACAGCGTGCTCAGCAACAGCGTCGCGTAGAGGCCGATGTGCGCGGTCAGCAGCAGCGCCGAGACGGCCCGCTCCCGGAGGGGCTGGCGGCGCAGGAACTGGAAACCGTAGATCTTCAGCGCGATGCCTTCGAGCAGCAGCATCGGGAAGAACAGCCGGGCCTGGTTCCTGGTGAGCCAGCGGGCGAATCCCTCACGCTGTGCCGCCTGCTTCTGGGTCCAGACCAGTGCGCCGACACCGACATCGGGGTCCTTGTCGATGTGATTGGGGTTGGCGTGGTGGCGTACGTGCTTGTCGTTCCACCACGCCTCGTTCATACCGAGGAGCAGATTGGCGTGTACGAGACCGATCAGTCTGCTCGTCCCGCGGTCACCGGATATCTGCGCATGCCCGGCGTCATGGGCGACGAAGGCCGTACGGGTCCACAGGACCGCCAACGGCAGGGTGAGGACCAGGCTCCACCAGGAGTCTCCGAGCAGGACGAAACCGGTGATCAGCGCGCCCAGGGCCACCAGGTTGGCGGCGATGCCGAGGACGTACCGGTCCGTGCGGCGCTCCAGCAGGCCCTGGTCCCGCACGGCACGCAGCAGCGGCGCGAAGTCGCTTCCCGCCGCCGCCCCACGGGCGGCGGCAGGGCGGCCCGGACTGCTTTCGTCGGCGGGATCCGCAACAGTGGCTGTCGCCTGGGGCATGGACGTCTCCGGTCTCTGGAACATCTGCGCTGACCTGATCGAACGTACGGACCGGGGGCCGGTGGAGGCCATGGCGCCACCACCCTGGTTCCCCTGGGGCAGACCCCCCGGCCCGAGGGTGGGGCTGGCTGCACCATCGGGCCCGAAAGAGAGAAGAAGTGACACACGCCACAAAGGTGTGCGGCCTGTCGTGGCGCGAAGTGGAGTACCCTCGGCGACTCCGCCCACTAGTCAAATTTGAGGAATCTGACATCGCTGTGCACAGGCACCCTGCGGCAACGCCCTCCGAGATCGCCGAACTGTCCCGCTGCTCCGCGGTTTTCGTCCCCGCGGATCCGGCCCGTACCGGCAGGATCGCGTTCTGGAATCCGGACGGTAGCACCCCTTCCGACGCTCCCGGGACTTCGTCGGAGCTGACCGTGGTCGGAGCCGGCCTGCGGCCCCGTACGGTTTCGGCGCTGAGCCTCCCCGTGCGGGACGCCCTGCCGGTGCTGACCCGGGCACGCGCCGTGGCGCACGCCTCCCCCGCCACCGCCTTCTGGGGCGCTGCCGCGCTGCTGGCTCTCCAGTTCGTGGCCCGCGGCCTTCTGCTGCCGGGGCTGAGTGCCACCGACCACGACGCCTGGCGCATCGGGCCGTTGGGCGCCGAGGACCTCGAACGGATCCGGGAACTGGCGGCGTCGATGCCGCCGACCGCGCACGCGACTCCGGTGCCGACACCGACACCGACACCGACACCGACGAACGGCACCGCAGGCGAACCGTTCCTGCCCGAAGCCTTCCTGCCCGAACCGTTGTTGCCCGAACCGGAGCGCCTGTTGCGTGCGTTCCTCGATGCCGTGGCCGACGCGATGCCCCGTACGCCGGCTGCCGGGTTCGTCGCCGCCGGACCCGCGTTCGCCGCCCGGCAGCCGCAGCGCCTGCCCGAAGGGCGAGCCTGGGCGGCCGATGTGGCGGCCGGTCACGACGCGGGCGTACGGCTCTCGTTGCGTATCGAGATCACCGGCGTGACGTCGCGGACGAGCGGTGCGGAAGTGGCCTCCGAAGCCGACCCGGGAACGGTGCCGCCGAGGTCCGGTCCGGACGCGGTCGCGCCGTCGTTCCGGGCCGTGCTGCAGATCCACAGCGTCAGCGATCCTTCCCTGGTCGCCGATGCTGCCGAGGTGTGGGCGGGCGGCTCGCGGACCGCCGCAGCGTTCGGGCCACGGGCCCGGATGGACGCCCTCCTCACCCTGCGGCGGGCCGCCCGCGCATGGCCCCCGCTGGCGCCGTTGCTCTCCGCCGCGGTGCCGGACTCGGTGGAACCGGCCGACGAGGAGATCGCCGAGCTGCTGGGGTCCGCCTCGCGTGCCCTCGCCGCCGCCGGTGTGCAGGTGCACTGGCCCAGGGAACTGGCCCGGAAGCTCACCGCGCGCGCCGTGATCGGCCCGGACGACGCGGACGACGCGGACATCACGGACCGGGAGGGCGACGGGCAGGGGGCCGGGCCGCGCGGACGTACCACCGCGGACGTGCCCTCGTTCCTCTCCGCCGACGCCCTGCTCTCGTTCGACTGGCGGTTCGCCCTGGGCGACCGGAAGCTGACCCGCGAGGAGTTGGACCGGCTCGCCGAGTCCTCCCGGCCCATCGTGCGACTGCGCGACCAATGGGTGCTCATCGACCCCAAGGAGGCGCGCCGGGCCCGGGAGACCCAGGACCGCAAGGTCACCCCGATCGACGCTCTCGGTGCGGTGCTGACCGGTTCGACGGAGGTGGACGGCCGTCGCGTAGAGGTGGCGGCGACCGGCTGGCTCCAGCAGTTGCGGGACCGGCTGGCCGATCCGGAGTCCGCCGCCCAGCAGGCGATCGGGCAGCCCGAGGCGCTCACGGCGACCCTGCGCGACTACCAGTTGCGTGGTCTGAACTGGCTGAACACGATGACCTCGCTCGGCCTCGGTGCCTGTCTCGCCGACGACATGGGCCTCGGCAAGACGATCACGCTCATCGCCCTGCATCTGCACCGGCAGAGCGACCGCGACGAGGCAGGACCGACGCTGGTGGTGTGCCCGACGTCGTTGATGGGCAACTGGCAGCGGGAGATCGAGAGGTTCGCTCCGGGCAACCCCGTCCGCCGTTTCCATGGCGCCTCGCGTTCCCTGGAAGGCCTGGTGGACGGCGAGTTCGTCCTGACGACGTACGGCACGATGCGCCTCGACGCGCCCCGGCTCGCCGCCGTGTCCTGGGGCATGGTCGTCATCGACGAGGCCCAGCACGTCAAGAACCCGCACTCGGCGACGGCCAAGCAGCTGAGGACCCTCGGGGCCCGTGCCCGCGTCGCGCTCACCGGTACCCCCGTCGAGAACAACCTCTCCGAGCTGTGGGCGATCCTGGACTGGACGACTCCCGGTCTGCTCGGCCGACTCGGCACCTTCCGTACGCGGTACGCCGCCGCGGTCGAGGGCGGCGACGATCCGGGCGCCGCCGAGCGACTCGCGGCGCTGGTGCGGCCGTTCCTGCTGCGCCGCCGGAAGTCCGACCCGGGGATCGCGCCCGAGCTGCCGCCGAAGACCGAGACCGACCGGGCCGTGTCGCTGACGCCGGAGCAGACCGGTCTGTACGAGGCGGTGGTCCGCGAGACCCTGGCGGAGATCTCCGCCGCCGACGGCTTCGAGCGGCGCGGTCTCGTGATGAAGCTGCTGACGGCGCTCAAGCAGATCTGCAACCACCCCGCGCAGTACCTCAAGGAGGAGCAGCCGCGGATCGCGGACCGGTCGGGGAAGATCGAGCTGCTGGACGAACTCCTGGACACGATCCTGGCCGAGCAGGGTTCGGTGCTGGTCTTCACGCAGTACGTGCAGATGGCCCGGCTGTTGGAGGAGCACCTGGCCGCGCGCGGGGTGGGCACGCAGTTCCTGCACGGCGGTACGCCGGTGGCCCGGCGCGAGGAGATGGTGGCCCGCTTCCAGGCGGGCGAGGCGCCGGTGTTCCTGCTGTCCCTCAAGGCGGCTGGCACCGGGCTCAACCTCACCCGGGCCGGTCATGTCGTGCACTTCGACCGCTGGTGGAATCCGGCGGTCGAGGCGCAGGCGACGGACCGGGCGTACCGGATCGGCCAGACGCAGCCGGTGCAGGTGCACCGGCTGATCGCCGAGGGCACGATCGAGGACCGGATCGCCGAGATGCTCGCCCGTAAGCAGGGCCTCGCGGACGCGGTGCTCGGCTCCGGCGAGGCCGCGCTGACCGAACTGACCGATGCGGAACTGGCCGACCTGGTCGAGCTGCGAGGGGGCGCACGATGAGCGACGCGTACGAGGACGACTACGCATACGCGGACGACGACGGGTACGGAGCGGAGTCCGGGGCGGGCGGCGCGGACGCCTCGGACCGGGGCGACGACGGCGACGGGGCGTCGCGGGACGGCCGGCGCGGACCGGAGCGTACGTTCGCGGCGTTCCCACCGGCGCAGGGCCGGGGGTTCGCCACGTCCTGGTGGGGCCGGGCATGGCTCAAGGCGTTGGAGGACACGGCGCTCGACGGTCAGCAGCTCAAGCAGGGTCGGCGGCTGGCCCGGGAGGGCAGGGTCGGGGCGGTCTCCGTACGGCCGGGGCGGATCACGGCGGTGGTGCGGGACCGTGACGGCACGGCGTACCGCAGCGACGTCCTGCTCCAGCAGCTCGGTGCGGGCGCCTGGGACCGGTTCCTGGACATGGCGGTGGACCGGGCCGGGCACATCGCGGCGCTGCTGGACCGGGAGATGCCGCCGCATCTGGTGGAGGACGCGGCGAGTGCCGGGGTCGATCTGCTGCCGGGCATCGGCGATCTGGAACCGGAGTGCACCTGCGGGGCCTGGGACCACTGCCCGCATTCGGGTGCGCTCTGCTACCAGGTGGCGCGGCTGCTGGACGAGGACCCCTTCGTCCTGCTGCTGATGCGGGGGCGCGACGAGCGGCGGCTGCTGGACGAGCTCCAGGTGCGCAGCGCGGCCCGCGCGGTCCGGGCCGGGGACGGCGGGGCGCAGGCCGACGACATCGAGGAGCGGGAGGTTCACGGGGTCCCGGCCGGGGAAGCGTTCGCGGCCGCCGGGATCCTGCCGCCGCTCCCCGCACCCCCGTCGGCCCCCGAGGAACCGGGGCTCGGACCGTCGCTGGACACGGAGACCGGACCCGTACCCGGAATCGACCCGGCGGCGCTGGAGGTGCTGGCGGCCGACAGTGCGGTGCGGGCCCGCCGGATGTTGCTGGACGCCCTGGCTCCGGGGCACGAAGGGCAGCCGCTCCCGGTGGAGCTGACGCCGCAGCAGGACGCGGTGCGGCTGGTCGCGGACGCCCGGCCGGAGCCGCGGTTCGGGGCCCGGCTGGCCACGGGGTCGGGCCGCCCGCCCGCGGAGTTGGACGCCGCGGTCCGCGCCTGGCGGTACGGCGGGGTCGCGGCACTCGCGGTGCTGGACGAGGAGTGGACGCCGGACCCGGAGCAGCTGGGGCGGGCCCGCGCGCGGCTCGGCGAGGCGTGGGAGGCGGGCGAGCGGCCGACGCTGCGGGCGAGCGGGCGGGCCGGCTGGACGGTCGTGGGCGCCGACGTCCAGCTCCGGTTCGACCCGAACGGGCGGTGGTGGCCGTACCGCAAGGAGCACGGCCGTTGGGTTCCCGCCGGGCCGGCGGACGACGACCCTGCGGGAGCGCTGGCGGGAGCCGAGGGCGGGGCGGCGGAGGCTACGGGCGCGGCGGACGCGGCGGTCTGAAACGTCCGGGGCCGGGATGCCTGGGCTGGGCTGAGCACGGCTCGGCACGGCTCGGCTGGACTGAGCTGGGCTCGGCTCAGCTCAGCTCATGAGCGGGAGGGGCGGAAGAGGCGGGAGGGGCGGGAGGGGCGGGAGGGGCGGGAGGGGCGGGAGGGACGGGCCCGGCACGAGGGAGCAGGTGTCGCGAGGCGTGCCTGACACACCCGTCGCTCTCGCGCTGCGGGAAGCGGCGCAGCCGGGCGCGCGCGGGGGCCGCACGCATCCGCAAGGCGGCTGCCGGGAACCGGATGCCCCGCGGACTCGTCATCCGCATCGGCGGGAGATGATCCACGGGGCGAGGCCTCACCTGCTCAGCTCCGCCCCTACGCTCCCTCCCCAGCCCTGCCCCGCCCCCGGCCTCAGGAGTGCTGTTGCACCGCAGAAGGATCATCCAGGGCGCCGCCGCCACGCTCGCGGCGGCCGTCCTGCCGTCCTCCGCCCGGGCGATGGCGACCCCGCAGGGCCCCACCGACTACGCGACGGCACTCTGGGCCCCGGCCGCCCCCGCCAACTACACCGTTCCCTCCCACCCTTCGGAGCGCCGGATCGACCGGATCGTCATCCATGTCGCCCAGCAGCTGTTCACACCGACCACGGGCATCTTCCGGAACCCCGCCAAACAGGTGTCCGCCCACTACGTGGTGCGCTCCGGCGACGGCCATGTCGCCCAGTGCGTGAGCGAGAAGGACATCGCCTGGCACGCGGGCAACTGGAGCTGGAACACCCGGAGCATCGGCATCGAGCACGAGGGCTGGGTGGACCGCCCGGAGTTCTTCACGGACGTCATGTACCTGCGCTCCGCCCGGCTCGCCGCGGACGTCTGCGAGCGCCACGGCATCCCCAAGGACCGGGAGCACATCGTCGGCCATCATGAGGTACCGGGCAGCGACCACACCGATCCGGGCGTCCACTGGGACTGGGAGCGCTACCTCCGGCTCGTCGCCGACGTCACCTGAAGCCCCCCTCCCCCGCCGCCCGTCGTGATGACTCTCCGCACCGAGGTTGTCGCGGAGACCGACGGCGACGACGATGGGAGGGCACGACGGCCCTTGGACGGGAGGGTTAAGTTGACGGATCCCTGGGTGGCCCTGGCTGCGGACACCGATCCCGGCGAACGGAGCGGCGCGCTGCGCCGCGCCCATGACGTGTTCACCTCGGCGGGGCGGCTGGAGCGGCCGGTTCGCGCGGTGGTCGGCGCGTCCTGGCGCCGCTCGGCGCGGGCGCGGGTCAGCCCGGACGACGCCCCGGCGGTGGAGCTCGGCCCGGACGAGTTGGGCGCCTACCGGGCGGCGCACCCCCTGGCCCGTGCGATGCCCGTGATCCGCGAGTTGATGGGCGCGTACGCGACGGACGGGGAGCATCTGCTGGCCGTCTGCGATGCCCACGGCCGCCTCCTGTGGGTCGAGGGCCACACTGTGGCGCGCAGGCGGGCCGGCCTGATGAACTTCGTGGAGGGCGCCCGCTGGGCCGAATCCGTGGCGGGAACGAACGCGCCGGGAACGGCGATCGCGGTGGACCGCCCGGTGCAGGTCTTCGCCGCCGAGCACTTCCTGCGGCCGGTCCAGCAGTGGACCTGCGCGGCCGCGCCGCTGCACGACCCGCACACGGGCCGGGTGCTGGGGGCCGTGGACATCACGGGCGGCGATCGTCTCGCCCATCCGCACAGCCTGGCGTTCGTCCAGGCGGTGGCCCGGGCCGCCGAGTCGCAGCTCGCCCTGCTGGCCCCGCCGCCGGACGTCGAGTCGGTGCGGCTGGGCGCGCTGGGCCGGGAGGAGGCGCTGCTGGTGGCGCGGGGGCGACGGCTGCGGCTCAGCCGGCGGCACAGCGAGATCCTGGTCGCCCTGGCCCGCCGGCCGGAAGGCCTGAGCGGTGACGAGCTGTTGATCGAGCTGTACGAGGACGAGTCGGTGACCCCGGTGACACTCCGGGCCGAACTCTCCCGGCTCCGCCGACTGCTGGGGCCCGACCTGCTGGACTCGCGGCCGTACCGGCTGGCCGTCCCGGTGGACGCCGACTTCGACACGGTGACGCGCCGGCTGGCTTCGGGCGCGGTGGCGGCGGCGCTGGACGCGTACGCGGGCCCGCTGCTGCCGGGTTCCCGGGCCCCGGCCGTCGTACGGCTGCGGCGGCGGATCACGGACCAGCTGCGGGCCGCGCTGATCGCCCGGGGTGATCCGGGGCTGCTCGCCGACTGGGCGTACAGCCCGTGGGGCGAGGAGGATCTGCCGGTGTGGCGCGCGCTGGCCGGGGCGGTTCCGGCGGACCAGCGGGCGGGGTTGCTGGCCCGGGTCCGGGACCTCGACGCCGAACAGCGCGGCTAGCGGCGGCGCCTTCCCGCGCCGGTGGACGACGCCCGGCGCGCGCCGCCGTACGGAAGTTCGCTCACCCCGAGGGACGACCCATTCCTCCCCCGCCCGCCGTTGCAACGCCCTTGCAACGTCGCCGTCCCTAGCCTCGCGCCGAGGGCCGTCCAACGGCGGGCGGCACCGGATCCGGGAGGCCACAGAGATGACCCGTTACGCTGCGCCGGGCACCGAGGGCGCGATCGTCACGTACGCGTCCCGCTACGACCACTGGATCGGCGGGGAGTACGTGCCGCCGGCCCGGGGGCAGTACTTCGAGAACCCGAGCCCCGTCAACGGCCGCCCGTTCACCGAGATCGCGCGCGGCACGGCCGAGGACGTCGAACTGGCCCTGGACGCCGCCCATGCGGCGGCTCCTGGCTGGGGCGCCACGTCCGCCGGGGACCGGGCCTCGGTGCTGAACAGGATCGCCGACCGGATGGAAGACCGTCTGGAGGAGCTGGCGGTCGCCGAGAGCTGGGAGAACGGCAAGCCGGTGCGGGAGACGCTGGCGGCCGACATCCCGCTGGCCATCGATCACTTCCGGTACTTCGCGGGGGCTCTGCGCGCCCAGGAGGGTTCGCTCAGCGAGATCGACGACGACACCGTCGCGTACCACTTCCACGAACCGCTGGGCGTCGTCGGCCAGATCATCCCGTGGAACTTCCCGATCCTGATGGCCACATGGAAGCTCGCCCCGGCGCTCGCCGCGGGCAACGCGGTGGTCCTCAAGCCGGCCGAGCAGACGCCCGCCTCGATCCACTACTGGCTGAGCCTGGTGGCGGATCTGCTGCCGCCGGGTGTCGTCAACATCGTCAACGGCTTCGGAGCGGAAGCGGGCAAGCCTCTCGCCTCCAGCGCCCGCGTCGCGAAGATCGCCTTCACGGGCGAGACCACGACAGGGCGGCTGATCATGCAGTACGCCTCCGAGAACATCAAGCCGGTGACCCTGGAGCTGGGCGGCAAGTCGCCGAACATCTTCTTCGACGACGTCTCGAGCGCCGACGACGACTTCCTCGACAAGGCCCTCGAAGGGTTCACCATGTTCGCCCTCAACCAGGGCGAGGTGTGTACGTGCCCGTCGCGCGCTCTCATCCAGCGCGGCCACTACGGCGCGTTCCTGGAGGCGGGCATCGCCCGGACGGAGCAGATCGTGCCGGGCCACCCGCTGGACACCGACACGATGATCGGCGCCCAGGCCTCCAACGACCAGCTGCAGAAGATCCTTTCGTACCTGGACATCGGGCAGCAGGAGGGCGCGAAGATCCTGACGGGCGGTCAGCGCATCGAGCACGGCGGTGAGCTGGAGGGCGGCTACTACGTCCAACCGACGGTCTTCGAGGGCGACAACCGGATGCGGGTCTTCCAGGAGGAGATCTTCGGCCCGGTGGTGGCGGTGACGTCCTTCACGGACTTCGACGACGCCATCAGCACGGCGAACGACACGCTGTACGGACTGGGCGCGGGTGTCTGGACCCGCGACGTCAACACGGCGTACCGGGCGGGTCGCGGGATCAAGGCGGGCAGGGTCTGGACGAACTGCTACCACGCCTATCCGGCCCACGCGGCCTTCGGCGGCTACAAGCAGTCAGGCATCGGCAGGGAGAACCACAAGATGATGCTGGAGCACTACCAGCAGACGAAGAACCTGCTGGTGTCGTACTCACCGAAGAAGCTGGGCTTCTTCTAGGAGCACTCGAAAAGGCGCCTGAACTGGACTTTTACCCGTCAGGCGCCTTCCGTTCAGCCCACTCGGGGCAGAGCCCGGTGTACGTGACAACCCGGACCACCGCGGCGCGCGCTCCCGCGCCGCGGTGCGCCTGTTCACCAGGGCACGGGGCCCTCGTCGTCGAAGAGGCCCCCGGTCGGCCCGCCGTCGGGGAGGGTCGCGAGCCTGATCGCGACCCGTGCTCCTTCCTCGGCGGTACGGGTCCCGCGGAAGCCGTTCAAGTCGGTGGCCACATAGCCGGGGCAGGCGTTGTTCACGAGGATCGGGGTGCCGCGCAGCTCCGCGGCGTACTGGACGGTGACCGCGTTCAGGAAGGTCTTCGTCGGCGCGTAGCCCCCGCTGATCCCTCCGAGATCGGCGTCGGGGTCGGTCTGCAGGGTCAGGGAGCCGACGTGGCTGGACTGATTGACGATCCGCGGATGCGCGGAGCGGTGCAGCAGGGGCAGCATCGCGTTGGTGACCCGGATGACCCCGACGACGTTGGTGTCGACCAGCCGCAGGAGGGCGGCGGGGTCGAGCGACGTCGGCTCGTCGGGCCAACCGCCCGCCGCACCGGCGTTGTTGACGAGTACGTCGAGCCGGCCCGCGCGCTCCTCCACGAGCCGGGCGGCGGCGCTCACGTCTGCGTCGTCGGTGACGTCCAGCGGGACGGCGAAGGCGTCGACGCCTCTCGCGCACAGGGCCGCGACGGCCTGCGCGCCGCGCTCCCGGTCCCTGGCGCCGATGCCGACGCTCCAGCCGAGCGCGCCGAGGCCCGCCGCGATCTCGTATCCGATTCCCTTGTTCGCGCCGGTGACCAGCGCGGTCGTCTGTTCGCTCATGTCCGCCAGCATCGGCGGCCGGGCGCCGGGGACCAACACCGTACGGGTCTGGCAGTGATGCCTTCGCGGCATCGGTCGCGGTCCGGGCGGGTTACGGTGCGGACATGGAGATGCGTGAGCTGCGGTACTTCGTCGCGGTCGCGGAGGAACTGCACTTCGGCAGAGCGGCCGAGCGGCTGGGGATCGCCCAGCCCGCGCTGTCCCGTGCGCTCGCCGGCCTGGAGAGGCGGCTCGGGGTGGTGCTGCTGGAGCGGTCCAGCCGCCGGGTCCGGCTCACCGATGCGGGAGCGGTGCTGCTGACGGAGGCACGTGCGATCCTCGCGGCGGCGGAGGCCGCCGAGCGCCGTACCCGGGAAGCGGCCGAGCGGCGGCCGCGTATCGCGCTGGCGGTCAAGACCGGTACGGCGGGTGAGCTGCTGGCCAAGGTGCTCGACGCGTACGCCGCGCACCCCGGCGCGTGCGCGGTCGATCTGCTGCTGTGCGAGGCGCACGAGCAGCGGGAGCTGTTGTGCTCGGGGCGTACGGACGTGGCGCTGCTGCATCTGCCGTTCGACGCCGTCACCGGACTCGACACGGAGGCACTGCTGACCGAGGGGCAGGTCGCGGTCCTGCCCGGCGACCACCCGCTGGCCGGCCGGACAGCGGTGCGGCAGGCCGAGGTGACCGCCGCGCCCGGCCCTCCCCCGGCCCGCTGGCCCGGCCCGGACGGCAGCTGCCCCGAAGGCCCCGGAGTCGCGGTGCGGAACCTGACCCAGCTCTTCCAGCTGATCGCCCTCGGCCGGGCCACCGTGGTGCTGCCCGCCTCGGCCGCCGTCGACCTGCGGCAGGACCTGGTCGCCGTGCCGGTGACGGACGCGCCGCCCGTGACGACGGTGCTCGCCTGGCTGCCGGAGAGCCGGTCGCGGCCGGTGGCCGATCTCGTCCGGGTGGCGGCCTCGCTCTGACCCCTCCGTGTTCCGTAGCGGAAGGAGCTGCCGCTGCCCGGGCATAGGCTGCTTCGGGTAGTCGTAGCTGGATCAAGAGGGGGCCTCATGGAGCACAGCTCTGGGCGGGAGAACGGCGAAGGCTCGGCTTCTTCTCGCTACACCCAGGACATCCAGCAAGAACGCCACGCTTTGCGCGAAGCCCTGCGCTCCGATCTGTGCGCCGCCCACATGGGCTTGAGCGTGACCGTCATCGCCCTCATCGTGGTTGCCGGTTTCTCCGGTCCTCGATGGACACTGATCATTGCCGGTGTCTGCACGGCCTGGTTCATCCTTGCGCTGACAGTGATCCACATCGGCAGCGGTCGTGGCTGGGATGCCGTCCGGCGGGCCTACATCGCAACGTTCGGCTGGGGCAACTGGATCTGAACGTGCCTCGCCGGCCGGCCCGCCATCTCGGCCGCCCCGTGGACGACAAGGCCAGCGCCTGTCCCTGAAGTCGGGCCCGATCCGCGAGCGCCCCTATTCGGCGCGCCCGGACAGTGCCGCGTCCACCGCCGCCAGGGCGTGCAGCCGGGCCGTGGGGAAGACCGGCACCGGACTGTCCTCGGGGCCGATGAGCAGTTCGATCTCCGTGCAGCCGAGGATCACACCCTCTGCCCCGTCCGCCACCAGACCCCGGATGATCTTCCGGTACGCCTCACGGGACTCGGCGCGCACCTCGCCCAGGCACAGTTCGCCGTAGATCACCTCGTGCACCAGGGCCCGGCCCGCCGCGTCCGGGACGCGTACGTCCAGCCCCCGGTCCCGCAGCCGACCGCGGTAGAAGTCCTGCTCCATGGTGAACGCCGTGCCGAGCAGGCCCACCTTCCGCACCCCCGCCGCGCGGACCGCGTCCGCCGTGGCGTCGGCGAGGTGCACCAGCGGCACCGAGACGGCCGCCGCCACCGCGTCGGCCACCTTGTGCATGGTGTTGGTGCAGATCAGCACCATGTCGGCCCCGGCGCTCTGCACCGCGCGGGCGGCGTCGGCCAGAACCTCGCCGGCCTCCTCCCAGCGCCCCTCCGTCTGGAGCCGCTCGATCTCGGCGAAGTCGACCGAGTAGAGCACGCACCGCGCCGAGTGCAGCCCGCCCAGCCGGTCCCGGGTGTACTCGTTGATCAGCCGGTAGTACTCCGCCGTCGACTCCCAGCTCATGCCGCCGATGAGCCCGATCGTCCTCACTGCCGCATCTCTCCTCGTTCCGTCGTTCCGTCGTTCCGTTCAATCGTGCGTTTTCCCTTGACGGAACATACCGGGGCGGCCAAGGGTGGCCCTCAACCCTTTGACAACGTTGTCCAGAGCGGCTTCATCGTACGGCCGTTCCCCCCTCAGCCGTCCGACGACCGCCGCGCGCACCCAGAGGAGAACCACCGTGGGCCCGACCTCCCTTCCCCTCGGCCGCCGCCGACTGCTCCAGATCCTCGGCGCGTCCGGAGCCGTGACCGCACTGCAGCTGAGCGCAGGGTCATTGTCGGCGGCCGCGTCCCCGCTCGCCGGGACCGGCGGGAGCGACGCGGAGGACGATGTCGCCGCCACGTATTACCGGGTGCTGCTGCGGCACACCCGCTGGTCCGAGACGCAGTGGGACGAGGCCCGGGGCATCTATACGGACAAGTTCTTCGGGTTCGCTGTGGTCCTCGGCCACGCCGTGCTGCTGACACGTGGCAGCTATGACGCGGAGCTGGCGGGGGTGGACCGGGACACGCTCAAGCGGCGGACGCTGGCGACGCTGCGGCACTTCGCCGCCTCCAACAGGCTGACCGGCGGCACCCAGTGGGGCCGCACCCTGTTCTTCGACACTACGTTCCAGTCGTACTTCGTGCTGGCCGCCCGGCTGCTCTGGGACGAGCTGGACGCGCGGACCCGCTCCCTGGTGGACACCATCGTCCGGGAGCAGGCCGCGTACACGCATGCCCTGGGCACCGGCGACGACCCGGCCTCCGGGTCCTGGACGCCGAACGGGCTGACGGGCGGCCACGTCGGTGACACCAAGCTGGAGGAGATGGGCATCTACGCCCAGGCACTGGCCCCCGCACTGGCCTGGGCCCCGGACGACCGCCGCCGGGCCGAGTGGGCGGCCGACTACGGCGCCTGGTCGCGCAACGAAGCCGGGCTGCCGGAGGCCGACCTGGCCAACCCGGCCCGCGTGGACGGCGTTCCGGTGGCCCGGAACACCGCACGGAACGTCTACGACACGTTCATCGTCGAGAATCACGGCTCCTTCGGCCCGCACTACCAGGCGGAGTTGTGGCGGACCTCGGGGCGCAACGCGGCGCACTTCCTGGCCGCCGGGGAGCCGCTGCCCGAGGTGCTGACCCGGCAGCCGAACGCCGGGCCACTGTGGCGGACCCTGCTGGGGGTGATGTCGGACGCGGGTGAGCCGCTGATGCCGATGGTGAACGACCGCGAGCACCTCTACGGCCGGGATGTCATCCCGCTGGCGTTCCTGTCCCGGGTGATGGGCGACCGGGCGGCGGCCCGCGCCGAGGTCGAGCTCGCGGCGCGGCTGGAGGCGTACCAGGCGTATCCGCCGGAGCACCGGCTGGCGAAGTTCTCCGGTGAGCCGAAGTACGAGCCGGAGGCCCGCGCCGAACTGGCCATCAGCTACCTGCTGCACGTGTGGCCCGGGGCGGGCCGGCCCGTCGTGCCGCTGTCGCAGCGGGAGCTGTTCGCGTACGCCTCCGGGGTGACCGATTTCGGGGAGGGGCCCGGCCTGGTCTCGCACCAGTCCCCCGCCGCCTGGGCGGGCGCGGTGTCCAAGCCGAAGTTCGTGAAGTTCGCCTGGCAGCCGGGCCACGACGACTGGCTGTTCCGGATCAGCGGCGCCACGCCGATGTTCCTGCCCTCGACGGCCGTGGAGGTCACCGGCCGCTCGGTGCGCACGCACACCCGGCTGCGCGACGGCTTCGACGGGAGCGCGACGCTGCTGCGGCTGAAGGACGGCTTCGCGGGCTTCACCACGCTGCCCACCGGCGCGGTCGTCCACGCGGCCGAAGGACCGGACACCGCGGGCGGCCGGCTGGAGGTGCACAACCTCACCATGCCGGGCGTGGCGGGGCTGGACGGCAGGCGGACCTACCGCTTCGCCGAGGGGTCGGCCACGGTCGCGTCCCGGGACTCCTCCGGCGGCTCGACGGGCCGGGTCGACGAGCTGCCCTTCGGCCGTACGACGGTCCGGCACCTGCGGGTCCAGGGCGTGACACCCGATCCGGCGTACGGCTACTCGCTGTTCGCCGTGGAGGCCCGGGACGGGTCGGACGGGCCCGACCTCGCACGCGGCGGGCGGGCCACCGCGTCCTCGTACACGCCGGGCAGGGGGCCGGAGCTGGCCGTGGACGGGGACGGCACGACCCGCTGGGCGGTCTCCACCGCCGACCGGCCGCGCCCCGACAGCTGGCTCGCCGTGGACCTCGGGGAGCCCCGCGCCCTGGACCGGGTCACCCTGCGCTGGGAGAGCGCGGCGGGCCGGAGCTACCTGGTGCAGGGCTCGGACGACGGCGAGCGGTGGACGGACCTGGCGAGCGGGCCCGTACCGGCGCTGCGCAGCGAGGGCGGCTGGCTGGACGTGGACGGCCGCGCGGGCCTGGTCGTACGCGGCGGGCGGGGTCCGCTGGCGGTGTACGGGGACACGGTCGTCCTGGCGGAGGGCGGCGGTACGGGCCCGCTGCTCGTGGAGGGCCACTGCGGGGTGTCCGCCGCCGGCCTGCGCGAACTCGCTCGCCGGCCGGTGCCCGCGGCCGGGGACGAGAAGGTGCGGGCTGCGGTGACGGACGGACACCTGAGCCTGTTCAACCTGTCGGACCGGACGGTGCGCACCCCGGTCGCGCTAGTGCAGGAGGGCCGCCGCCGGGAGGTCTACGAGGGCGAGCAGATGGTTACCCGGGACGGGCTGCGGTACGAGGCGCGGCTGGAGGCCGCCTCGGCGCTGCTGCTGCCGCCCCGGTTCACGCTGGTCCCGCTGTCGGGGCGGTCGCTGCCGAACGGCCTGCGGGTGGAGGTCGTGGACGCCGCCACGGTGCGTCTGACCGGGCCGGTCTGCCGGGTGCGGGTCGAGGCACAGGGGCACAGCACGGTGGCGGTGGTGCGGCCGGGCCGGGGTACGGAGGTCACGGTGCGCGGGGCACGGGCTTATCCGACGACGGACCTCGCCCTGGGCCGCGCCGTCTTCCCGAACGCGCCGCTGCCGACGGGGATGTCGGAGCCGTCGGCGGCTGTCGACGGTGACCCGGACACGGTGTGGCGGCCGGCACGCGACGGCCGCCTGGTCGTGGACCTCGGGGCACGGCGCGCGGTGGGCCGGGTGGAGGCCGAGTGGTCGGCCGGGCGGGTCCCGGGTCTGTCCGTGGAATTCAGTGACGACGGAATCCGCTACCGCCGGGCGGGGGCGCTCACCGGCCATGGCCGGGTGCGGAGTCTGCGGGCGACGGGCTCCCCGCGCTATGTGGCGCTGCGGGTGTCGGACACCCCGGAGGGGCGCGGCGGCCTCGTGCGGCTGTCGGTCCGCTGACGGACCGGGCCCACCGGCACGCTGATCGCGTGGGCGGGCCGGTGCCACTGGCACGTCGGTCGCTTGGCCGTCACCCCGCGTGGCGGTAACGAAGACTGTCCCCGCCGGCGAACCAGGCGGGGACAGTCATCAGGGCCGATGGCGCATGCCCCTGGTGGGCGCGGGAATCAGATGATGCTCACACCGTAGGCACTCAGTGCCTCGGTGACGGGCTGGAAGAACGTGGTACCGCCGGAGGAGCAGTTGCCGCTGCCGCCGGAGGTGAGGCCGAGTGCGGTGCTCCCGGAGAAGAGCGCGCCGCCGCTGTCGCCGGGCTCGGCGCAGACGTTGGTCTGGATCAGGCCGGAGACGATGCCGTCGGCACCGTAGTTGACGGTGGCGTTGAGGCCGGTGACCGAGCCGCCGTGCAGGCCGGTGGTGCTGCCGCTGCGCTGGACGGACTGGCCGACCGAGGGGTCGGCGGCGCCGTCGATCTCCTGGTAGCCGCCGTTGTAGAGGTAGACACGGCCGTCGGCCGCGTTGGGGTCGGAGTGCCGGATGATGCCGTAGTCGTTGCCGGGGAAGCTGGACCCGGCGGTGGTGCCGATGGACCAGGAGCTGCCGATGTTGGTGCAGTGACCGGCGGTCAGGGCGAACTTGGTGCCCGCGCCGTCCTGCACGTTGAAGCCCAGGGAGCACCGGGCTCCGCCGGTGGTGATGGCCTCGCCGCCCGCGATGAGCTTGGAGAACTTACCGGGGGTGTGCTTGACCACGAGGGCGTCGGCGTTCACGCCGGCCTCGTTCTCGATCTTGGCGATCTCGGCCTTGCTGACCGTGCTGTCGACGGTGACGACGACCTTGCCCGACTCGGAATCGACATACCAGGCGGTGCCGCCGACGTCGGCGGTACGCACGGAATCGGCCGTCCGGCTGAGCTCGGTGGCGCTGAACGCCTTCGGGGCCGGCTGGGCGGATGCGGTGGCGGCGGGGACGGCGAGCGCCGCGGCGGCGGCGAGGCCGGTCGCCCCGGCGATGAGTCGTGCTCGTCTCGAACTGCTGTGGGGGTGAGAGAGTCGCACTGTAGTCCTCCAGATCGTGGGGGGAACTCGGGGCGTTGGGTGGACGCCCATGACACGTCATCAGGAAGACGATGAAGCTGCCATGTTCCTGACAACGTTGTTCCATGCTGGTCAGACCTGGACCCGCACACAAGACCCCCGAGGGCGGGACTGGCCGACAACCAGCCATCTGGCGAGATCCAGACACCGTCAAATGGGTGTATTGGTGGCGTACCGAGGTAGCGGGATGACGGGAAACGATCGGTGGGGACGCTGGACGATCCGCCGGGCGGAACCATCGCCGGAACCGCCGACCGGCTCTCCCCGGAAGCCCTCGCCGCCGCCTGGGCGACAGAGCGGCGGGGCTTCTTCCAGCCGCCGAGGCGGGGCGCCCGGCCGGGCGTTCCGTCGGTCAGGCGCCCCGATCGGCTTCCGATGCCGGAAGCGCGTACAGGCCCGGCAGGTTCACCACGATCGCCTCCTGGGTCGACCGGGCGATGACGACCACGGCCTCCTCGGACGGGTCGGGGTTCTCCTCGCGGTGCGGCACGAAGGGCGGCACGAAAATGTAGTCACCGGGGCCGGTGCGCAGCCGTACCTCTTCGGGCTCGTCGCCCGAGTCGTCCAGGAACACGAACTCCGGGTGGCCGCTGACCACATGGATGGCCGTCTCGGACGCGCCGTGGTGATGGTCCGATGAGGAGGTCGAGGGCGCCACATGGGTCTGGCCCATCCACAGTTTCTCGGAGCCCGTGGTCTTCCCGCTGATCGCCGCGAACCGGCGCATGCCCCCGGTCTGGGCCGTGTCGCCGTCCAGCGCGTCCGCGCGGATGTGATGCAGGCGGGTGTGCAGCGGCGCTGCCGGGCGTTCTTCCCCGGTGGTGTGCAGATGCGGGTGGAAGCCTTCGCCGGCGGTGGTCAGGGGCTCGCTCATGGCTGGGACGCTAGAGGGGCGCCGAAAAGGATGTCAAGAGGTGTCCTTTGCGGTTCATCTGCGGCAATGTTGCTGACATATGCGCCGCCCGCCGGAGCAGGAACCGGCGGAGTCCGAGCCTCCGGGCGCCCCTTCGTGCATGATGAGCGGCATGCATATCTCCGCGAAAGCGGACTACGCCACGCGGGCCCTCCTGGAGCTCGCCCGTGAACCTGGCCGTCCGCTCACCTGCGAAGCCATCGCCTCCTCGCAGGAGATTCCCTTCCGGTTCCTGAAGTCCGTGGTAGGCGAGTTGCGCAGGGCCGGGCTTGTCCGAAGCCAGCGCGGCTGCGAGGGCGGCTACTGGCTCGGCAGACCCGCCGACGAGGTCACCCTGCTCGACGTGGTGCGCGCGATCGACGGCGACGTGCTCACCCTGCGCGGCGAGCCGCTCGACGCGCTCGGCTACCCGGGCCCCGCCGCTCCCCTGCCCGATGTGTGGCGGCAGATCGAGGCAGGCGCCGCCGCGGTCCTGGGCGGCCTCACGCTCGCCACGCTGCTGCCGGCGGCCACCGCACAGGAACAGCGCTCCAAGGCCGGCGCCGTATGACGAACGCACCGGAGCGGACGCCCCCGGCGGCGGGAGGCGCGGTGTCCCGGCCACCGTCCGCGCAGGAGGCCGCGCCCGGGGAGGATCCGTCGCCGCTGCTGGAGGTCGTGGAGTACACCGATCCGCTCTGCCCGTGGGCCTGGGGCTCCGAGCCCGTCTTCCGCGGGCTCCGGGCCGCGCTCGCCGGACGGGTCCACTGGCGGCGGGCGTACGCCATCCTCTTCGACGACGGCGATGACCCGCCGCCCGACCCGGCCGCCGAAACCGCTTGGTACGCACGGCACTTGGCGGACATCGGCGCGCACACCCTGGCCCCTCGCGCGCACACCCTGAGCCGGGTCGCGGCCAGCTCCTGGCCCTCCTCGCTCACGGCCAAGGCCGCCGAACTCCAGGGTCCGGAGGTCGCCGACGGCGTGCTCCGCCGTCTGCGGGAGAGCGTCTTCGTCCTCGGCGAACCGGCGGACACCCCGACCCTCGCGCTCCGGTACGTCCAGGGGGTGCCGGGCCTCGACATCGGCCGGATCGCCCGGGACGCCGCCTCCTCCGGCGTACGGCAACAGGTGCGCGCCGACCGGGCGGAGGCACGGCGCCCCGTCCCCGAGGTGCTCTCCGTCCGCGCGGAGTCGCCGCATCCGGGCACCGCCAAGGAGACCCCCGACGGCGAACTCCGCTACGCCCTGCCGACCCTGCTGTTCCGCACCCCGGCCGGCCATCGCGCGGTGCCCGGCTGGCGGTCCTTCGAGGCGTACGCCGGCGCTGTCGACGCGCTCGCACCGGGGCTGCTCCGCACGGCCCCGCCACTCGACCCGGCCGGGGCGCTGGAGCGCTACCGAAGCCTGACCGACCCCGAGCGGCTGGTGCTCGCCGAGGGTGCCTGGCCGCCGCCGGGCGCAGTGCGCGTGGACACCGGGCAGGGGCCGCTGTGGCTGCATCCCGACGAGGCCCAACTGCACCCCGCCGTAAGCCCGGACGGCTCCGCACCACGCTGAGCTGCGGCCCAGCACCGTTCCACCGAATGAGACACCAAAAGGTGTCCATTGACATCCGGTGCCGGCTGCCGCCAGGATGTGCCGCATGCTCACGACGCACCCCGGCGTGATGTGCCGCTACGTGGACCTGCGGCGCACCTCCAGCGCCCTCTGTCGCTGACCGACCGCCACCGGCGGCCCGCAGGCGTTCCCCGACCGCCGACCGCAGCACCACCGCTGCCCGTCGCCGCGCCGAACGGTCCGACCGCCCTCTTCGCACCCTCCCGTCGCGCATCCTCGACGGCCTTCCCCGCCGCATCCGTGCGTCCCCCCGTGTCCCCGTCGACGCCGACGGCCCCGAACACCGGCCGCCCCCGGCCGCGTCGGGGCTCCCGCCGCCCTGCCCGGGTGCCGTCGCACGGAACCGGCGCGGGCGTCGGCCGCCCCCGGTCCCGCTCCCCTCCGCCCCGGGCCGGGGCCCATCACAGAGAGAACACCCAGATGTCCGCACGTCCGACGAACCTCCGCCCCGCACTCCGCCTCCGGCCCGCCCGAAGGGGCCGGGGCCTGCGGGCCACGGCGCTCGGCACCGCCCTCGCCGCCCTCCTCGTTCCCACGCTCACCGCGTGCGGCGGGGGCACCTCCTCGGCCGCGGGCAACGCCACGCTGAAGTGGGCGTCCTCCTACTTCCCGGCCCACTGGGACCCGGTGGTCTCCGGCAGTGGCGCCCAGTTCCGTCAACTCTCGCTCGTATACGCCTCCTTGACCCGCACCGACGAGGAGGGCAAGCCCGTCCCCGACCTCGCCGAGAGCTGGGAGTACAACGACAGGGGCGACCGCATCACGTTCAAGCTGCGCCCCGGTCAGAAGTTCAGCGACGGCGAACCGGTCGACGCCACCGCGGTGAAGGCCGCCATCGAACGCGCCCAGAAGCAGAAGAACTCCGCCCTCTTCGGCGACCTCACCTCGATCGGCACGGTGGAGGCGAACGGACTCGAAGCGACCCTGAACCTCACTCAGGTCGACTACCAGATACCGCAGTTGCTCGGACAGCGCGTGCTCCAGATCGCCAGCCCCAAGGCGGCCGGCAACCCCACCCGGCTCGACCAGAACCCTGTCGGCGCCGGGCCCTTCGTGGTCGAGCAGCTGATCCCGGGGACCAAGGCGGTCCTGAAGAAGAACCCGGACTACTGGGACGCGAAGAACATCCACATCGACAACGTCGAACTGGTCTCCGCCCCCGACGCCTCGACGGTCGTCTCCGGTCTGCGGACCGGCGTCTACAACTTCGCCGACATCGACCCCAGCCAGGCCGACGCCGCGAAGAAGGCCGGCCTCGACGTCTTCGTCCAGCCCGGTTTCAACGCCGCCAACCTCAGTCTCAACATCAACAAGGCGCCCTTCGACGACGACCGCGTCGTCGACGCCGTCCGGCACGCGGTCAACCGCGAGGAGTTCGTCCGGAAGCTGACCTTCGGCCACGGCGAGGCGACCGACCAGCCCTTCCCGAAGGGGTACGTGGCCTACGACCCGAAGTCCGAGGACGCCTACCCCTACGACCCGGCGAAGGCGAAGAAGCTCCTCGCCGAGGCGGGCCACCGGCCCGGCGACCTCAAGCTGAACCTCGTCATCCCGTCCGAGGACCCCCAGGCCGAGATCGTCCAGTCGCAGCTCGCCGCCGTCGGCATCAAGGTCACCATCAAGATCGACAAGAACTGGGCCACCCCGTTCTTCGCCAAGGACCTCGCCTTCTCGCTGTACTCGACCACCGGGCGCGACTCCGCCGTACAGACCCTCACCGCGCACTTCGGCCCCGACGGACCGCTCAACCTCTCCAGCCCCTACGAGCCGGACGGCTTCGAGGAGGCGGTGGCCAAGGTCCGCCGGACCCCGCTGGACTCGCCCGACTACGCCGAGGCCCTGCAGGCCGCGACCCGGGCGGGGCTCGGAAGCAAGGCGCTGGTGTTCACCTTCTCCTCGCCGAACCTCTTCGCCAAGACGACGTCGGTGTCCGCGCTCCCGAAGAACCCCGGGCACATCGACTGGACCGGTGTGAAGGTCTCCGGCACCAACTGATCCGCCCGCGGCACCGCTCACCACCCACCCATGCATCAGCCCATCGCACAGAGAGGGGGCAGCCCCATGACGACGACCGAGCCACCGATCATCCCTGCCCGCCGTCGCGGGGCCGCCGTGGCCAGGACCCGGCACGCGGCGGGCCGAGTCCTGGCCGTCCTCGCCCGGTCGGTCGCCATCTTCGTCCCCGTGTTCCTCGTCGCGACCTTCGTGACGTTCGCCCTCCGCTCGCTGAGCGGACTCAGCCCCGCCCGCATCCAGCTGGGCGAGGAGGCCACCCCCGAGGCCATCGCCCGGATCGAGTCCCAATGGGGGCTCGACAAGCCCTTCCTCGCCCAGTACTGGGACTGGTTCACCGGAGTCCTGCACGGCGAACTCGGCACCAGCTGGGTCAACGGGGCCGACATCTCCACCCTCATCGGCCTCGGGCTCGGCGTGAGCCTCTCGGTCGCCACGTTCGCCCTGGTCATCGGGGTCCTCATCGGGTTCGGCCTCGGTACGGTCGCGGCGCTCCGGCGCACCACGGCCATCGACCGGGCGATCACCGGCTTCGTCACCGTGATCTCGGTGATGCCCGCCTTCGTCGTCGGCATCGTGCTGGTGTCCATCCTCGCCGTCGGGTTCGGTCTCTTCCCCTCCGCCGGCTACGTCCCGGCGGAGCAGGGCGTCGGCCCCTGGCTCGCCCACATCACCCTGCCCGCCCTCGCGCTGAGCTTCGACGTCATCGCGGACGTCACACGCCAGCTCCGCTCCAGCCTCATCGGGGCCTACCAGGAGAACTACGTGACCGGAGCGGTCGTCCGCGGACTGAGCCCGCGGCGCGTCTTCTTCGGACACGTCCTGCGCAACGGCCTCGGACCGACACTCGCCACCCTGGGGCAGAAGTTCCCCGCCCTGGTCGGCGCGTCCGTCGTCACCGAGTGGATCTTCGGCCTCCAGGGCTTCGGCCGGTTCGCCAACGACTCCGCGCAGGCCGGTGACGTACCGGCGGTGCAGGGCGTCCTGGTGGTCTCGATCGCGCTGGTCGTCTCCTTCAACCTCATCATCAACCTGGTACTGGCCCGCGTGATGCCGGCCTCCCAGCGGGGGGTGTGACCATGGTGCGCCGCGTGCTCGCCCTCACGTCCGGACGGATCGCCGTCGTCATCCTCGCCGTGATCGCGCTCCTCGCGCTGCTGGGCCCCTGGCTCGTACCGCAGAACCCGCTGGCCACCAGCGACAACGCGCTCGCCGCCTACTCCGGCAGCCACTGGCTGGGCACCGACTACCTGGGACGCGACGTCCTCAGCCGGCTGCTGGACGGCTCACGTATCAGCGTCCTCGGCTCACTGGAGGTCGCCCTGGTGGCCCTCGTCGTCGGCGCGGTCCCCGGGATCCTGTCGGTCTACCTGGGCCGCGCCTTCGAATGGTTCACCCTCCGTATCGCCGACACCCTGGTCGCCCTGCCGTTCCTGCTGTTCGCCATCGCGGTGATCGCCCTGCTCGGCAACGGCATCACCCAGGCGATGCTGGTCACCGGGGCGCTGGTCTCCCCGCTCTTCTACCGGGTCTCCCGCGCCGCGACCCTGGCCGTCGCCCGCTCCCCGTACGTCGAGGCGGCCATCGTCTCCGGCGCCTCCATCGGCTGGATCGTACGACGCCACGTGCTCGCCAAGGTGCTCCCGCCGATCGCCGTCGCGCTCGCCCAGACCATCGGCGTCGGCTTCGTGATCGTCTCCAGCCTCACCTTCCTCGGCATCGGCGTCCAGCCGCCCGAGCCCACCTGGGGCGGACTGCTCGCCTCCGACCTGGGCTACCTCAGCCACCGGCCCTGGGCCCCGGTGGCGCCCGCTCTGCTGATCATGGTCACCGTCTGGGCCTGCAACCTCCTCGCCGACGCCATCCGCGACGTCTCCGGAGAGGCGGGCCGGGCGCTGGCCAACGACCGCAAGGCCCGCGCCAACCGCCGCGCGGCGGCCGGCCCCCTTCCCGCCGGAGGTTCCCGATGAGCCCGCTGTCCCCCGACACCCTCGCCTCCCGCCCCGCCGACACCGACCGGCCGGCCGCGGACGCCCCCGGCGCGCCGCCCGCCGAACCCGTCCTCGCCCTCCACGACGTACGCATCACCGACCGCGTCACCGACCGGGAGATCGTCCACGGGGTCACCTTCGACCTGACCCCGGGCAAGGCGGTCGGCATCGTCGGGGAGTCCGGCAGCGGCAAGACCCTCACCTGCCGTGCCGCCCTGGGCATCCTGCCCCCGCACTTCGAGGTCTCCGGCGGCCGCATCGACCTCGCGGGCAGCGACATCGCGACCCTGACACCCCGTCGGTGGACGGAGCTGCGGGGCGCCACCATCAGCGCCGTCTTCCAGGACCCCGCCTCCTATCTCAACCCGGCGATCAAGGTAGGGGCCCAGATCGCCGAGGTCGTCCGCGTCAAGCAGGGGCTGAAGCGGCGCGCGGCCCGCCGCCGGGCCGTGGAACTCCTCGGAGCCGTAAGGCTGCGCGACCCGGAACTCGTCTACGGGCAGTACCCCTACGAGCTCTCCGGCGGCATGCTCCAACGGGTCCTCATCGCCGCCGCCATCGCCGTCGAACCCCGGGCCCTCATCGCCGACGAGGCCACCACCGCCCTCGACGTCACCGTCCAGGCCGAGATCCTCGACCTCCTCGCCGAACTGCGGACCCGCACCGGCCTGGCCCTCGTCGTGGTCTCGCACGACCTGGCCGTCGTCGCCCAGCTCTGCGACGAGGTCCTGGTGCTGCGACAGGGCGAGGTGGTGGAGCAGGGGCCGACCCGGGCGGTGCTGCACGACCCTCAGCACGACTACACCCGCCTGCTCATCGCCGAGCACGACAGCTACGGCCTCGACAAGTTCCTCGCACCCCAGGGGGCGTCATGACCACCGCGGCACCACAGGCCGAGGAGGCCGCATCCGAGGACGGGACCGGTCCGGTGCTGGAGGTCTCCGGCCTCGGTGTGCACTACGGCCGGGGACGCAAGCGGCGACGGGCCCTGCACGACGTCACCCTGAGCATCGCGCCCGGCGAGGCCGTCGGCGTGATCGGCGAGACCGGCTCCGGCAAGTCCACCCTGGCCCGCGCCGTCCTCGGGCTGGTCCCCGCGTCGGCCGGCTCGGTCCGTATCGCCGGGGAGGAGGTGAGCGCGTACGGCTCCCGCCGGTGGCGCGAACTGCGGCGGCGCGGCGTGATCCAGTACGTCTTCCAGGACCCGCTCCGCAGCCTCGACCCGGATCTCACCATCGAGGACTCCCTCGTCGAACCCCTGCTCATCCAGGGTGTCCCCCGCAAGGAGGCCGTCCTGCGGGCCCGCTCCTTCCTCGACCGCGTCCAGCTCGCCCCCGATCTCCTCGAACGGCTGCCCGGCGAGCTGTCGGGCGGTCAGCGCCAGCGTGTCGCCGTGGCCCGCGCCCTGGTCACCGAGCCCCGGCTCGTCATCCTCGACGAACCGGTCAGCGCCCTCGACTCCGCCAACCGCGTCCAGATCCTGGAGATCCTCAAGGAGCTGCGCACCTCCGGCGTCGCCCTCGTCCTCATCTCCCACGACCTCGGCTCCGTCGCCGGGACCGCCGACCGTATCGCCGTCCTGTACCGGGGCGAACTCGTGGAGACCGGCACCGCCCACGACGTGGTGCGCCGGCCTCAACACCCGTACACCCGGCTGCTGCTCGGCTCCGCGCCCACCCTGCGGGGCCGGCCCGCCGACCGCGCCGAACGCGAAGCCCTCCGGGCGCTGCTGGACGCCTGAACACACCCCCCGTACCCCACCACCCCCTTGCCGAGAGGAACAGCCATGTCCCGCAGAATCCACCTCGCCCTGCACCCGTACGGTGTCGGAGGCCCCGGCCAGCACGGCCTCTGGAAGGACCCGCGCGTCGCGAAGAACGCCAGCATCGACATCAACTACTACATCCAGCAGGCCCAGGCGGCCGAGCACGCGCTCTTCGACGCCCTGTTCGTCGTCGACAGCCAGTTCATCAACTCCACCTACCCTTCGCACTACCTCAACCGCCTGGAACCGCTGACCCTCCTGTCGGCCGTCGCCACCCACACCCGGCACATCGGTCTGGTCGGCACCGCCAGCTCCACCTACAACTCCCCCTTCAATCTGGCCCGCCGGTTCGCCTCGCTCGACCTCATCAGCGGCGGCCGGGCCGGCTGGAACGTGGTGACCAGCTTCGACACCGGCACCTCGAAGAACTTCGGCCTCGACGAGCACCTGGACTACGCCACCCGCTACGGCCGCGCCCTGGAGTTCGTGCAGGTCGCCCGGGGGCTGTGGGACTCCTACGAGGACGACGCGTTCCCCGCCGACGTGGAGCGGGGCGTCTTCCTCGACCCGGAACGGCTGCACGCCCTCGACCACGAGGGGGAGCACTTCAAGGTCGCAGGACCGCTCAACATCTCCCGCTCGGCGCAGGGCCAGCCCGTCATCTTCCAGGCCGGGGTCTCCGCGGAGGGCCGCGACCTGGCGGCGAGGGTCGCCGAGGGCATCTACGCACCCGGCGGCACCCTGGAGCAGGCCCAGGAGTACTACGCGGACATCAAGAAGCGCACCGCGGCCCACGGCCGCGACCCCGAGCACATCAAGGTCTTCATCCACGGCGGACCGATCGTCGCCGCCACCGACGAGGCGGCCCGGCGGCGCGAGCGGGAGATCTTCGAGGAGGACAACGACTTCGAACGCAACCTCGCCCTCCTCGGCCGCTCGTTCGGCGCGTACGACTTCAGCGTCCACGACCTGGACGCCCCCTTCCCCGACGTCGCCCACCTCGCCGAGAAGGGCGGCCGCACCGGGGCCACGAAGATCATCGAGCGGGCCCGCGAGGAGAAGCTGACGCTGCGCCAGGTGGCCGAGGGAGCGAACGCGTTCCGGCGGTCCCCGTTCGTCGGTGCGCCCGAGACCGTCGCCGACACCATCGAGCAGTGGTACGACGCCGGCACGCTCGACGGCATCAACCTCGCCTTCCGGAACAACGACGACCTCGAACTCTTCGTCGACGGGGTGGTGCCGCTGCTCCAGAAGCGGGGCCTGTTCCGCACCGAGTACGAGGCCGACACCCTGCGGGGCAACCTCGGCCTCCCGATCCCCGCCAACCGCCACACCCGCGAGCGCGAACTCGCGGGCGGCTGAGCGGCCCTGACTCCGAACGAGGAGACCCTCATGACCGAACCGAACCCCCGGCAGGACCTTCGGCACACCGACCACTTCGGCCCCCGGGGGCCCGCCGTGCGCGGCACCGTCGTCGTGGTGCCGGGCCGGGGAGAGACCCATGGCACCTACGCCCGCCTCGGGAAGCGGCTCGCCGCCGACGCCTACCGGGTGCGCGTCGTGGACGCGGCCCGGCTCGACGCCGAGGACCCCGACGGATCGCTGACCCGCCTCGGCGGCCGGATCGCCGAAGCCGTCGCGGGCACGGCGGATCCGGACGGGGCCGTCGTCCACCCCGTGATCCTGGTGGGCGCCGACACGGGGGCCGTCGCGGTGGCGGCGCTGCTCGGCCGGGAGGACGGTGCGGCGGCGGCCGGCCTCCGCCCGGACGCCGTCGTCCTCGCCGGACTCCCGGCGCGTACGACCGCCCCTCCGTCGGGCGATTGGGACGACGAGCTCGACGTGCGCACGTTCTGTCCCGCCCACCGCTCCACCCTCACCGGCGATGCCGCCTTCGGCCGGGGAGCGCTCGACGAGGCGGTGCCCGAGCACCTCCTCGCGGCGGCCTACGCGAGCGAGGCGGACATCCCGGCGCTGATCCTGGCCGGGGACGCCGATCCGCTCGCGGACCGCGACGCTCTCACCCGTACCGCCAAGTCCCTGCCCCGGGCCCGCCTTTCCGTCGTCAGGGACGCCCACCACGACGTCCTCAACGACATGCAGCACCGCTCGGTCGCCGCCGAGATCGTCACCTTCCTCGAAACCCTGCGCAACGAACTCGTCCCGCTCGTCACCGTGGAGTCCAGCGCCTGGTGAGCGAGCCCGGCGGCCCGGGCACCCCGCCCGGCCCCCGCCGGCGAGCCACCCCGCGCACACCGCACCCTGAAAGGTCGCCCATGGCCACCATCCTGTCCGTCTCCGGAAGCCCTTCCGCCACCTCCCGCACCGCGCGGCTCCTGCTCCACCTCGACGACCGGCTCCGGGACCACGGCCACGACGTGGTCTCCCTCGACGTCCGCACCCTGCCCGCCGAAGCCCTGCTGGGAGCCGACTTCGGGCATCCGGCGATCGTCGAGGCCACCGCCCTGTTCGAGCGGGTGGACGGGGTGGTGATCGGCACCCCGATCTACAAGGCCGCCTACTCGGGGCTGCTCAAGTCGCTGCTCGACCTGCTGCCGCAGTACGCGCTGACCGGCAAGACCGTGCTGCCGCTCGCCACCGGCGGCAGCGTGGCCCATGTGCTGGCCATCGACTACGCGTTGCGCCCGGTGCTCACCTCGATGGGCGCGGCCCACGTCGTACCGGGCTGGTTCACGCTCGACAAGGACATCACCGTCGGCGAGGACGGGGCCGTGAGCCTCGCGGCGGACGCGGCGGAGGCGCTCGCCGAGGTCACCGACCGGTTCTCCGCCGTTCTCCGGGACCGCACGGCGGTACTGGCACCGAGCGCCTGAACCACGGCGGACCGGCGGGGGCCCGCTCGCGCACCGGCCCGGAGAGCGTGGTCAGCGCAGTCCGGCGAAGAGATCGTTCTCGGGTACGGGCGCGTCCGTGGTGTCCCTGACCCTGACGAAGGTCTCCATGCCCATGAACGCGGCGAACCTCTCCTTGCCCATCTTGAGGAAGAAGATGTTCTCGCCCTGACTGGCATGCGCGGCCAGCGCGTCGAACTTCTGGCCGCTGAAGTCGGTGGTGTCCACCCAGGTCGTGATCTCGTCGTCCGGGAGCCCGATCTCGGCCAGCGCGGCGGCCTCTTCGGGGTCCGGCTCCGGGATGTCCTCGCCGAACTCGCGCATGGCCTCGCCGAAGCGCTGCATCATCGAGCGCGGCGCCGTCGTCCAGTACACCTTCGGGGTCAGTTCGGTCAGCTCCAGCGCCGCCATCGTGATGCGGTTGGCCTGGATGTGGTCGGGATGCCCGTAGAAGCCGTTCTCGTCATAGGTGACGACCACATCGGGCCGGTAGTGGCGCATGAGTTCGGCGAGGCGCGCGGCGCCCTCCTCCACCGGGGTCCGCCAGAAGGAGCCGGGGGCGTCGTTGCTCGGCCAGCCCGTCATCCCGGAGTCGGCGTAGTCCAGCATCTCCAGGTCGCTGATCTTCAGGACCTCGCAGCTCGCCTCCAGTTCCTTGCGCCGCATGCGGGCGACGGCCGCCGGATCGTGCCCGGGCTCGCCCGGCTTGACACCCCCCGGACCGTCACCGCAACCGCCGTCGGTACAGGTCACCAGCACCGTGCGGATGCCTTCCGCCGCGTACTGCGCCAGGACCCCTCCGGTGCTGGTGGCCTCGTCGTCCGGGTGGGCGTGCACTGCCATGAGCGTCAACGGCCGGTCAGTCATGAAGCGGTCCTCCGTAGAAATACGTCGTGGTCCGAGTGCGCGGCAGACATACCGCGATCGGGGGCCCGGACGGCGGCGGGTCGAAGGCACTGCCGGCAAGGAGCGGCGTCATACCTCCGGCCCTGAGTCGTCGCACACTGGGCGGATCGTGGGGAAGCTGGACAACATACCGGTTCCCCCGCGGCCGGCTCAGGTCAGGTAGGACGCGCTCCTACACGCCCATGGACGGTCACCCGCGCACCATTGACGTCAACTGTTCTGTGTACGCGGAAATGCCGCCGCAGAGTGGCTTCTTTCGCTTCTTCCTGAGCGTTGCCCGGTGAGTGCACCCCCACCGCCCGCACCACGATGATCCGGTCGAACTCCACCATGCGTGCCGCGATCTCGGGGGCGGCCAGCTCGACACCTGCGAGCGTGTTCGATGCCGCGGGGTCCTGTGCCAGGGCGAGATCCACCAGCAAGCGGGTGTCCTCGGGGTCAGCTGCGGTCAGCATCCGTTGCTTGCCAGAGAGATAGAGCAGGCCGTCGCCGGGGCGTCCCTCCTTGCGGACGGCGGCGCCGACGGCGGTGGCGTCGTTGCTCCGGCTCTGGGGAGTCCGCAGCGAAAGGCTCAGCGGTACGAGCGCGACCAGGGCCGCGACCACCGCGACGTACACGGTCGGGGAGTACCGCGGCAGCCGGCGAACGTGGTCCAGCCAGGCGCCCAGCAACAGGGCGATCCCGATGTTGCTGAAAAGGACGTAACGGTCGACGAAGAGCGGCTTGACCAGCGAGGCGGTCAGCAGCAGGACACCCGGAAGCACGAGCATCGGCACAGCCAGCGCGGCAAGGCTCACGGGCCCCGCGCTCCGCAGCGGTGCTCGCGCACACGCCACGCCGACGACCATCGCGACCAGCAGGTGGTCGGGGCGTACCGGTCCGCCGATCCAGGACACCTGCTCCGACTGCCCCGCACTGACGACCGCCAGCGGCAACAGTCCGATCACCACACCGGCAGCGGTGACAGCCCACGCCCTCAGCACCCCTTTCGGAGTGCGGGAGACGATCAGTGTGACGCCGTGTGCGGCCAGGGCAAGAACCGCGAACTCGTGGAGCAGGCACGCCAGGAGCATGGTGGAGCCGTACACCGCCCACCGCCACCGGGCGCGCCGCGGGACGTTGGCCACCAGGGCGTAGGTCGCCCAGGCGATGAGTGCGCAGACCATCGCGTAGGAACGGCCTTCCTGCGCGTATTTCTGGACCTGGGGGAAGAGTGGGAACAGCAGACCTGCCAGCATTCCCACGCGGGGCCCGGCCAGGCGCAGTCCAAGAAGTCCGACTGCGCCCGCCGCGGCGGACATGGCCAGTACGGACGGCAGTCGCAAGGACAGCAGGCCGGCGCCGAACAGATCGAAGATCACCCGCATCACGGCGTAGTACAGGGCATGGACCAGGTCGACGCGCTGGGCCGTGTTCCAGATCTGGTGCGGTTCGCGGTGCGCGAGCTGGTAGGTGACGGCCTCGTCCCCCCACATCGTGTTCTGTCTACGGACACCCCACATCCCCAGCGCGGCGGTCAGCGTCGCGGGGGCGATGGCGACCAGGGCCTTGACCAAGGTGGAGGGTGGCCGAGCAGCGGGCAGCCGGGACGGCCCCATGCTGGTGGCGGCGACGGCGGGGGCACGTACATCGAGGGACATCGGCGGCGGGACCTTTCGGCGGCGTGGAATCGTCGCCAGCGTGCCCGGCCTCTGTTGACCGGTTGCTGACCCAACCTGACCGGCCGATCAGGAATCGCCGCCGGCCCTGTGCGAGGCTGCACGGCATGCGCATCCTGGTGGTCGAAGACGAGGTGGACCTTGCCCACACCCTGCACACCGGTCTGACCGCCGAGGGCTACAGCGTCGATCTCGCCCATGACGGCCGACACGGGCTGTGGATGGCCAGGAATGGTGATTACGCCGTGGTCGTCCTGGACTTGATGCTGCCCGGCCTCAACGGCTACAAGGTCTGCGCCCAGCTGCGCCGCGAGGGCAACGCGACCCCGATCCTGGTGCTCACCGCCAAGGACGGGGAGTGGGACCAGGCGGAGGCCCTGGACACGGGCGCCGACGACTACCTGGCCAAGCCCTTCTCGTACCCGGTGCTGGTCGCACGGCTGCGGGCCCTGGTCAGGCGAGCCGCCGCCGTCGCCCCGCCCGTCCTGGCCGTGGGCGACCTCTCGCTGGACGTCGCCGCCCGGGTCTGCCGCCGGGCCGGGGAGCGGGTGGACCTGACCCCCAGGGAGTTCTCCGTACTGGAACTTCTGGCCCGCCGGGCGGGCCAGGCGGTCTCCAAAGCGGATCTGCTGTATCACGCGTGGCCGGATGACGCCCTGGACCCGAACCTGGTGGAGGCGCGCGTCAGCGTGCTGCGCAAGAAGGTGGACGCCGCGTTCCGCCGGCGGTCCCTGCAGACCGTGCGAGGCATCGGCTACCGTCTGGTCGACGACCGTGAACACGGCTGAGCCGCGACGCCGCTGGTGGCCCCGGTCCGTACGCGCCCGTACCGCCCTGGCCGTCGCCTCGACCGCCGCCGTCATCCTGGTCGCCATCGGCTGGTGGCTGCACCGCGACGTCTACCGCCAGAGCACGCAGATCGCCCAGGACCAGGCTCGCGACCCGCTCCTCGCTCTCGCCGACCAACTGCGTGAAGGCGTTGTTCCCAGCCGTAGAAGCGCCGTGCCGTACGAGGTCGTCGCCACCGGCCGCAGCACAGCTGTCGCCTCCGGCGGAGGAATGGACGTGTTCGCCCCGGGCGCCCGCCATGTGCTGCCCGCCCCGCCCGCGCTCTCCGAACCTGCTGACACCGGTTCGGGCTGGCACTACACGACAATCGACATGCGTATTCCGGAGCGCCACGACGACGAACCGGCGGGCAGCTTCGACATGGCCGGCCGCACCTACCCGGTTCTGTTCACCGACATCTGGGCCGGTGAACTGGACAGCGCCGAAGCCGCCGCTCTGGGAGTCGACGCGGATGCCACACTGCGGGTCCATGTGGTGGTACTCCCCCACACGGCCGAGGCGATCACCGACAACATGGACCTCCTGCTGCTGCGGGCCGGACTGGTCGGCCTCGTGCTGATCTCCGCCGTCACCTACTTCACCGTACGCATCGCGCTGCGGCCGGTCGAAGCGATCCGCGTCATCACCGCCTCGGTCACCGCGAACGACCCCAGAGAGCGCGTCACCGTGCCCGCCACGGGGCACGAGATCGCCGCCCTGGCCACCACCATCAACACCACCCTGCAACGCCTCGACGAGGCCGCCGCCCGGCAAAGACGCTTCGTCGCGGACGCCGCACACGAACTGCGCAGCCCTCTCACCACCCTGCTGGCCAGTCTGGAAGTGGCGCTCGCCTATCCGGAACGCACCGACTGGCCCAGGGCGGTCGCCACCGCCGCACGGCAGACCGGACGCCTTCAGACCCTCGCCGAGGATCTGCTGCTCCTCGCCCGCCTCGACGCCCACGCACCGACGACCGACGGCGGTCCACCCATCGACCTGGCCGCCCTCGTCTCCCGGCTCGTCGAGGAGTACGAGCCGCCGGACCGACCGGTGACACTCACCGCGGACGCCATCGCGCCCGCATACGTGCACGGCAGCCCCGACGACTACGAGCGGCTGCTGCGCAACCTCGTCGACAACGCCACGCGCCACGCCGCGAGTCGCGTCCAGGTCACCGTACGGAACCAGGATGAGCAGGTCGTCCTGTCCGTGCACGATGACGGGCCGGGCGTACCCGCCAAGGACGCGGAGCGCGTCTTCGAACGCTTCGTCCGTCTTGACGACGCCCGCTCCCGTGACCGCGGGGGCGCTGGGCTGGGACTCGCCATCGCCCGCGAACTCGCCCATCGCCACCGAGGCGCCCTCGTCCTCGTCCCCTCGGACCTCGGAGCGTGCTTCCAGCTACGCCTTCCGTCCCCGTCCGTGGAGGCCGGTCCGAGGGCGACCGGATACAGTGCGCGAGATGTCGGCCCGGTCAGGGACGGGAGATGTCAGGGAGGGGAAGGGGAACGGTGACCGAAACCAGCAGCACGCAGCCCGCCGAGGGTGAGGCGCGGGCGTCGCGGCAGAGCCGACTGCACCGCCTGATGCGCTATCTCCCTCTGATCGCCCCCGTCCTGCTCTGGACCGTGCCCTGCTGGGTGCTCCTGTACGGCGGCCAGCACTGGCCGTCGGCCGTCACCCTGGCCGGCACCACCCTGTTCGTCCTCGGCCTTGTCGGCATGCCGCTCGCGATGGCGCGCGGCCACGGTCGACGCCAGCAGGACGGGGCGGCGATCATCGGTGACACCCTGCTGGGCGCCGCCTGGGTTCTGTTCACCTGGTCCGTTCTGTTCGGGGTCCTCCTGCGGCTCGTCCTGACCGTGACCGGAGTCGGCGAGAGCCAGGACCGGGCCCGAATCGTCACCTGGGCGGTCCTCGGCGTGTCCGCCGCCCTGCTCGCCTGGGGGTACGCCGAGGCCCGCCGCGTGCCACGCGTGCGCCGACTCGATGTGCAACTCCCGCGCCTGGGCGCCGGTTTGGACGGTCTCCGTGTCGTCCTCATCACCGACACCCACTACGGCCCACTCGATCGGGCTCGCTGGTCGGCGCGGGTGTGCGAGACGGTGAACACCTTGGAAGCCGACCTGGTCTGCCACACCGGCGACATCGCGGACGGCACGGCCGAACGCCGCCGCGCCCAGGCCGTCCCTCTCGGCACCGTGCAGGCCACTCGGGCCCGTGTGTACGTCACCGGCAACCACGAGTACTACAGCGAGGCCCAGGGCTGGGTCGACCTGATGGGCGAGCTGGGCTGGGAGCCGCTGCGCAACCGGCATCTGCTGCTCGAACGCGAAGGCGACACCCTGGTGGTCGCCGGTGTCGATGACGTCACCGCCGAGTCCTCCGGTCTGGCAGGCCACGGCGCCCACCTCTCCGGAGCGTTGAACGGCGCCGACCCCGACCTGCCCGTCCTGCTCCTGGCGCACCAGCCCAAGTTCGTCGACCGGGCGGCAGCCGACGGCATCGACCTCCAGCTCTCCGGCCACACCCACGGCGGCCAGATCTGGCCCTTCCACCACCTGGTCCGCATCGACCAGCCGGCCCTTGCCGGCCTCAGCCACCACGGCGCCCGCACCCTCCTCTACACCAGCCGCGGCACCGGCTTCTGGGGGCCGCCGTTCCGCGTCTTCGCCCCCAGCGAGATCACCCTGCTCGTGCTCCGTTCCCCGCGCCTGCCCACCTCGTCGTAGCGCCCGCAGCACCCGGCCGGGGCAACACCTCCGCTCCAGCTCTTCCGGGAGCGTCGAGAACGACGCCTGACCTGGGTTCTTGCCCGTCGCACCCATGGCTCTCCGTCAGGTCCACGTCGCAGCGCAGCTGGGGCGGGTCCGGGCGGAGTAGGAGCGGGCAGCCGCTATGAGGCCGAAGCCCAGGCCCGCGAAGGCCAGACCGCCGAAGGCGACCATCCAGGTGATCCCGGAACCGGTGGTGAACACCCCCGACGGTTTCATCCTCGGCAGTACTCCGGTGGCGCTGAGCGGGGCGTAGACCAGCAGGCAGACCCCGTACACCGACAGGCCGACGGAGCTCAACCACGCCGGCAGCAACGGCAGTAGGCGTGGGACTCTCCGTCCGGAGAGGACCAGGGTCCATCGGGGGAACACCTGCCCCCACGGGTACAGCAGTCCCAGCGACAGGAAGATCGCGGCCATCGCCGCCAGCACGGTGACATCGACGCCCACCGACGCGAGGGCCTTCACCACCCCCGACTCGCTGGTGTTCGCCTCCCGCCACCCCTGCGCCGTGACGCCGATCGCATCGCCACCCAGAGTCCAGACGGTCTTGACCCCGGCCCACGGGAGAAGCCCGCACATGAGCAGGTGGACCGCGACGCGGGTGCGCTTCGACGCGACGGAGGGGCCGGGGCGGGCGAGCGGACCGTCGAATCCTCCCGCGTGCTCCTGTCCGCACCGGGGGCATCTGCCGCGCAGCCGTCGGCGGTACGACAGCCCTACGAGGATGAGAAGGGCGGCGCCCACCGCGCTCAACAGGTCGTGCGCCAGGCCGGTGGCACTGTCCACCCCGGAGAACGACGCCAGCATCACGAAGTACGCCGGCAGACTGGCCATCCCCGTCACCGCGGCCGGGACCGCCAGGATCAGCGCCGCTGCCACCATCGCTCGGCCACGCCCGGCAAGCGTCCGAGTGGTGGCCAGGCAGGCCACGGCGGCGAGGACGGCGATGGCCGCCAGCAGGAGCTGGACCGTCGGCGCGTAGGTGACATCCGGCGACCAGGGCACGGCGGCGCCCGACGCAGCCCACGTGACCTGGACCGCGGCGAACAACACGCCCCACACCGCGGCGGCGTGCGGCGCCCACGTGGGCCAGCGCCGCGACCACACCGCCCACCCCGTGTCCCGTAACGGCGGGCCGGAGCCCCCAGGTGTCCGCAAAGTCGTAGGAACAGCCACCGTGACCTCCGGTTCCGCATGATGGAAGTCAAGATTCCCTCTGCCGCCGCACCGGCCACATCCCCCGCGCAGACCATCCGCCTCCCTCGCATGGGGGAGAAACGAAGGCGTCACCAGGGGCGCACCCTGCACGTCGAGCACGGGGCGACCCGGTTGCGATCGGCGTAGGAATCAGAGAGGCTCGCGCGCATGATCTCGGTATTGCAGAACGTGGCCATCGACTGTGCGAATGCCTACGAGCTGGCGCGGTTCTGGAGCGGTGTGACAGGTCGTCCGCTGCATCCGGAGGACGGGCCGGGCAGCCGGGAGACCCAGGTACTGCTGGCGGAGGGGCCGGTGCTGCACTTCAACCAGGTGCCCGAGGCCAAGACGGTCAAGAACCGGATCCATCTGTGCCTGCGCCCTGACACCACGCGCGATCTGGAGGTGGACCGGCTGTTGGAACTCGGTGCCACCTTCGTCGCCGATCACCGGAACCCCGATGGTTCGGGCTGGGCGATCCTCGCTGATCCCGAAGGAAACGAATTCTGTGTTCTGCGCAGCGAGTCCGACCATGCGGCCATGAATTCCTGACGCTCCTGTGCCGCCCCGGGCCAGCGCGACTCCGGTTGGCGCCCGGCCCGGCCCTTTAGGGTCGAGACATGACACCACCCCTTACCGGCACCGCCTTCGACTCCCTCCGCCTCGACGCCGTTGCCGACCAGGAGACGCTGCGCCAGGCCTATGAGCTCCCCAGAGACGCGGCCTTGCGCAAGCAGATGACCGAACTCACCGATCAGACCCGGCGGTTGATCGGATGCTCGTCGCTGGTCCTGGTCGCCAGCACGGACGCCGAGGGCAACTGCGACGTTTCCCCGCGTGGCGGACCCGCCGGGTTCGTCGCCGTTCTGGACTCACGGACGGTGGCGATACCGGACGCGACCGGCAACAAGCGTCTGGACACCCTGCAGAACGTCATCGCCACCGGACGGGCCGGGCTGCTGTTCGTCATCCCGGGACGCACCACGACGCTCAGGGTGAACGGCCGGGCCTGCGTCTCCACCCGCCCGGAGCTGCTGTCGCAACTGACCGCCGTGGGCAAGCCGCCGGCCAGTGCGCTGGTGGTGGGGATCGAGGAGGTCTACCCGCACTGCCCGAAGTCGTTCCTGCGCAGCGCGGCCTGGAAGCCGGATCAGTGGCTGCCGGCGGAGGCACAGCCGACCTCGGCCGAGGTGACGCTGACCCAGCTGCGGATGCCGGAGCTGACGATCGCCGACATCGAGCGGACGGAGGCGGATTCGCTGAAGTACCGGTACGAGTAGCGGGCCGGGCAGCTGGCCGAAGTGCTGGTCGCGGCCTGTGACCGCACCGGTCACGCCAAGATCATCCGGGCCGTGCCCAGGAGTCGCAGGGCGAGCTTCAGGGTGTGCGGCATGGCGCTGCAAATTGTTCAGGTGAACTTCACAGCCGGGGACGAGACGGCGCTCGGCCGGTTCCGGGCGGAGGCGCTCGGCTGGGGCCTGCCCAGCGAAGGGCCCGGAGTCGCCGACCTGGAACCCGTGGGCTTCGACCGGCCCGACCCGTCCGCCGTCTGCGTCGATCTCGTACGCGTACCGGATCCGGAAAGCCCCTGCTGGACGAGGCGTATCCGGCGGAGCGGCCGTGGGTGATGTCCGCCTGATGGCCGCTCCGGCGGGGGCTTCCGGTGCGAGCGGTTCAGCTTCCGGAGCTTCAAGCGCAAAGTGATGGCGGGCTGCGCCGGAGGGGCGGAAAGGTCCATGAGCGGCACGGGAGGACCCATGAGCGGTACGGGCGAGCACGAGGACGACGAGGAGCCGCGATGGCTCGACGAGCAGGAGAAGGCGGCGTGGACGGGGCTGATCTCCCTGGTCCTGCTGCTGCCCGGCAAGCTGGAGTCGCCGCTGCGGCAGGAGCACGGTCTCACCCTGTTCGAGTACCTCGTGCTCAGCCACCTCTCCGAAGCCCCGCAGCGCAAGCTGCGGATGGGAGAGCTCGCCTTCCTCGCCAGCGGGTCGCTCTCCCGCCTGTCCAACGTCATCAAGCGCTGCGAACAGCGCGGCTGGGTCGTGCGGACTCCCGACCCGGCCGACGGCCGCTGCACGCCGGCCGAACTCACCGACACCGGCTTCGACATCGTGCGCCTGGCAGCGCCCACACATCTGCGCGCCGTACGCCGCACCGTCCCCGACTCGCTCAATACGACCGACCAGAAGGCCCTCGCCCGCATCGCGCAGAAGCTGCACATCGTCCCGGACGACCACGGCTGACCGGCATGGGCGCGGCCCGGGCCTCGCCGGAGGTCGAGCACGCGGCGACCGTCGGCGACAGCCGTTGGGGCCGGGCATGGCGGGAAGCCCTGAATGATGGTTCACTTCTTTCATGGCCTACCGCAAGACACCGGCCGAGGTGCGTCGCCTCGAAGCCGCCCGGGAGCATCTGGTCGTCCGTGCCACCGAGGTCGTGGCGGACGTCGGCTGGGCGCAGGCGTCCGTGACGGCTGTCGCCGACGCCGCCGGGATCGCCGCCGGCTCCGTCTACCAGCACTTCGCGTCCAAGTCCGCGCTCGCCGTGGAGGTGTTCCGGCGCGCCGCACAGCGTGAGGTGGACGTGCTGGGTGAGGTGCTGGAGGGCGACGGCGACCCGGTCGGGCGGCTGCGCCTGGGGGTGGAGGTGTTCACCCGCCGCGCCCTGGAGAACCCCGGCCTGGCGTACGCGCTGCTCGCGGCGCCCGCCGAACCTGCGGTCGGGGCGGAACGGCTCGCCTTCCGGCGGCGCTACCGGGCGTTGTTCGCCACGGTGATCGAAGAAGGGATCACCGCGGAGCTGCTGCCCGGCCAGGACACGGAGATCACCGCCGCCGCGCTCACCGGCGCCATCGGCGAGGTCCTCGTCCACCCCCTGAGCACCTCGGCCGCGCACGACACGGACCGGCTCATCGATCGCCTGACCGCCGTGGCCCTGCGCTGCGCCGGCGCGGGACCCTGACCCGGGCCGGCGCCTTCCTGCCACTGCCCAGCCCGCCGCCCCGCCTCCCGGAGGAGATCCGATGCCCACGTCCGACGCACCCCGCAGCAACCCGACCGCCGTGACGCACGAGGTGACGAATCAGCCGCCGCCGCTCACCGGTCACGACGCCGCCGACGACGCGGTGCTGCTCGAAGGGGTACGCCGCGAGGGCGCCGAGTGGCACGTGGACGAGCTGCACCGTTTCGGCCGCTACGTCGGCAGCGAGGAGGCCCAGCACTGGGCCGACCAGGCCAACCGCCACGAGCCGGAGCTGCGGACCCATGACCGTTTCGGCCACCGGGTCGACGAGGTCGAGTTCCACCCGGCGTATCACTCCCTGATGAACGCCTCGGTGGGTGCGGGGCTCGCGGGCGCCGCCTGGGCCGACGCGCGCCCCGGGGCCCATGTCGCCCGCGCCGGCGGCTTCATGCTGGCCACGATGCTGGAACAGGGACACCTGTGCCCGGTCTCGATGACGTACGCCGTCGTCCCGGCGCTGCGCCGCTCCCCCGACCTCGCCAAGGTGTACGAACCGCTGCTGACCAGCCGGGTGTACGAGCCCGGGCTGCGCACCCCCACCGCCAAGCAGGGCCTGCTCGCCGGTATGGGCATGACGGAGAAGCAGGGCGGCACCGATGTGCGGGCCAACACCACGACCGCCGTCGAGCAGTCCGACGGCACCTGGCGGCTGCGCGGGCACAAGTGGTTCACCAGCGCCCCGATGAACGACCTCTTCCTGGTGCTCGCCCAGTCGCCCGGCGGTCTGTCGTGCTTCCTGGTGCCGCGCGTGCTGCCGGACGGGAGCCGTAACACCTTCCGCATCCAGCGGCTCAAGGACAAGCTCGGAAACCGCTCGAACGCCTCCAGCGAGCCCGAGTTCGACGACACCGTCGCCTGGCTCGTCGGTGACGAGGGCAAGGGGGTGCGGACCATCATCGACATGGTGACGATGACCCGGCTCGACTGCGTGCTCGGTTCCGCCGCCGGTGTCCGTGCCGCGCTGGCGCAGGCGGCCCATCACGCACGCCACCGCTCGGTGTTCGGCGCGAAGCTGATCGACCAGCCCCTGATGCGCAACGTTCTGGCGGACCTGGCCCTGGAGTCCGAGGCCGCCACGACCCTGGCCCTTCGCCTGGCGGGCGCGGCCGACCGTGCGCACCGGGGCGACGGCGCGGAACGCGCCTTTCTGCGTCTGGCCACCGCCGTCGGCAAGTACTGGGTGTGCAAGCGGCAGCCCGTCGCGGTCGCCGAGGCCCTGGAATGCCTCGGCGGCAACGGGTACGACGAGGCGTCCGGCATGCCGCGGCTGTACCGCGAGGCCCCGCTCAACGGCATCTGGGAGGGCTCCGGCAATGTCAACGCCCTCGACATGCTGCGGGCGTTGACGCGTGAGCCCGAGTCCGTGGAGGCCTTCCACGCCGAGATCGAGGCGGCGGCCGGGGCGGACGCGCGTCTCGACGCGGCGTGGCGGGAGCTGCGGGCCGAGCTGGCGCACCCGCAGGATGCGCAGCTCCGGGCCCGCCGGGTCGTCGAACGGGCCGCTCTCGTGCTCCAGGGCTCGCTCCTGGTGCGCCACGCGCCGGGGGCGGTGGCCGACGCGTTCTGCGCGTCCCGCCTCGCCGGGGATCAGGGGCTCGCCTTCGGCACGCTTCCCGCGGGCACGGACTTCGCCGCGCTGCTGGGGCGGCTGCCCGCCTGACGGCGGAGGTAGGCGTCGAGCTCGGCGGCTCCGGCCAGCATCGCGCGCCCTCGGGCGGCCAGCCGGGCGTGCCAGTCGCGCAGGGCGGCGGCCAGCGGCTCCAGGCCGCCGGCCGCCCGGACCTGGGCGATCAGCGGGGCGATCTGCTCCAGTCGGTAGCCACCCCGCCTGAGTTGGTGGGCCAGGCCCGCGTCCCGTACGTCGGTCGCGTCGTACACCCGGTACCCGGTCCGCGGGTCGCGGCGCGGGGTCATGAGACCGGCACGCTCCCATTTGCGGAGGGTGGCGGGCCTGATGCCCAGCTTTCCCGCCAGCGGTCCCACATACATGTCGCCGGGGCCCGATGCCTCGTTGGGTGCGGGCACAGCGCCGGGACCCAGGTCACGGAGGGCCTGCTCGACGGCGTGCAGCGTCCGCCGGTCCTCCAGGAGCTGGGCGTGGCTCTCGTCGACGATGCGGAACGCCTCCTCCGGCTCGTCGCGGTTCACCGCCCGCATGATCGACGTCGCGCCCCCGTGTCCATGGCCGGGGATCAGCGCGAGGAACGCGTCGAGGGCGTGCGCGTGCAGCGGTGTGTAGGTGCGGTAGCCGTGAGGAGTGCGGTCGGCGGCCGGGAGGATCCCCGCCGCCTCGTAGTTCCTGACGGCCTGCGTCGACAATCCGTGCCGGCGGGCCAGGTCGACGGGCCTGAGGCGTTCCGTGGTTTGAGGGTTTTGCCGCATGATCCTGAAGTTATCGCGGAAAAGTTTCAACCAAGGGTTCAACGATATGGTTGAAGCCATGGCCAACGACATCAAGGACATCGCCCACGCCGTCGAGGCGACCGCCGTCATGGAGCTGTTCGCCTCGCCGCCCCGGATGCTGACCCTGGGCGAGCCCACCCACGGGGTGGACGCCCCGCTCCGCCTGCGCAACGTGCTCTTCCGGCAGCTCGTCGAGCGGGAGGGCTATCGGACCATCGCCATCGAGAGCGACTGCGTCGCGGGACTGCTGGTGGACGACCATGTGACGACGGGCGCGGGATCGCTCGACGAGGTGCTGGAGCGGGGGTTCAGCCACGGTCTCGGGGCCTCCGCGGCCCATCGTGAACTGGTGCGCTGGATGCGCGCGTTCAACGACGGCCGGCCCGCGTCCGACCGGGTTCGCCTCGCCGGCTTCGACGGCCCGCTGGAGATGGCGTACGCCGCGAGCCCCCGGGAGGCCCTCACCCGGCTCCACCGCCTTCTCGCGGACCATGTGGACCGGGGCCTGCTCCCCTGCAGCGCCGAGACGCTCGACCGTCTGCTCGGCGCCGACGACCGGTGGACCGACCCGGCGGCGATGCTGGATCCGTCCGCGTCCTTCGGGCGGTCGGCCGAGGCCGGGCAACTGCGGCTGCTCGCCGATGATCTGAGCGCGCTGCTCGACGCGTGGACACCGCACCTGATCGCGGCGACCTCGCGGGACGCGTTCGACCGGGCGCGCCTGTACGCACGGGCCGCCTCGGGTCTGCTGCGCTACCACTACTGGATGGCCGACACCTCGCCGAGCCGGCTGTCCCGGCTGACGGGCCTGCGGGATCAGATGATGGCCGACAACCTCCTCGCGCTCGCCGAGCGGGGCCCGGTCCTGGTGCACGCCCACAACAGCCATCTCCAGCGGGACATGAGCTCGATGCGGATGGGCGGCCGACGGCTGGAGTGGTGGAGCGCGGGCTCCATCGTCAACGCCCGCCTGGGCGAGGAGTACGGCTTCCTGGCCACCGCCTTCGGCACGATGCGGCACCAAGGGGTCGGCGTTCCGCCGCCGGACACCCTCGAAGGAACTCTGTACGCGCTCCCGGACGAGCCCAGCCTGCTGGACGCCGCCGAGCTGACCGCCGCCCTCGACGCCGCGGACCCCGTGCGGCGTACGTCCCCGTACTTCGGCTACGCGCCGCTCGACCCGACGCACCTCGCCCGCATCGACGGAGTGGTGTTCATGAAGGACATCCCGGAGGACTGAGCGGGCGCGCAGGCTCCGCACGCCCGGGCGGGTGAATCCCGGCCGGGCAGGAATAGCTGGACCGGGCCGTTGTTGATCACACCATGACTTCTGAGATTTCCGGTACGGGCAGGGCCTTCGGACGCGTGGGGATCTGGAGCGGCGCCCTGCATCCTTCGCGGGTGGACGACGCGGGCAAGGGCGCGATCACGGACGCGCTCGCCGAACTCGAAGGACTGGGGTACGGCACCGTCTGGATCGGGGGCAGCCCGACGCCCGGCGACGCCGCCGCCGTCGTGGCCGCCACCCGCGGAATCACGGTGGCCACCGGCATCCTGAGCATCTGGAACCACACGGCCGAGGAGGTGGCGGCCGGGATCGCGGCGATCGGTCCGGAAGCGCGTGGCCGGTTCGTCCTCGGTCTGGGCGTCAGCCATGGACCGATGGTGCCGCAGTACGCGAAGCCGTACAGCGCGATGGTGGCCTATCTCGACGCGCTCGACGCCGCCGAACCGTCCGTGGGCTCCGGCCACCGGGTCCTGGCGGCTCTCGGGCCGAAGATGCTGAAGCTCGCGGCCGGCCGGTCGCTGGGGGCGCACCCCTATCTCGTCACCACCGAGCACACCGCGGAGGCCCGCGAGGCGCTCGGCCCGGACGCACTGCTCGCCCCGGAGCTGAGCGTGGTGCTGGACACCGACCTCGACCGGGCCCGCACCACCGCGCGGACGATGCTGGGGATGTATCTCCAACTGCCCAACTACACCGACAACCTGTTGCGCCTGGGGTTCACGGAAGGCGACTTCGAGGGCGGCGGCAGCGTCCGTCTTCTCGACGCCCTCTTCGCGCTGGGCGACGCCGAGCAGGTGAAGCGCCGGACCCAGGAGTACCTCGACGCCGGTGCGGACCACGTCGCGTTGCAGGTGCTCACCGCCGAGGAGGGCGGGGCGGGGCTGCCGCGTGCCGCATGGCGTGAGCTGGCCGAGGCTTTCGGCGACGGGCTCTGACGCACCCGAGACCCACCTGTCAACACGTCGCACCCATCGTCCCGTTCGGGTGAGGTGCGGCGTGTCGGGAGGATATCGGCGCGGCTCCGGGCAGCCTCCGTGCGAGCGATCTTGGAGGGGGAGTCGTGGGAGTGTCACGCGAGTACGGGCGACCATCAGTGAGGGTCCGACACCGGCCGACGTGGCGGGGGCGCCAGCCCTGCCCTACCCGAGCGGCCGGTCCGCGCCGGCCTTCTGGCACGAGCTGCGGCCGAGCACCGTGCCCACCCGGCCGCTCGCGGGCCAGCTTCCGGTGACGGGCCGATCGGACCGTTCCGGCGCTGGGCCAATGGGTTCTATCCGGAGTCACCCGGCAGGGGTTCGGTGACCCGGCCTCCTCGCAGCGAGGGCGAGGCCAGCGCCGTGCTCTCCTGATCTGCCCCGAGCCGCCCCGGTCTCAAGCCCCGGATCTCCCGCGCCGCCCGCCCCTCCTGACCCGGCCTTCCCGCGTCTCTTCCCGGTGCCGCGGAGGCCGGGGCTCCGCACTTCGGGCGCCATTCGGGCAGCAGCCACGGGAAAGCGGGCGTCCCGGGCGACCGGATCAGCGGCCGCACCGGCCCTGACCAGCACCGTCGCATTCATGGAAACGGGCATGAACGGGCCGAGCAGATCTGGTGAAGCGGCTGTTCGTGGCCCTGGTACTGCTTGTACAAACGACACATGAGCCCGAACGGACAAGCGGGCCCTGCCCGTAACGGGCCCAGCAGCGACCAGGGAAGTGCGCCGTGGACACCGAGGAACGCCGTCGGGGAATTCTGGACACGGCCCGGCGGGAGGGGTCGGTCGGGGTGAACGCCCTCGCGGACCTGTTCAAGGTGGCCAAGGAGACCGTCCGCCGCGATCTGCATGTGCTGGAGGAGCACGGACTCGTCCGCCGGACCCACGGCGGCGCCTACCCGGTGGAGTCGGCCGGGTTCGAGACCACGCTCGCCGTCCGCACCACCCGCAACGTGCCCCAGAAGTCGCGGATCGCGGCCGCCGCCGCCGATCTGCTCGGCGACGCCGAGACGGTCTTCGTCGACGAGGGCTTCACCCCGCAGCTGGTGGCCGAGGCGCTTCCCCAGAACCGGCCGCTGACCGTGGTCACCGCTTCCCTGGCCGTCGCCACCTCCCTCGCCGGGGCGGAGAAGACCTCGGTGCTGCTGCTGGGCGGCCGGGTGCGCGGCTCGACGATGGCGACCGTCGACCATTGGGCCTCCCGGATGCTCGCGGACTTCGTCATCGACCTGGCGTATCTCGGGGCCAACGGCATCTCCCGCGAGTACGGCCTCACCACCCCGGACCCGGCCGTCGCCGAGGTGAAGGCGCAGGCGCTGCGGAGCTCGCGGCGGCGGATCTTCGCCGGGATCCACAGCAAGTTCGGGGCGGTGAGCTTCTGCCGGTTCGCCGGGGTCGGTGACTTCGAGGCGATCGTCACCGACGCCGGGCTCCCCTCGGCCGAGGCCCAGCGCTACTCCCTCCTGGGCCCCCAGGTCATCCGCGTCTGACCGGCCCGCCCGCACCGCCGACCGCACGACTCTCCGCCACTCCCCCACCAACGCCGGGGCCTGGCTCGCCATGCCCGCAACGACCCGATCACCGAGCCGCTACGACTGATCAGGAGCCCCCATGCCTCATCCAGGACGCCGCCGCCGACCACGTATGCGCGGTCGGGCCTGTGCCGTGACCGCCGCCCTGGCCCTGCTCGCCACCGGCTGTGCCGGAGCGGGCGGGACCTCCTTCGGCGGCGGTGACGCGCTGAACGTGCTGATGGTGAACAACCCGCAGATGGTCGAACTGCAGAAGCTGACCGCGAAGCACTTCACGAAGGAGACCGGCATCAAGGTCCACTTCACGGTGCTGCCCGAGAACGACGTACGGGACAAGATCAGCCAGGACTTCTCCAACCAGGCCGGTCAGTACGACATCGCCACCATCAGCAACTTCGAGCTGCCGTTCTTCGCGAAGAACGGCTGGCTCCACCCTCTCGACGACTACGCGAAGGCCGACACCGCCTTCGACCAGGAGGACATCCTTCAACCGCTCCAGGACTCGCTCACCGCCGAGGACGGCAAGCTCTACGCCCAGCCGTTCTACGGGGAGTCGTCCTTCCTGATGTACCGCAAGGACGTCTTCGAGAAGCAGGGCCTCACCATGCCCGAGAAGCCGACCTGGGAGCAGGTGGCGAAGCTGGCCGAGCAGACGGACGGGTCGGAGCGCGGGATGAAAGGCATATGCCTGCGCGGGCTCCCGGGGTGGGGCGAGGTCATCGCCCCGCTGACCACCGTCGTCAACACGATGGGCGGCACCTGGTTCACCGAGGACTGGGAACCGCGCCTGACCGCACCGGAGTTCAAGAAGGCGACGAAGTTCTATGTCGACCTGGTGCGCAAGCACGGTGAGCTCGGCGCCCCGCAGTCCGGGTACGCCGAGTGCCTGAACAACATGACCCAGGGCAAGACCGCCATGTGGTACGACGCCACCGCGGGCGCCGGTTCCCTGGAGGCGAAGGGCTCCCCGGTGAAGGGGAAGATCGGTTACGTCCCCGCGCCCGTCGAGCGGACCAAGAGCTCCGGCTGGCTCTACACCTGGGCCTGGGGTCTGCAGAAGGCGTCCAAGAAGTCCGACGACGCCTGGAAGTTCGTGTCCTGGGCCTCCAGCAAGGAGTACGAGGAGCTCGTCGGCGCCACCAGCGGCTGGTCCAACGTTCCCGCCGGCAAACGGGCCTCCACCTACGCCAACCCCGACTACCGGGCGGAGGCGGGCGCGTTCGCCGACGTCACCGAGCGGGCCATCTCCGAGGCCGATCCGAAGAATCCGGGCACCCAGCCCCGCCCGACGGCGGGCATCCAGTTCGTCGGCGTACCGGAGTTCACCGATCTGGGCACCCGGGTGGCGCAGGAGATCAGCGCCGCCATCGCGGGCCGCCAGTCGGTGGACGCCGCGCTCGCCGCCTCCCAGAAGCTGGCCGAGAAGGTCGCGGAGGAGTACCGATGACCGTCACCGCAACCAGAGAGGCCACGGCCTCACCGCAGGCTCCGGCGAAGAAGCCGGGCGCCGGGAACCGTCGGCGCGCCTGGGCGACCCGTGCGCCCCTGCTGCCCGCGCTGATCTTCCTGATCGCCGTCACCCAACTGCCTTTCGTGGCGACCCTGGTGATCTCGCTCTTCGACTGGAACTCCCTCAAGCCGGAGAAGCGCCACTTCACCGGGTTGTCCAACTACGCATCGGTCTTCACCGACGAGGCGTTGCGCGAATCGGTCGTGACGACCGTCGTCCTGACCGCGTCCGTCGTGATCGTCAGCGTCGTGCTGGGGCTCGTCTTCGCCCTGCTGCTGGACCGCACCTTCTTCGGCCGGGGGTTCGTACGCACCCTGCTGATCACCCCGTTCCTGCTGGTGCCGGTCTCCGCCGCGCTGCTGTGGAAGCACGCGCTCTACAACCCCGAGTACGGGCTGTTCAACGGGGCGCTCACCTGGTTCGGCGAGCTGTTCGGGATCGAGTCCATAGCGCAGCCCGAGTGGACCACCGAGATGCCGCTGATCGCCATCGAGGCGTCGCTGGTGTGGCAGTGGACGCCGTTCATGATGCTGATCCTGCTGGCCGGGCTGCAGAGCCGGCCGGCCGAGATCATGGAGGCCGCGCGGCTGGACGGGGCCGGACCCTGGCAGATATTCCGCTATCTGACCCTGCCGCATCTGCGCCGCTACCTCGAACTGGGCATCCTGCTCGGGTCGGTGTACATCGTGCAGAACTTCGACGCGGTGTTCACGATCGCCTCCGGCGGTCTCGGCACCGCCAACCTCCCGTACACCGTCTACGAGACCTTCTACCGGGCCCATGAGTACGGGCTGGCGTCCGCCGCCGGTGTGGTCGTGGTGATCGGCACGATCATCATCGCCACCTTCGCGCTCCGGGTGGTCTCCTCCCTCTTCCGTGAGGAGGCGAGCCGCGCATGAGCGTCTCGACCGCGACACCCGCGTCCACGTCCGCATCCGCATCCGCATCCGCCAACGCCGCCACGCGCAAGGCCCGTCGGCGCTCGGCCGCCCTGGGCGTGGTCGCCTGGGTGGTGGGGATCGGCTTCTGTCTGCCCGCGCTGTGGATGGTGCTGACGTCCTTCCACGCGGAGGCCGACGCGGCGACCAACCCGCCGTCGCTCGCCGCCGCGCTGACGCTGGACGGCTACCGCACGTTCTTCGGCGGCGGAGGAGGGCCGACCCCGTGGCCCCCGCTGGTCAACTCGCTGGCGGCCTCGTTCTTCTCGACCGTGCTGGTGCTGCTGCTCGCGCTTCCGGCCGCGTACGCGCTGTCCATCCGGCGGGTGCGCAAGTGGACGGACGTGATGTTCTTCTTCCTGTCCACCAAGATGCTGCCCGTGGTCGCCGGACTGCTGCCGGTGTACCTGTTCGCGAAGAACACCGGCCTGCTGGACAACATCTGGCTGCTGGTCCTGCTCTACACCTCGATGAACCTGCCGATCGCGGTGTGGATGATGCAGTCCTTCCTCGCGGACGTCCCCGTCTCCATCATCGAGGCGGCGCAGGTCGACGGGGCCCGGCTGCCGACGGTGCTGCGCCGGGTGGTCGCCCCGGTCGCCGGTCCCGGGATCGCCGCGACCGCCCTGATCTGCTTCATCTTCAGCTGGAACGAGCTGCTGTTCGCACGGGTGCTGACCGGCGTGGTCGCCGGTACCGCACCCGTCCATCTGACCACCTTCGTCACCAGCCAGGGTCTCTTCCTCGCCCAGCTGTGCGCGGCGTCCGTGGTCGTGTCCCTGCCGGTGCTCGTCGCCGGCTACGCCGCCCAGGACAAACTCGTCCAGGGCCTCTCGCTGGGAGCAGTCAAATGAGGGCAGCCATCGTCGAATCCGTCGGCAAGGTCTCCGTGACCACCGTCCCGGACCCCACGCCCGGCCCGCGCGACGTGGTCGTCAAGGTGGCCTCGTGCGGGCTGTGCGGCACCGATCTCCATATCCTCCAGGGCGAGTTCGCGCCGACCCTGCCGATCGTCCCGGGGCATGAGTTCGCCGGGGAGATCGTGGGCCTGGGGGCGGACGTCACCGAACTGTCCATCGGCGACAAGGTGGCCGTGGACCCCTCGCTGCACTGTCACGAGTGCCGCTACTGCCGTTCGGGCCGGGGCAACCTCTGTGACAACTGGGCGGCGATCGGTGTCACCGTGCCCGGCGGCGCGGCGGAGTTCGCGGTGGCGCCCGTGGCCAACTGCGTGCGCCTGCCGGAGCACATCGACGTCCGGGACGCGGCGCTGATCGAACCGCTGTCCTGCGCGGTGCGCGGCTACGACGTGCTCAACGGCAATCTCGGGGCCCAGGTGCTGATCTACGGGTCCGGGACCATGGGGCTGATGATGCTGGAGCTGGCCAAGCGCACCGGCGCCGCGTCGGTGGACATGCTGGACATCAACGCCCAGCGGCTGGCCACCGCGACGACGCTCGGCTGCACCGGCGCGGCCGCCCGTGCCGAGGAGCTGGACCGTCCGGGCGGCTGGGACGTGGTCATCGACGCCACGGGCAACGCCGGGGCGATCCAGGACGGTCTGGGGAGGGTCGCCAAGGGCGGTACGTTCCTCCAGTTCGGGGTCGCCGACTACGCGACGACGGCGGTGATCGAGCCGTACCGGATCTACAACCAGGAGATCACCATCACCGGTTCGATGGCGGTCCTGCACAGTTACGAGCGGGCCGCCGCACTCTTCGCGAGCGGGGTGCTGGACGCGTCGGTGTTCATCAGCGACCGGCTGCCGCTGGAGCAGTACCCGCAGGCGATCGAGCGCTTCCAGGCGGGAATCGGCCGCAAGATCGTGGTGGAGCCGTGACGGAGTCCATGACCCCGGCTGCCGCTCCGGACCCCGGCGCCGTCCTCGTGCTCGGCGAGGCGCTGGTGGATCTGGTCCCGGCCGGCGGTGCCGCCGGGGTGCTGTCGGCCCAGCCGGGCGGCGCGCCCGCGAACGTCGCGGTGGGCCTGGCCCGGCTCGGCGGGCGGCCGTCCTTCGTGGGCGGGCTCGGCGACGACGCCTTCGGGGGCCGTATCGAGGCATGGCTGACCGGTGCGGGCGTCGACCTCTCGCTGAGTGCCCGGTCGGCGCTGCCCACGGCGCTCGCGGTGGCCGACCCGGGCGATCACGGGAACACGTACCACTTCCATCTCGGGGACACGGCGACCTTCCGGCTGCCGGACCGGGCGCCGGAGGCGGCGCGCTTCGGCGCGGTGTACGTGGGCGGGCTCGCCGCGGTGGTGGAGCCGGCGGCCGGTGTCGTGGCCGCGACCGCGCGGGCGGCGGCCCGCTCGGGGCTGCTCGCGGTGGACCCGAACGTGCGCGAGGACCGGACGCTCGATCCGGTGCGGAGTGCGGACCGGCTGCGCGAGCTGTGCTCGCTGGCGCAGGTCGTGAAGGCGAGCGACGAGGACCTGGTGCGGCTGTGGCCGGACGCGGCCCCGGAGGCGAGCTGCCGCAGTCTGGCCGGGCAGGGGCGGCTGGTGGTGATGACACGGGGGGCGCGGGGCGCGACCGCGTACGTCCATGACGCCCCGGCGGTCTCGGTTCCCGCCCTGCCGGTGCGGGTGGTGAACACCATCGGCGCGGGCGACGCGTTCATGGCGGGGATGCTGACCTGGCTCGGGGTGGAGGCCGGGTGGGATCCGGCGCTGTCCGCCGGGCGGACGAAGGCGATGCTGGAGTACGCGGTCGGCACGGCGGCGTCGGTCTGCGCCCGGGCGGGAACGGAACCAACGGCACCGCTTGGGGTGTGAACCCGGCGCTGGTCGGGCATCACCATCAGGACCCGAGTTCCGCACGGCCCTCCCCCGGCCCACGGAAACCGACGCGGCCCCACCGGGCTCCTCCGCCCGGTGGGGCCGCGTCGTCGTCTCAGCTCTGGGGACGCTTGCCGTGGTTCGCGCCGTTCTTGCGGCGGGCCTTCTTCTTGCGACGTCGCTTCGAGGACATCGAACCCCTCCTTCTCTGCTGTGTGCTTCCGTTGCGGGCGGTCTGCGGGCGGCACGGCCCGGAGATCACCAGGACGCCTGCCCAGGGACACCGTGGCAAACACCCGGTGCGCATGCAACCGGCGGTGCGCACCGGGCGGGTGTGGACAGGTGTGCGGAGGCGGCCGGTCAGGCTTCCGGCGCGTCGGCTCCGATGACCTGGGCCGTGTACCGCGCCAGGTGGGCGCGGATCTCCTCGTGCGACATGCCCTGCCCGGTGACCAGGTGTTCGACGAGATCCGCGCGGGTGGCCGCCAGCAGGGCGTGGGCGGCGAACGCGCTGTCGGTGAGGCCGTCGATCCGGTCCAGCATGTCCCGCAGGACGCGGTGCCAGCGTTCGTAGTGCTCGGCCCGGTAGGGGCCCGCGTCGCCGGTGTCCTCCAGCGCGAGGGCGAGGTGCCGGTTGTCGAGCTTGAGGCACAGGACGGCATCGAGCAGGGCGGGGATCCGCCGGTGCGGCGGGGTCGTGGGGCCCAGCGGCGGAGGGCCGTCCTCGACGGCGGCCCTGATCGGTTCGAGACGGGCGGCGAACAGCGCCTGGATCAGCCCGGTGCGGTCGCCGAAACCGCGGAAGAGGGTCGCCTTGCCGACGCCGGCCGCCGCCGCGATGTCGGCCATCGTGATGGCCGCGGGGCTCTCACTGCGGGCGAAGAGGTCATCGGCCGCGGCGAGGACGGCCGCACGGTTGCGGACGGCGTCCTTGCGGGGCGTGCGGGCGGTCATGGCGCTCCTCGATTGCAAAACGGACCAGCGGTCCGTATCGTCGACCACGAAACGGACCCAGGGTCCACATTCTAGGTGACGGAGCCTTCATGAAGCCCGACTCAACCCCCGCGGCAACCCTGGTCATCGGTGCGACCGGCACCACCGGAAGCCGCGTGGCGGCCCGGCTCTCCGCCGCGGGCCACCGGGTGCGCGCCGCCTCCCGGGCCGCCCGCCCTGTTCCCGGCGCGGAGCGGGTCCGCTTCGACTGGCAGGACTCCGCGAGCCACGGTCCGGCGCTGACCGGCGTGGACCGGGTCTATCTGGTGCCGCCGGTCGGCCATCCGGAGCCGGCCGAGCTGATGCTGCCCTTCCTGGAGCGGGCCCGGGACGCCGGTGTGGGCCGCGCGGTGCTGCTCAGTTCCTCCGCCATCCCGATGGGCGGGCCCGCGACCGGCCTCGTCCACCAGGCTCTGCCGGACCTCTTCGGGGCGTGGGCGGTGCTGCGGCCGTCCTGGTTCATGCAGAACTTCACCGGCGACCATCTGCACGCGCTGAGCATCCGGGAGGCCGGGGTCATCAGGACCGCCGCGGGCGGCGGGCGGGTCGGCTTCGTGGACGCGGAGGACATCGCCGCCGTCGCCGTACACGCCCTGACCGACGAGCGGTCCCCCGACACCGACCTGGTCGTCACCGGCCCCCGGGCGCTGAGCTACGACGAGGTCGCGGCGGCCGTCGGCCGGGGCACCGGACGCCCGGTGGTCCATGAGCACCTGGGGCACGAGGCGATGCGCGACCGGCTCGCCGCCTCCGGGATACCCGTCCCGTTCGCGGAGCTGCTCGCCGGACTGGACCGGGCCATCGCCGAGGGGGCCGAGGACCGGGTCACCGACACCGTGCTGCGGCTCACCGGACGGCCGCCGGGCGACTTCGACACGTTCGTGGCGCGGGAGTTGCGGCCGTTGACGGACGGGGCCGTCGCTCAGGGCCGGTAGCGCAGCGGATGGTCGTCGGGCACCTCGACGACGGCGATCCGCACCCCGTCGGGGTCCTCGATCCACATCTCGACCAGTCCCCAGGGCTCGCGCTGCGGCGGTCGCAGGACGCTCACGCCCTTCGCCCGCAGTTCGTCGTGGGCGGCCTCGGCGTCGTCGACCTGGAGCCAGATCCGCACGGCCGACGAAGGCGGCTCCTCGCTCCGGCCGGAGACCTCCAGGAACCCGCCGCCGAGGAAGTAGACCGTGCCGCGCTCGGGGCCCGTACCGAACTCCCGGTAGACGGCGAGGCCCAGTGCCTCGCCGTAGAAGGCGCGGGAACGCTCGGGATCGGTGGGGTGCAGCAGAATCCTGCTGCTCAGTACGTGCACCATGGGCCGAGCGTACGCCTTCGGACCTGCGGGGCGGGTCCTTCGGGGTCCGTCAGTTGCTGAGCTCGTCGATGAAGTCGTCCGTGCACCGGTTCTCGGCCGCCTGGCCACTGGCCCGGTCCATACAGTCCTCGAAGTTCTTGAACTCCTCGGAGTCGAGCACGGAGATGGCCACCACGAGGACGACCGCGGAACCGATGAGCCCGAGCGCCCCGAACACGGCCCCGACTATCGCCATCGTCCGGCGCGGCGCGCGGCCCTGGCGGGTGCGGAGCGCGGCGACGATGCCGAAGACGATGGCGAGCAGGCCGAGGAGCAGCCCGCCCACCACGGTCCAGAAGAGCAGGCAGCCGACGAGGCCGAGCACGAGAGCGGCGACCGCGAAGCCGTTGGTCCGTGCGGGCGCCTGGCCGCCGTAGGGGTCCTGACCGGCCGCGGGCTGCCCCGGGTACGAGGGATCCGGGTACGAGGGAAGGGACATCGGGATGGTGCTCCTGTTCTCCTGGCTTCCCGTGCACCTGCCCCGCACTCCGGCGGCCAATCGCCGCTTTGGTCACGCTCCGGCAACTAAACGCGCTGGCCAGGGGCTTCTCGGTGGAGTTCGGCCGAGAGGTGGTGCTGAAGCGGCCGGCCGATCGCGGCGAGATCGTGGACGAAGGAGAGCGTGTCCCGGTCCGTCAGGGTGTAGCGGCGGCGGGTGGCCTCGACCTCCTTGGCGGTGGGGGCGAGGGACACCTGTTCGGTGGCGAGGTCGACGGCGCCGTCGCGGGCGTGGCCGACCGAGATCTCCGCGATGCCGGTGGGCTGGGTGATCAGGGCCTCCACCCGCCCGTCCGGCTGCAGCCGCCACCATCCGCTCTCCCGGGCGGACGGTCGCAGGGGGCGCCCGTCGGCGTCGAGCAGCCAGGCCCGCGCCTCGTACGCGAGGAAGGGCCGCCCGTCGTGGCTGAAGGTGACCTCCTGCGCGTACGTGAACTCCGCCTCCAGCGTCGGATACCCGCCCCGGCCCGTGCCCCGCCAGGTGCCGAGGTATCCGGTCACCGGGGCGAGCAGCGGATGCGGTGCGGGGGACGCGTCCGGGCGGAGGGCGTCGGGGAAGGGGAGTTGGCGGACGGGGTCGTGCATGAGGGTGTGCGCTCCTGGGTCGGGTCGGGCCGGCTCGGAGTCGCAGCCTAGGGGGTGTCCGACCGTCGGCCGAGGATCAGCGGGCGGCGGCCCCGCACCGGGAGGTGCGGGGCCGCCTCCGACCGGAGTTCAGTTGTGGGCGAGCAGGGCGTTCTCGTCGAGTCGGATGATGCGGGGAAGCCGTTTGATGGTGGCTTCGCGGTGGGCGATGACGATGAGGGTGCGGTCCGCCCGCAGGGTGTCGATCGCGGATTCCAGGGTGCGTGCCGTCGCGGGGTCGATGTCGGCGGTGGCCTCGTCGAGGACCAGGACCGCCGGGTCCAGGAGCGCCGCGCGGACCAGGCCGATCAGTTGGAGTTCACCGGCCGAGAGCCGGCCCGTACCGCGTCCGAGGTCGGTGTGCAGGCCTTCGTCGAGCGAGCCGATCCACCCCGCGAGGCCCAGGTGTTCGACGGCCTCGGCGATGCTGTGCTCGTCGGGGTCGCCGGGCACCAGCCGGAGGTTGTCGAGGAGCGTCCCCTCGATCATGTGGACGCGCTGCGGGATCAGGACGATCCGGCGGCGCAGTTCGGCGGGGTCGAGGGCGGCGAGGTCGTGGCCGTCGTAGCGGACGGTGCCGCTGTCCGGGGTGTAGAGGCCGGTCATCAGTTTGGCGAGGGTCGTCTTGCCGGAGCCGGTGGGGCCGACGAGTCCGACCCGTTCGCCCGCCTCCACCCGTACGGAGAGCCCGCCCAGGACTTCGGTGCCCGCCACGTAGGAGTAGTGGAGGTCCTCGATGTCCAGGGCGCCGCGTTCGGCGGTGACCGGGCCCCGCGGCGCGGCGTCGTCCGGCGCCGGCCGGGGGGCGTGGATCTCGGCGCGGGGGGCCGTGGTGGTCAGCAGGTCGAGCAGCCGGGCGAGGCCGACGAGGGAGATCTGCACCTGTCCGACGAGGTTGGACGCCTGGGTGGCGGAGTCGAACAGCTGGCGGGTGGCGAGGATGAAGACGACGACCGTTCCGACGCTGATGGAGCCCCGGGCGGCCAGCCAGCCGCCGACCAGGAGGAGCACGGCCGTCGTGAGGCTCTGGACGATCCGGGCGAGGCTGATCAGGAACAGGCTGCGTTGACTGCGCCGGGCCGCGCGGTAGCGCCGTTCGTTGTCCGCGAGGAAGCGCTCGCGCCAGAAGCCGATGCCGCCGCCGGTCTGGAGCATCTCGCGGGACTGCACGAGTTCGCGGTAGGTCGTGGCGACGGTGCCGGCGGCGGCGGCCTCGGCGGCGAAAGCCGGGTTGGCGGCCTTCTTGAAGAGCCGCAGGACGCCGACGATGGCGGGGACGAACACCAGGGCCAGGGCGAGGGTCAGCAGCGGCGAGTAGGTGAGCAGCAGGACGGTCGTGAAGAGGAGATACGCGGCGACCGTGAGGACGTCGGGGAGCTGGCTGCGCACGAAGTTGGCGAGGTCGGCGATCTCGGTGGTGGTGCGTCTGAGCAGATCGCCCGAGGGGTGGGCTTCGAGGAAGCGGAGCGGGGCCCGGGAGAGCCGGGTGACGGCCAGTTCGCGCAGGGCGCGCACGACGCGTTCGCCGACGGCGATGAGGAGCAGTTCGGACTGGCGGAACAGGAACAGCCGCAGCAGCGCCAGTACGGTCAGGGCGGCGACGGCGGTGAACAGGCCGGAGCGGTCCCGCTCCAGGATCTGGTCGACGCCCGCGCCGATGACGGCGGGTACGGCGACGGTGGTGGCGGTCGCGGCGGCGCCGGCCAGCAGTGCGAGGGTGATGCCCCGGCGCTCGGGGCGCATATGGGGCCAGGCCCTGCGCAGTACGCGGCGCTGGTCGGGGGTCGCGGTGAGGCGCTGGTGCTCAGCCACCGGTGGTCACCCGCTCTTCCATGTCGTCGGGGGCGGCCGCCTCGGCCGGGGCGAGGGTCAGGGTGCGGTCGGCCGCGTCGAGGAAGCCGCCGCGGTGGGTGGCGCAGACGATCGCGGTCTCGCCGGACCAGGCGCGCAGCCTCTCCAGCAGAGTGCGTTCGGTGGTCGTGTCGATCGCGGAGGTGATGTCGTCGAGGAGGAGGACGGGTGGCTTGCGCAGGACGGCGCGGGCGAGGGCCAGGCGTTGGAGCTGGCCTCCGGAGAGGGTGCTGCCGCGTTCACCGACGAGGGTGTCCAGTCCGTCGGGGGCCGCGTCGAGGTAGTCGTCGAGGGCGGCGGTACGGCAGGCGCGGCGCAGTTCGTCGTCGGTGTGGGCGGAGCCGAGCCGGAGGTTGTCGGCGAGGGTGCCGCTGACGGTGACGGGGCGCTGGGGTACGTAGCCGAGCCTGGCGTGGACCTCGGCGGTGTCGGCCTCCTCCAGCGGGCGGCCACCGAAGCGCACGGTGCCGGTGGTGGGCGGGAGGAGCCCGGCGAGGATCCTGAGCAGCGTCGTCTTGCCGGAGCCGGTGGGGCCGGTCACCGCGACGAGTTCGCCGGGGCGCACGGTGAGGTCGACCGGGGCGAGGATCGGGTGTCCCCCGGCGCTGTGGCCGACGCCCTCGGCGGTGAGGTCGCCGGTCGCGGGCAGCGCCGCCGTTCCCGGGGCCCGGTCCGTGGGGTGCGGCAGCAGGACGTCCTGGAGGCGGCGGGCCGCGGTGGTGGCCTGGCTGAGCTGGCTGATCCGCAGGGTGATGACGCCGACCCACAGGACGAGCATGCTCATCCAGCTGGTGAAGGCGACGATGCCGCCGACGGACATGGTGCCGCGCAGCACGGCGACGCCGCCGAGGCCGAGCCCGGCGCCGATGGCGAGGGCGGGCACGAAGGGCGAGAGGGCGGCCCAGCCGGCGGAGACCCGGCCGGTGGTGAGCGTGTGTTCGGTGACGGTGGCGCTGCGCTCGTGGTGGCGTCGCACCAGGGCGGGTTCGCCGCCGAGGCCGCGGACGGCGGCGCTGGCGGAGAGCAGTTCCTCGACGGCGTCGGCGCGGCTGCCGTGGGCGGCGGAGAGCGCGGTGTTGGCCGCGCCGAACCGCTTGGGGAACCAATAGGTGTTGATCCATACCAGGGGCGGCACGCACAGCAGGCAGATCAGGGCGAGGAGCGGGTCGAGCCGCATGATCGCGACGATCATGACGGCGAAGCCGGTGACGCCCGTGAGGAACGAGGCGACGCCGGAGAGCCAGCCGCGGACCAGGTCCACGTCGCGGGTGCCGCGCATGCCGAGGTCGCCCTCCCCGTACCGGGCGACGGCCCGGGCGTCGAGGCGGGAGACGCGGTCGGCCAGCGCGATGTAGAGGCGGTTGCCCTGGGTCGTGGCGAGGAGGGTGGAGTACCAGCCGAGGACCATCTCCGCGAGGGCGGCGAGGATGCCGGCCCCGACGATGATCAGGGCCCAGTGCCACAGGGCGGAGCGGTCCTCGTGGACGATGCCCTGGTCGACGGCGCGTTCGATGAACCAGGGCAGGGCGATCAGCGCGAGCTGGTAGACGAGTCCGCCGAGGACGGCGAGCGCGGCGAGGGCGGGACGGTCCCTCAGGCAGCCCGCGAGGAGTCTCAGCCCGTCGCGGGTGGTGGGCTCGTACGGGCGCGGCTGCTCGGCCGGGGCGTTCACGCTCCACCCCGTCCGCGTGCGGGGGCGGGTGCGGACGCGACGCGACCGGGGGCCGCGGGGCACGCGTCCCCGGAGCGGCGGGCGAAGAAGTCGAGCATGGCGGCGTTGACCTCCGCGGGGCGTTCGAGATGGCCGTAGTGGCCGCAGCGTTCGATCTCGGTGTAGCGGGCTCCGGGGACGGTGTCGGCGATCTCCCGGGTGGCCGCCGCCGGGATCATGACGTCGTCGGCGAAGCCGATGCACAGGAGCGGTACGTCGAGCGTGGCGTAACGGGGCAGCCGGTCGGTGTCGCCCATCGCCTCGTACTGGGCGCGGACGCCCGGGCCCGTCGCGCCGTCGGCGTACGTGAAGACGTCGAGCCAGTCCCGTACGGCGCTCGGGTCGCGCAGCGTGTGCGGCGAGAGGTAGCACAGGGCCTGGAAGACGGCGTGGTACGAGGCGGGGACGGCGGCTCCGCTGTCGTACAGGTCGGCGGCCGCGCGGGAGACGGCGGAACCGAAGGGGTCGACGCGGGCCCGGCCGGCCATCAGCACGGCCTGGCTGACGAGTTCGGGCCGGGTGAGGAGGAGTTCGCCGACGATCGACGCGCCGAGGGAGAAGCCGACGACGCGGCAGGGCGGGAGGGCCAGGTGCTCGATCAGCGCGGCCAGGTCCGCGGCCATGGCTTCCAGGGTGATGCCGCCGGGAGGTAAGGCGTTCGGCGGGATGCCGCGGTTGTCCGGGGCGATGACCCGGTAGCCCGCGGCGACCAGGGCGGGGGTCTGGTGGGCGCGCCAGGCGGTGCGGGTGGCGCCCGTGCCGTTGACGAGCAGCACGGGCTCTCCGTCGCCGCCCGTGTCGTCGTGGACGAGGTCGATGCCGTTGAGGAATGCGGAAGGCATGGTGGGGGTCAGACCTCGCTGTCCTGGGTTTCGCCCTGGGTCCAGTAGGCGGTCAGGTGGGTGTCGGCGCGGTCGAGGCCGCGGACCTGGACGAAGTGGTGGCGCAGCTCCCGCATGACACCGCGTTCCGCGCCGCCCCACACGCGCCCCTGGCCGTCCGGGAGTTGCAGGGCGGTGGCATGTTCGCGCAGGAGGTCGCCGTGGGCGCGGTCGTGGCGGTGGAGCCAGGTGACGGTGGCGTCGGCCCGGGTGGGCAGGGGCTGTTCCTCGGCCCGGTCGGCGATCTCGACGGCGGCCAGGACCTGGTGGCCCGGGGGGAGTTCTTCGAGGATCGCGCCGATGGCGGGCAGCGCCGTCTCGTCGCCCAGGAGGAGGGTCCAATCGGTGACGGGGGCCACCGGGTAGGCCGGGCTCGGGCCGAACCAGATCACCTCGTCCCCCGGCCGGACCCGCTCGGCCCACCCGGAGGCGAGTTGGTCGGGGCCGTGCAGCACGAAGTCCATGTCGACCTCGCGGAGTTCGGGGCGGTGGTCGCGGATGGTGTAGCGGCGCAGGCGTGGTGTGGCGACGGGCAGCAGGGCTCGGGCCGCCTCGGTCGTGAAGGGCCGGGGCAGTTCGACGCCGGGCTCGTAGAAATACAGGGCGACATGCTGATCACCCCCATTGCTGCTGAATTCTGACAGGTCATCACCTCCCAGGGTCAGCCGGACCATGCGGGGCGTGATGCGGCGCATTCTGCGCACGGTGGTCACATGTATGCGCCCTGGCCTGCGGTTTCGGCGCTCGTCGGTCGCGGCCGTACTCATGGCGTGCGGACTCCTCATGACTGATCGGGACGGTCGGCTCCCTGAATCCTGCCCGGAAGCGATAGGTTAGGCATACCTTACTTCCGGCTGCGTTCCGATGCGGCCGGAAGATCTCTCTGTTTCTGAACGAAGGAGTGAACATGGCACGTTCACGTTTCCTGTCCGGACCGGTGGAGCGCAGGCGCGTCCTCGGCGGACTCACGGGTGCCGCGGCGGCGTTAGGGCTGACGGCCTGTGGCGTGAGCGAGTCCGACGGCAAGACGTCGGACGGCGGCTCCAAGGAGCCGTCCGGCGCGGCGACGCGCAGCCTGGAGACGGACAACGGGACCGTGAAGGTCCCGCAGGATCCGAAGCGGGTGGTGGTTCTGGAGAACTACGACGCGTTGATGCTCCTCGACCTCGGAATCGTTCCCGTCGGCATCCCCGACGGGGCGGCCAACCCTCAGCTGCTGCCCAAGGAAAGCTATGAGCAGCTCAAGGGCGTCGCCACGATCGGTGCGTCGGGTACGCCCAACTCCCAGGCCATCGCGGCCCTGAAGCCTGATCTGATCATCGATCAGTTCTACAAGGAGAAGTCGGCTCCGCTCAAGACCATCGCGCCGGTGGCCTACTTCGACTGGCACACCAGCGGGGCGTTCTGGAACGAGCAGATCGCCAAGTTGGCGAAGGCGGTCAACCGCGAGAGCCGGCTGGCCGAGAAGAAGAAGGAGTACGAGGGCCGGATCGCGGAGGTGAAGACCGCCTACCGCAAGCAGATCGAGACCACCACCTGGGCCCCGCTGAGCGGCGGCCCGAACGGCAAGTTCTTCCTCGGGACGCCGCTGGTCACCGTGATGCGCGATGTCGGTCTGCGGATCGGGGCGGGGCTGCCCGAGAAGGAGGCGGGCTTCGTGCCGAAGAGCTACGAGGAGATGGACGTCCTCAAGGACTGCGACGCGCTGATCTACTCGGTGCAGGCCGACGGCAAGGCGACGCCCACCACCCAGCAGCTGCTGGACCACAAACTGTGGAAGGGCGTGCCCGCGGTCAAGGCCGGACGGGCCTTCCCCTCGCGGCACTTCGTGATGGCCAACTACACCTTCGCCATCGCCACGGTCGACGAGATCGAGGGCATGCTCAAGAAGATGTAGCGGGCCGCCGGGCCACGTCGCGCCCGTGGTCCGCGGGGCGCACCCGAGGGGGATCCGGCACCGGCCGGATCCCCCTCGGGCATGCTGCGTCCGGTCAGCCACCGTCGCGCCCGCCGACGACGGGCTCGCTCGTGCCTTGCCGCCGTAGTCCGGCGGCGAGGCCGGCGGCCGTGCGGTGCCGGAAGACGTCTCGCGGGGCGACCTCCCAGCCCCCGGCCCGCAGGACCCCGGCCAGCCGCACCGTGACGATGCTGTCGCCGCCGAGGGCGAAGAAGTCGTCGTCCGCGCCGATCCTGGGCAGCGAGAGCACCTCGGCCATGGCGGCGCACACCGCCCTCTCCCGCTCCCCCTCGGGCTCCCGGCCGCCGACCGCCGCGCCGAAGTCCGGGGCGGGCAGCCGGTCCCGGTCCAGCTTGGCGTTGGCGGTCATGGGCAGCGTCTCCAGCAGAACGACCGCCGCCGGAACGAGGTGCGCGGGCAGCCGCTCGGCGAGCCAGGCCCGCAGCGCGACCGGGTCGGGGGCGGTGCCCGGCCGGGGCACCGCGTACGCGACCAGGCGGCGCACCCCGTCGTCCTCCCGGGCGGTGACGACCGCCCGCGAGAGGTCCGGGTGGGCGGCGGCGACCGTCTCGATCTCGCCCGGCTCGATCCGGAAGCCCCGGATCTTCACCTGGTCGTCGACCCGGCCGAGGAACTCCACCGCCCCGTCCTCGGTCCAGCGCGCCAGGTCGCCGGTCCGGTAGAGCCGGCCGCCGTCGGCGGCGAACGGGTCCGCGACGAAGCGGGTCGCGGTGAGCGCGGCCCGGCCCCGGTAGCCACGGGCCAGTCCGGCCCCCGCGAGGTACATCTCCCCCGGCACCCCGGGCGGCACCGGCCGCAGTCCCGCGTCCAGCAGGTACACCCGGGCGTTGTCCACCGGCCGGCCGATCAACTGCCTTTCGCTGTCCCGGACATGGGCGATCATCGCGTCGACGGTGCCTTCGGTGGGACCGTACAGGTTGACCACGTCGGTGCCGGGCAGCTCGCGCAGCCGGGCCCACTGGCTGTCGGGTACGGCCTCGCCGCCGACGCCGAGCAGCGGCAGCGGGCAGCTCCCGCCCTCGGTCAGCCCGGCCTGCTCCAACTGGGCGAGCACGGTGGGGGCGACCTCGATGAAGTCGATGGCGTGCTCCCGCAGATAGCGGTGCAACTGCTCCGGGTCGCGCTGGATGTCCTCGGCCAGCACATGGACGCAGTGGCCGTGGTACATCCACAGCTGGGGCTGCCAGGAGGCGTCGAAGGAGAACGACCAGGCGTGCCCCACGTGCAGCCGGGTCCGGCCGGTGCGCTCGACGACCGGCTCGTACAGGGCCCGGCGGTGGCTGTGGAAGAGGTTGACGACGCCCCGGTGGGTGATCACGACTCCCTTGGGGGTGCCGGTGGAGCCGGAGGTGTAGATGAGATACGCCGGGTTCTCCGGACGGAGCGGTCGCAACCGGTCGGCGTCGGTGGGCGGTTGGGTCGATCGGGCGGCGAGTGCGGCCGTTGTCCCGGGGGCGTCGAGCAGCACGGTGGCCGGGTGTCCGGTCCGTCCGGCGAGGGCGGTGGTGGTGAGCAGGAGGGCGGGCGAGGCGTCGGCGAGCATGAACGCGAGGCGTTCGGCCGGGTAGTCGGGATCCAGCGGCAGGTAGGCGGCTCCGGCCTGGTGCACGGCCAGGACGCTGATGAGCATCTCCTCGGTACGCGGCAGCATCAGCGCCACGAGATCCTCGGGTTCGACGCCCCGGGCGATCAGTTCGCGGGCGAGGCGGGCGGCGCGCGCAGACAGTTCGCGGAAGGTCAGGGTCGTGTCGCCGCAGACCAGGGCCGGGGCCTCGGGGTCCGTGGCGGCCGCCTCGGCGAAGAGGTCGGGCAGGGTCCGGTCCGGGTGGGGCCGGGGGGCGGGGTTCCAGTCGTCGAGAACGCGGTGGCGCTCGGCCTGGTCGAGCGCCTGGAGGCGGTGGACGCGGGTGTCGGGGCGGCTGCTCACCTCGGCGAGCAGATGGACGAGCCGGCCCAGCAGGGCGGCCGCCTCCTCCGGCCCGAAGAGGTCGGGCCGGTATTCGAGGGTGAGGTGACCGCCGGGGACCACGGCGAGGGTCAGCGGGTAGTGGGTGGCGTCGGTGTGTTCGCTGCCGGTGACGGCGAGTTCCCCGGACCGCTCCGCGCGGCGCAGCCCTTCCCCGTCGACGAAGTAGTTCTCGAACACCAGCAGGGTGTCGAAGAGTTCGCCCGCTCCGGTGCTCCGCTGGATGTCGGCCAGACCCAGGTGCTGGTGGGCGGAGAGCTTCGCCTGCTCCGCCTGGAGCCGGGCCAGTGCCTGGCGTACGGTGCCGCCAGCGCGCAGGTCGACCCGGACCGGCAGAGTGTTGATGAAGAGGCCCGTCATGCTCTCGACCTCGTCGAGCTCCGGCGGCCGCCCGGACACGGTGGCTCCGAGGACGACGTCCTCGCGCCCGGTGTGCCGCGCCAGCAGCAGCCCCCAGGCGAACTGGATCACCGTGTTGAGGGTGACGTCGGCGCTCCTGGCGAGCGACTGGAGCCGTTCGCGCAGCGCCTCGTCGAGCCGGTGCGGGATCCGGTCGGACAGGGCGGGTCGCCTGCCGGGGTCGGCGGGGGCGATGAGGGTCGGTTCCGTGATCCCTTCCAGCGCCTCTCGCCAGGCGTCCTTCGCCGCCCGCTCGTCCTGGGCGGTGCGCCAGGCCAGGAAGTCCCTGAACGACCGGCGCGGGGCCGGGGGTTCGGCGGGGCCGGTGAGGGAGGCGTACAGCGACAGCAGTTCCTGGATCAGGACGGGCACGGACCAGCCGTCGAGGATCGCGTGGTGGTTGGTGACCAGCAGGGCGTGTTCCCGCTCCCCCAGGCGCAGGAGCCGCAGGCGCAGCAGCGGTGGCGCGGTGAGGTCGAAGGGCCGGGTGCGCTCGTCCTCGGCGAGCGCCCGCAGGGCGTCCTCGCGTGCGTCGGCGGGCTCGGGGCGCAGGTCGTTCTCGGTCCAGTCGGGGGCCACGTCGTCGAGCACGATCTGTACGGGACGGCTTCCCGCGCCGACGAAGGCGGTGCGCAGCCCGGGGTTGCGGTCGAGCAGTCCGGCGTAGGCCCGGCGCAGGGCGGCCGGGTCGAGGTCGCCGGTGAGGCGCAGGGCGAGCTGCATGGTGTAGACGTCGAGGTCGTCGCCCGCCAGGTGGGTGAGGGCGTACAGCCCTTCCTGGAGCGGGGTGAGCGGCCAGATGTCCTGGAGGGCGGGCCACCGTTCCCGGAGCGTGTCGAGCTGCCCCTGGTCCAGTCGTACGAGGGGGAAGTCGGACGGGGTGTGGACCGGGTCGGCCGGGGCGTCGGCGAGGGTGCGCAGCGCCTCGCACCACAGGTCAAGGAGGCGTTCGGCCCCGGTGGCGTCGAGGATGCCGGTGGCGTACGTCCAGCGGGTGGCGAGCCTGGGGCCTTCCGGGCCGTCGACCGTGGAGGAGATGATCTCCAGCGGGAAGAGGACCGGGACGGTGTTGCGGACCGGGCGCAGGGCGGGCAGCGCCTCCGGGGCGGGCGTCCACGCGGCCGGTTCGGCGTCGGCCGTGCCGCCGGGGCCGGAGAAGCGGCCGAGGTAATTGAGCACGATCTCCGGGGTGCGGGAGGGGCCGGCCGGGTCGTCCAGGTGGTGCAGCAGCCCGTGTCCGATGCCCTGGTCGGGCGTCTCCCGCAGATGTTCCTTGACGGCCATGAGCGCGCGGCGGGCCTCGTCGCCGGGTGCAGCGGTGGCTGCGGAGAGGTCCGGCGCGACCGGGTACCAGCTGGTGAACCAACCGACGGTGGTGGATAGTTCGGCTCCCGGCACGACGCTCTCCTCGCGCCCGTGCCCCTCGACGGCGATCACGTCGTGCCCCGAGGGCTCGGCGCGTTCCTCGCGCCAGCGGGCGAGGGCGAGGGCGGCGGCGGCCACGAGGACGTCGTGGACGGAGCCGTGGACGGCGGCGGGGACGCGGGTGATCAGGGCCAGGGTGAGGTCGGGGTCCAGGGTGCGTTCGAGGTGGGCGACGGTCTCCTGGGTGTCGCGGGCCGGGTTGAGGGGGCGGGCTCCGAGGGCGGGGGCGTCGCGCTCCTCGCGGGCCCGCCAGGCGGGGGCTTCGGCGCGGCGGGCCGGGGTGGTCGCGGCGTCGGCGAGCCCGAGGGCCCACTGCCGGAAGGAGGTGGAGTCGCCGGGCGGGGCGGGCGGCTTTCCGGCGAGGACGTCGTCGTGGGCGGCGGCGAGGTCGGCGGTGATGATCCGCCAGGAGACGCCGTCGACGGCGAGGTGGTGGATGACCAGGACCAGGCGCCCCGTACGTCCGGGGCCCCGGTCGCACCAGACGGCCCGCACCAACTCGCCTTGTTCGGGGTTCAGTTGGTCGACGGCTTCGGCGGTCCGGGCGGCGGTCAGCTCCGCCGCCCGCTCGGCCGTCTCCCCCGCCGCGTCCACCGGGAGCAGCATAGGGTCGGCGGACGGGTCCGTGGGCCCGGGGATGTGCAGGGCCTGATGGCCGGGCTCGCCCACCAGGGCGGCCCGCAGCATCGGGTGACGGTCCATCAGCCTGCCGAGGGCGGCGGTCAGGGTGGCGCGGGTGGCCTCCGGCGGGGTGACGAGGTGGGCGTACTGGTGGAGGCCGTCGATCGGCCCCTGCTGGAGCGCCCACCGCATGATCGGGGTGAGCGGGGCCCGTCCGGCGGGATCCAGTCGGGGCACGGCGGTGGGTCCGGCGGTCGCGGCGACGCGGGCGAGCGCCGCCGGGGTCTTGTGCTCGAAGACGTCCCGGGGGGTGAGGGCCATTCCGGCCTTGCGAGCGCGGGCGACCAGTTGGATGGAGAGGATGCTGTCGCCGCCGAGGGCGAAGAAGCTGTCCTCGGCCCCGGCCGCCGGAATGCCGAGCAGTTCGGCGAAGAGCGCCGTGAGCACGGCCTCCCGGATGCCGCGCGGCGCGATGGCGGTGGCCGTGGCGGCGAGGTCGGGGGCGGGCAGTGCGGCGCGGTCGAGCTTGCCGCTGGGGGTGAGCGGCAGGGCGTCCAGGGCGATCAGGGCGGTGGGCACCATGTGGTCGGGCAGCCGCCGGGAGATGCGTTCGGTGATCTCCCCGGTGTCGGGCGAGGTGCCGTCGGCGGGGACGAGGTAGCCGGTGAGCACCGGCCGTCCGGGGGTGTCCTCGCGCAGGACGACGGCCGCCGCGGCGACCCGCCGGTCCTCCGCGATGACGGCCTCGATCTCGCCGAGTTCGACGCGCAGTCCGCGCAGCTTGATCTGGCCGTCGGTGCGGCCCACGTAGACCAGTGCGCCGTCCGCTCGTCGTCGTACGAGGTCGCCGGTGCGGTAGAGGCGTTCCCCCGGCGCGCCGAACGGGTGGGCGACGAAGCGGTCGGCGGTGAGGGCGGGCCGCCCGTGGTAACCGCGGGCGAGCTGCGGGCCGCTCAGGTACAGCTCGCCGGTGACACCGTCCGGGACGGGGCGCAGTCCGGCGTCGAGGACGTACGTACCGGTGTTGTGGACGGGGCGGCCGATGGGCACGCTCCCGTCCGGCTCCCCGGTGGCCTCCCAGGCGGTGACGTCGATGGCCGCTTCGGTGGGCCCGTACAGATTGTGCAGGCTCGCGCCGGGCAGGACGCGGCGCACCGTCCGGGCCAGGGAGGCGGGCAGTGCCTCGCCGCTCGCGATGATCCGGCGCAGTCCGGTGCAGTCGGCGGCGCGGGGTTCGGCGGCGAAGGCGGCCAGCATGGAGGGGACGAAGTGCACGGTGGTGACGTGGTGCCGGATGATCGCCCCGGCGACCTCGGCCGGGTCGCGGTGGAGCCCGTCGGGCAGGACGACGAGGGCCGACCCGGTCAGCATCGGCAGGAAGAACTCCCATACGGAGACGTCGAATCCGGCCGGTGTCTTCTGCAGGACGCGGTCCTCGGCCGTGAACGGGAAGTGGCCGGCCATCCACCGGAGCCGGTTGACGAGGGCCGTGTGGGTGATGACGACGGCCTTGGGGCGGCCGGTGGAGCCGGAGGTGTAGAGGACGTACGCGGCGTGCTCGGGGCGCAGGGCGGGGTGGACTCCGGTGGCCAGGGCCGCGTGCTGTTCGGCCCTAACGTCCGGGGCGTCCAGCTCCAGCACGGTGAGGCCGTCGGGGACGGGCAGCCGCTCCCGGAGCGCGGTCAGGGTGATCAGGAGGCGCGGGCCGGCGTCGGTGAGCATGTGGGCGACGCGTTCGGCCGGGTACTCCGGGTCGACAGGCACATAGGCTCCGCCCGCGCGCTGGACGGCGTGCAGGGCCACGACCAGGTCGGCGCTCCGGGGCAGGGCCACGGCGACCCGGGCCTCGGGGCCGACGCCCCGGTCCCGCAGGAGGGCGGCGAGCCGCCCCACGCGCCGGTCGAACTCCTCGTACGAAAGGGTGTCCTCGCCGTCGATCAGGGCGGGTGAGGACGCCTCAGCGGCGTACCGCTCGGCGAGGAGGTGCGGCAGGGACACTTCCGGCAGGGGGCGTTCCTCTCCGGTGGAGGCCGCGAGCACCCGGGCCCGTTGCGGGGCACTGAGCACGGCGGCCCGGTGGACGGGGAGTTCGGGTCGGGCGACCAGAGCGGCGAGGAGGGTGACGTAACGGTCGGCCAGGGCCTGGGCGGTGGCACGGTCGAACAGGCTGGTCTGGTAGATCAGCATGCCGTTGATGCCGGCCCCGTCGGGTCGCTCCGCGAGGGTGAACTGGAGGTCCAGCTTGGCGACTCCGGGGTCCGCGCTGACCGGGGTGACGTCGAGTCCGGGCAGCGTGAAGGTGTCCTCGGAGACGTTCTGGAAGACCAGCAGGACCTGGAAGAGCGGGTTGCGGGCGAGGGTGCGCTCCGGGGCGACGATGTCGACGAGCTGCTCGAAGGGCAGGTCGGCGTGGTCGAAGGCGGCCAGGTCGGCGTCCCGGACCCGGGCGAGCAGTTCGTGGAACGTGGGGCGGCCGCTCAGGTCGGTGCGCAGGACGAGGGTGTTGACGAAGAAGCCGATGAGGTCGTCGAACTTCTCGTCGGTGCGGCCGGCGACCGGGGTGCCGAGCGGGATGTCGGTGCCCGCGCCGTGCGCGGAGAGGAGGACGGCCAGGGCCGCCTGGACCGCCATGAAGACGCTCGTGCCGTTGCGGGCGGCGAGGGTCCGCAGGTCCGCGTGGACCGCCGGGTCGACGGCGAAGGCGACGGTGGCCCCCTCGTGGGTCTCCTCGGCGGGGCGCGGGCGGTCGTAGGGCAGGGCGAGTTCGTCGGGCGATCCGGCGAGCGTCCGCTCCCAGAAGGCGGCCTGGCGGGCTACCTGGCTGCCGGGGTCGCTCAGCTCGCCGAGGACCTCGCGCTGCCAGAGCGCGTAGTCGGCGTAGTCGACCGGGAGCGGCCGCCAGTCGGGGCCGGTGCCGGTGACGCGTGCGGTGTAGGCGGTGCGCAGATCGTCGACGAGGGGGCGCATCGACCATTCGTCACCGGCGATGTGATGCAGCGTCAGCACCAGGACGTGGTCGGATTCGGTGCGCAGGAGCTGAGCCCTGAGCGGGATCTCCTCGATGATGTCGATGGGCTGGGTCACCCGGGCCCGCAGCGCCGCTTCGAGGTCCGCCTCGGCGACCTCCGCCACCTCGGCGACGGCCCGGTCGCAGACGGCGCGGGCGCTCTCCTCCTCAAGGATGTACTGGTGGGGCAGCCCGTCCGCGTCCGGGTAGACGGTGCGCAGGCTCTCGTGGCGGGCGACGACATCGCCGACGGCCAGCCGCAGCGCCTCCCGGTCCAGTTCCCCGCCGAGGCGGACCACGATGAACAGGTTGTAGGTGGCGCTGGGGCCGTCGAGGCGGTGCAGGAACCACAGTCGGCTCTGCGCGAACGACAGCGGGATCCTCTCGCCGGGGCGGCGTTCCCGTCGTACGGGGGCGGTGCGGGCGACCGGGCGCGGCAGGACGGTCCGGGCGAGTGCGGCCGGGGTGGGGTGCTCGAAGATGTCGCGCAGGGCGACTTCGACGCCGAGGGTGGAGCGGAGCCGGTTGGCGAGCTGCATGGCGAGCAGCGAGTGGCCGCCGAGGTGGAAGAAGTCGTCGTCGGGTCCGGCGTGGGCGAGGCCGAGGACATCGGCGAAGAGCTCCCCGAGGACGGCCTCGCGGGCGTCCCTGGGCGCGCGGGCCCGCTCCCCTCCGGAGGCCTGGGGTGCGGGCAGGGCCGCCCGGTCGACCTTGCCGTTGGGGGTGAGGGGCAGGGCGGGCAGCTCCATGACCACCGAGGGCACGAGGTGCTCGGGCAGCCGTTCGGCGAGGTAGGGGCGCAGGCCGGTGGCGGTGCCGGTGACGTAGGCGACGAGGCGTACCGCGCCGCTCGGGTCGGGCAGGCCGACGACCACGGTGTCGGTGACCTCGGGGTGGGTGCGCAGGACGGCCTCGATCTCGCCGGGCTCGACGCGGTGGCCGCGGACCTTCAGCTGGTGGTCGGTGCGGCCGAGGACGGACAGGGCGCCGTCGTCCTGGAGGCGGGCCAGGTCGCCGGTGCGGTACATCCGGCTGCCGGGTGCGCCGTACGGGTCGGCGGTGAACCGGGAGGCGGTGAGCGCGCCCCGGCCGAGGTAGCCGCGGGCGAGCCCCGCGCCGCCGATGTACAGCTCGCCGGGCACACCGGGCGGCACCGGCCGCAGCCAGGGGTCCAGGACGCGCAGGGTGGTGTTGTGCAGGGCGTGTCCGACGTGCGGGGTTCCGCCGTCGGGGGCGAGGTCGGCGACGGTGGACCAGATGGTGGTCTCGGTCGGCCCGTAGAGGTTGAGCAGCCGCGCTCCGCCGGTGGCGAGGCGTTCGGCGAGGTCGGCCGGGAGCGGTTCGCCGCCGCTCAGGACGCAGAGGCCGTCCAGCAGCCCCGGTGCGGCGTCGATGATGCCGCGCCACAGGGACGGGGTCGCCTGGAGGTGGGTGGCTCCGGTGCGCTCGGCGAGGGCGGACAGCAGCAGCGGGTCGAGGACCTCCTCCCGCCGGGCGAGGATGACGGCGGCCCCGGTGACGAGCGGGACGAAGAGTTCCAGGGCCGCGATGTCGAAGCTGACGGTGGTGACGGCCAGCAGCCGGTGGCCGGGCCCGGAGTCCAGGCTCTCGGCTATCGCGTTGAGGAGGTTGGCGAGGGCCCGGTGGGTGACGACGACGCCCTTGGGGTTGCCGGTGGAGCCCGAAGTATGGATGACGTACGCGGTCGCCTCGGGCGCGGGCGCGGTGCCGGGCAGTTCGGTGAGGGGGCCGGCGTACGGTCCCGGGGCCAGGACCGGGTGGTCGGGGCGGATGACCAGCAGCGGGTCGGAGTCCGCCAGGAGGTAGGCGACGCGGTCGGCCGGGAAGTCCGGGTCGACGGGTACGTAAGCGGCTCCGGTGGCGGAGACCGCGAGCAGCACGGCGACCAGGTCGGCGCTCCGGGGCAGGGCGACGGCGATCAGCCGCTCGGGGCCGGCCCCGAGGTCGCGTAGTCGGCCGGCGACGGCGGTGACCCGGGCGGCGAGGTCGGCGTAGCTCCACTCCTCGTCGCCCGCGAGCAGCGCGGGCGCGTCGGGCGTCTCGGCGGCCTGGTGCAGGAAGCGTCCGGCGAGGCCGAGCGGGGTGACGGCGCGCGTGGGCCCGTCGAGGCGGGCGGGCTCGGCGAGGCCGGGCAGGACGGCGGCGGCGGTGGCGTCGGGGTGGTCGACGAGCTGTTCCAGGACGGCGAGCAGCCGGTCGCCGATGGTGGCGACCTGATCGGCGGTGAGGAGCTCGGGGCGGTGGTCGAGGGCGAGGGCGAGGCGGTCGCGGCCGGGCAGGGCGACCAGGACCAGCGGGTAGTGGGTGGCGTCGTGGCCACGCGCTCCGGTGACGAGCAGTCCGGCCCGCTCCTCGGTGCGGCGCAACTCCTCGGCGTCGACCGGGAAGTTCTCGAAGAGGACGAGGGTGTCGAAGAGTTCACGGTGTCCGGCGAGGCGCTGGAGCTCGGCGAGCGGCTCGTACTGATGATCCATCAGCACGGCCTGTTGCGCCCCGAGTTGTTGTACGAGTGCGGCGATGCTCTGGTCGGGGCGCGCGGTGACCCGGGTGGGCACGGTGTTGATGAACAGACCGATCATGTCGTGCGAGCCGTCGAGGTCGGCGGGGCGTCCGGAGACGGTGACGCCGAACGTCACGTCGGTGCGACCGGTGAGCCGGCCGAGCAGCAGGCCCCAGGCGCTCTGGAGCACGGTGCTGACGGTGACGTCGCGGGCGCGGGCGAAGGCGTGGACGCGGGCCACCAGGTCGTCGGGGAGCGGGATGTCGACGCGTTCGGGCGTGCCCGCGGGCATCGCGGCGGCTTCCGGGACGAGCCGGGTGGGACCGTCGATCCCGGCGAGGGCCTGCTGCCACAGGCTCTGCGTCGTGGCGCGGTCCCGGTCCTTCAGCCAGAGCAGGTAGTCGCGGTAGGGGCGGGGCGCGGGTCCGGGCGTGCCCCGGTAGAGGGCGAGCAGGTCCTGTACGAGCAGCGGCCCCGACCAGCCGTCGAGAAGGATGTGGTGGGAGGTGACGGCGAGCAGGTGCCGGCGTTCGCCGAGCCGGACGAGGGTGAGCCGCAGCAGTGGCGGGGCGGTCAGGTCGAAGCCCTGCCGCCGGTCGGCCGCCAGGATGTTCTGCGCCCGGCCCTGTCGCCGCCCCTCGGTCAGCTCGGGTGAGGTGAGGTCGTAGGCGTGTACGGGGATCTCGGCCTCGGCCGGGATCACCTGGAGCGGGTCGGCTCCCCGGCGGCCGTGGAATCCGGCCCGGAGGTTGGGGTGGCGGGCCAGGAGGGCGCGTCCGGCGCGGCGCAGCCGTTCGGGGTCGAGGTCGCCCTCGATGTCGAGGGCGGTCTGGGTGGTGTAGACGTCGGGTCCGTCGCCCTCCGCGCCGAAGCCGGTGAGGAAGTACAGCCCGGCCTGGAGCGGGGAGAGCGGCAGCAGGTCGGCGAGCGGGGCGCGGGCCTCCAGGGCGTCGATCTCCGGCTGGTCGACCTCGACGAGCGGGAAGTCGCCGGGGGTGTGCCCGCCGGCCGCCGGGTCGTCCAGCAGGCGGGCCAGGCCGCGCAGGTGGGTGGTCCAGAGGGCGGCGAGGCGCTCGACCTCCGCGGTCTCCAGCAGCCGCCCGGGGAAGCTGAAGCCGGCCTGGAGGGCAGGCCCGTGGGGGCCGTCCACGACGGAGGCGTTGAGCGTGAGGGTGTGCGAGGCGGGCAGCGCGTCGTCCGCTCCGCCGCCCAGCGATCCGGTCAGGGCCGGGCTCCAGGGGGCCGGTGAGCCGGACCGGCCGGTCGTGCCGGAACTCCCGAAGCGGCCCAGGTAGTTGTAGGCGATGCGCGGCTCGGGCAGGGCGGCGAGGGTGTCGCGCAGTTCGGGATGCAGATGGCGCAGCAGGCCGAAGCCGAGACCGTTGTCGGGTGCGGCCCCCAGCTGTTCCTTGATCCGCTTGACCGCGCCCACCAACTCGTCGCCGCTCGACCGGCCGAGGCCGCCCAGGCCGCCGAGGTCCAGGCGTACGGGGTGGACGGCGGTGAACCAGCCGACGGTGCGCGACAGTTCGGCGTCGGGCACCAGGTGGTCGGCGCGCCCGTGGCCCTCGATGTCGACGAGGACCGGCTCGGTGTCGCCGCGCCAGGCGGCCAGCGCCAGGGCGAGGGCGGTGACGAGGAAGGCGTCGGGGCCCGTGTGGAAGCGTTCGGGGAGGTCGGTGAGGAGGGGCAGGGTGTGCTCGGGCGCGAGTTCGACGGGGACCGTCGTCACGGTGGCGAGGGTGTCCCGGGCCGGGTCGAGGGCGGGCAGGGCCGCTCCCCCGTCGCGGAGGACGGTGGTCCAGTGCGCGGCCTCGGCGGCCCGTGCGGGTTCCTGCGCGGCCCGTTCCAGGCCCTGCGCCCAGTCGGCGAAGGAGGTTTCCACCGGCGGGAGTTCGGCGGTACGGCCGTGGCGTGCGGCTTCGAGGGAGGTGGCGAGGTCCTGGGTGAGGATGCGCCAGGAGACCCCGTCGACGACCGCGTGGTGGATGAGCAGGGCGAGCAGCCCGCCCCGGTCGGGCCCGGCGTCCAGCCAGACGGCCCGGACCATGGCTCCGCCGTGCGGGTCGAGCAGCCGGGCGGCCTCGCGGGCCCGGGCGCGCAGGGTGGGCAGCAGCTCCTCGTCAGCGGTCTCGACGGCGTCGATCCGGGTCAGCGGCGTCGGCCCGGAGGCGTCGCCGGGGGCGGGGATCTCCAGGGTGCGGTGGGTGAGCCGGGCCCGCAGGACGTCGTGGTGGTCGAGGACGCGTTCGAGTCCGGCGGTGAGCTGTTCGGCGGTCGCTCCGGCCGGGGTGTGCAGGACGGTGGACTGGTGGTAGTCGGCGATGGGCCCGCCGCGCTCCACGAGCCGGCGCAGAATGGGGGTGAGGGGGGCGCTGCGCGCGGTGCGTTCGACGGGGGCGGCGGTGTCGTCCACCGTGCGGGCGAGGGCGGCGAGTTGTTCGACCGTACGCCGTTCGAAGACATCGCGGGGGCTCAGGCGCAAGCCCCGGCGGCGGGAGGCCCCGACGAGCTGGATGGCGGAGATGGAGTCGCCGCCGAGGGCGAAGAAGCTTTCCTCGACGCCGACTTCGGGCAGGTGGAGGATCTCGGCGAAGAGGGCGGCGAGTTCCTTCTCCCGGTCGGTGCGGGGTGCGGTGCCGCCGCCGGTGGCGGTGAAGTCGGGGGCGGGCAGCGCCGATCGGTCGGTCTTGTTGGCGGCGGTGAGCGGCAGCGCGTCGAGCAGGACGACGGCCGCGGGGACCATGTGGTCGGGCAGCGTCTCGGCGGCCCAGGCGATGAGGTCCGCCGGCCGGGGGTCGCCGCCCGGGGCGGGGACGGCGTGGGCGACGAGGCGGCGGACGCCCCGGTGGTCGGTGTGGCCGGTGACGACGGCCTGGGCGAGGCCGGGGTGGGCGGTGAGGCGGGCCTCGACCTCGCCGGGCTCCACACGGAAGCCGCGGATCTTCAGCTGGTGGTCGGTGCGGCCCGCGTACTCCAGCTCGCCGCGTTCGTTCCAGCGGGCCAGGTCGCCGGTGCGGTACATCCGGGTGCCGGGCTCCCCGAACGGGTCGGTGACGAAGCGGTCGGAGGTGATCAGCGGGCGGCCGAGGTAGCCGCGGGCGAGGCCGGGGCCGCCGATGTACAGCTCGCCCAGGACGCCGGGGGCGACCGGGCGCAGGGCGCTGTCCAGGACGTAGGCGCGCTTGTTGACGTCCGGGGGGCCGATCGGCACGGGTCCGCCGGTCCACGCGGCCGGGACCTCCCAGGTGGCGGAGTTCACCACGGCCTCGGTGGGCCCGTAGGCGTTGAACAGGCGGTGCCGGCTCGCCCAGGCGCGGACGACCTCGGGGGGCAGTGCCTCGGTGCCGACGATGAGGGTCATGCCCTCGGGGAGGGAGGCGTCGAGCGGCAGAGAAGCGACGACGGTCGGCGGGATCACGGCGAGGGTGACGGCGGCCCGGTTCAGGAAGTCGGCGAGCGGCGCGCCGGCGCGCTCCTCCTCCGGGACGATCACCAGGGTGGCCCCGGAGAAGAGGGAGTTGGCGAGTTCGCAGAAGGTGACGTCGTAGCTGGGCGACGCGAACTGGGTGACCCGGTCGCCGGGCCGGGTGGCGAAGCAGGCGTTGGCCCAGGCGATGAGGTCGACGAGCGGCCGGTGTTCGACGAGGACGCCCTTGGGCCGGCCGGTGGAGCCGGAGGTGTAGATGAGGTACGCGCCGTTGTGCAGCCGCAGCGGGGCCCGGCGGTCGGCGTCGGTGGGGTTGTGGTCGGGCGGACCGCCGGGCAGCCGGTCGGTCGTGATGACGGTCGTGTCGCCGGACCAGGCGGTGTGGTCGGTGCCGGAGTGGGCGAGGACGACGGTGGCTCCGCTGTCGGCGATCAGGCCGGTGAGGCGGTCGGCGGGCTGGTCAGGGTCGAGCGGGGCGAAGACGCCGCCCGCCTTGCCGACGGCGAGCTGCGCCACGTACACCTCGGCTCCCCGGCGCAGGGCGACGCCGACGACGTCCTCGGGGCCGACGCCCGCCGCGATCAGGGCGTGGGCGAGCAGGTTGGCGCGGCTGTTCAACTCGGCGTACGTGAGGACGCGTCCGGAGTCGTCGACGGCGGGCGCGTCGGGGTGCGCGGCCGCCTGCCGCTCGAAGAGCACGGGCAGGGTGGCGGGCTCCACGTCGACGGTGTCGGCGTTGAAGGTGCGCAGCACCCGGTGGCGCTCCTCGATGGTGAGGAGGTCGGTGCGGGGCAGCGGGCGGTGCGGGTCGGCGGTGAACTCTTCGACGGCGCGGCGCAGTCGGGCGGCGACGCGCGCGGCGTCGCCCGCGCTCAGGGCGTCGGCGCGGTAGCGCAGCCGCAGGACGGGCCCTCCGTCGGCACCGGGGGCGGCGACCAGGGTGAGCGGGTAGTGGGTGGCGTCCCGGCCGGTGACGGCCTCGACGCGCAGCCCGGCGAACTCCTTGGCCCCTGCTGCCGTTTGCTCGTCGGCCCCGGTGTCGACGAGGTAGTTCTCGAACACGCACAGGGTGTCGAACAGAGGGCCGCCGGTGTCGGTGAGCTTCTGGATCCGGGCGAGCGCGACATGGTGGTGCGCCAGAAGGGCGGCCTGTTCGGCGGCGGTGCGCCGGACGAGTTCGGCGAGGGTCTCGTCGTGCCGGATCCGGACCCGCACCGGAAGGGTGTTGATGAAGAGCCCCACCATGGACTCGGCCCCGGCCAGCTCGGCGGGCCTGCCGGAGACGGTGGTGCCGGACACGATGTCCTGACGCCCGGTCATATCGGCCAGGACGAGGGACCACAGGGTCTGTACGACGACGGGCACGGTGACGTCCAGCGCCCGGGCGGCGGCGACCAGGGCCGCGGCGGAGCCGGTGGCCAACTCCACGTCCTGGGCGGCTGGTTCGGCCTGCGGCTGCTCGTCCAGGCCGGGTGCGATGACGGTCGGCCCGTCGAGGTCGGCCAGGGCCTCGCGCCAGGCCCGCTCGTCGGCAGCGGTGTCCTGGGCGGCGGCCCAGGCCAGGTAGTCGCGGTACGGGCGGACCTCGGGCAGTGCGGTGGGCGCGCCGTCGGCGGCGTACAGGGCGAAGAGCTCCTGGACGACGCGGGCGGTGGACCAGCCGTCCAGCAGCAGGTGGTGGTGGGTGAACAGCAGCCGGTGGCGTTCGGGGGCCAGCCGGATCGCGGTGAAGCGGATCAGCGGCGGCCGGGCCAGGTCGAAGCGGGTGTGCCGGTCGGCGTCGGTGAGCCGGAGCACCCGTCGGTCGCGTTCGGCGGGGTCGAGGCCGGAGAGGTCGGCGTCCTGCCAGGGGATGTCCACCGTGTGCGGGACGACGGTCACCGGGTCGCCGTTGCGGCGGGTGCGGAAGGCGGCCTTGAGGTTGGGGTGCCGGGTCAGGAGGGCCTCGGCGGCGCGGCGCAGGCGGTCCGTGTCGAGCGGTCCCGTCAGGTCCAGGCCGAGCTGCACGTTGTAGACGTCCAGCGCGCTGTCGTCGTAGGACGACAGGAAGTAGAGCCCCTGTTGGAGCGGGGACAGCGGGAGTATGTCCTGCAGTCCCTGGGGTGCGCCGGTCACGTGGTCCTCCACTCGTCTTCGAACTCATCGATTTCGTCCTGGCTCAGCGACAGCAGGCCGAGGTCGGACGGGGTGTGCCCGGCGGCCCGGGTGCGGGCGGCTGCCACCAGGGTTTCCAGGGCGGTGCGCCACCAGCGGTCCAGGGCCGCGATCTCCTCGTCGCTCACGAGGCGGCTCGCGTGGTGCCAGCCGACGGAGAGCTCGGTGCCCGAGGGACGGCGCAGTGCGGTGATGTCGAGGTCCACCGCGGTGTGGACGCCGAGCGCGGGGGCCGGTCGCCAGACGGCGGCCGACTCGGGGCTCGGGGTCCAGGGTTCGGGTGCGACGGCGTCACTCTCGCCGACGTCGTAGCGGCCCAGGTAGTTGAAGCCGGTCAGGGGTTCCGGACGGGCGGCGAGCGCGTCTGCGGATTCGGCGTCCAGATGGCGCAGTTGGCCGTATCCGATGCCGTGGTCGGGGACGGCGCGCAGCTGCTCCTTGATCTGCTTGAGGAGCCGTCCGGCCGCGTTCGGGTCGGAGATGGCAGTGTCGGGACCGACTTCCGTGAGGCGCGCCCGGAACGGGTACTGGCTGGTGAACCAGCCCACCGTCCGTGCGGGGGCGGCGACTTCGGGGAGCGCGGCGTCGCGGCCGTGCCCTTCGAGCAGCACGAGGGTGCTGTCCTCGCCGCGCCAGCGGCTGTGGGCGAGGAGATACGCGGTGAGCAGGACGTCCTGTTCGGTGCAGTGGAACGCCGCGGTCACCTCGTTCAGGGCGGGTTCGGCCAGGTCGGCGGCGACGGTGGTGGTCAGCCGGTGGACGGTGTCCGGGGTGTCGGTCGCGGGATCGGGTTCCCGGCCGTACGGGGCGGGCCCGGCCTCGCCCAGTACCTCGCTCCAGTACGGGAGTTCGGCGCGCCGGTCGGGCGCGGTTCCGGTGAGGGCCCGGGACCAGGTGCGGAAGGAGGTCTCCACCGGGGGCAGCGGCGCGTCCGGGTCGGCGCACAGCTGGGCGAGGTCGGGGAGCAGGATCCGCCAGGACACCGCGTCGACCACCAGGTGGTGGGCGACCAGCAGCAGTCGGCCGGGGTGCCCGTCGCCGGGGTCGAGGAAGGCGGCGCGCAGCATCCGGCCTGTGCGCGGGTCGAGTTCGCCGATGGCGGCACGTGAGGCCTCGGTGATCGCCTCCGCGAGGGACGTGCTCGCGTGCGCTTCCACGTGGCGCAGGGCGTCGTCGTCGAGAGCCGGGTCCTCGGGGACGTACAGCGTCCACACGCCGCCCTGTTCGCTCTGATCGCTCTCCAGCCGGGCGGCGAGGACGGGGTGGTGGGCGACGAGACGCGACAGCGCCCGGCGCAGCCGCTCGGCGGTGAGCCCGGGCGGGGTCGTCACCAGGAGGGACTGGTGGAAGGTGCGGTGGTCGCCGCCGCGCCGGCGCAGCGCGTGCATGACGGGGGTGAGCGGGACGGGCCCGGCCCCCGGGTCGTGGACCAGGGCGGCGACCTCCTCGCACCGGGCCACCCGGGCGAGGGCGGACACCGTGCGCTGCTCGAAGACGTCGCGGGGGCTGATCACGAGGCCGCGTCGCCGGGCGGCGCTGACCAGCACGATGGAGGTGATGCTGTCGCCGCCGAGGCCGAAGAAGCTGTCGTGCCTTCCGACGGCGGGCAACTTCAGCAGATCGGCGATGAGTTCGGCGAGGACCTCCTCGGTCGCGTCCTGGGGCCGTTCCCCGTCGGTCGGGTCCGCGACGGCGGGCGCGGGGAGTGCGGACCGGTCCACCTTGCCGCTCACGGTCAGCGGGAAGCGGTCCAGAACGACGACGTCGGAGGGCACGAGAGCCCTGGGCAGGAGACCGGCGCTGTGCGCGATCAGCACGTCGGGCGTCGGCGGCGCGGACGGGTCGTCGGGGGTGACATAGCCGACGAGGCGGGCCGCTCCGGGCAGGTCGTCGCGTACGAGGACGAGCGCGTCCCGGACGCCCGGGTGGCCGAGCAGCGCGGTGCGCACCTCCGCCGGCTCGATCCGTACACCGCGCAGCTTCACCTGGTCGTCGGCGCGGCGCAGATATTCCAGCTCGCCGCGTACGTTCCAGCGGGCCAGGTCGCCGGTGCGGTACAGCCGCTCCCCCGGTGCGCCGAACGGGTCGGCGACGAAGCGTTCGGCGGTCTGTGCGCCCCGGCCGAGGTAGCCGAGCGCCAACTGCGCTCCACCCAGATACAGTTCGCCGATCACCCCGGGCGGCACGGGCCGCAGGGCCGCGTCCAGGATGTAGGCGCGGGTGCCGGCTCCCGGAGCGCCGAGCGGGACGAGGGGCTGTTCACCGGGCACGGCGGTGCGGGCGGTGACGTCGACGGCCGCCTCGGTCGGCCCGTACTGGTTGACGACGGGGGCGGCGAACACCTCGGCGCAGCGCCGCACGAGCTGGTCGGTGAGGGCTTCGCCGCCGCTGAAGATCCAGCGCAGCGAGGTGCAGTGCGCCGCCTCGGGTTCGGCGGCGAACAGGGCGAGCATCGAGGGCACGAAGTGGACGGCGTGGACGCCGTGTTCGCGGATCAGCCGGGCGAGGTGGGCGGGGTCGCGGTGCCCGTCGGGTCCGGCGAGGACGACGGTGGCCCCGGCGAGCAGCGGCCCGGTCAGCTCCCAGACGGAGACGTCGAAGCCGGGGGCGGCCTTGGCCAGCATGCGGTCGCCCGGTCCGAGGGGGAAGCGCCGCCGGTTCCAGGCGAGCCGGTTGGCGAGCGCCCCGTGCGGTACGACGACGGCCTTGGGGCGGCCGGTGGATCCGGAGGTGTGCAGGATGTACGCGGGCTGCGCGGGATGGGGTTCGGCGGGGGCGAGGTCGGCGGGGGCCGTCGGGCGGGGGTCGTCGAGCAGCAGGACCGGCCGGTCGAACCCGTCGGGCAGCAGGCCCCGGTGGGCGCGGTCGGTGAGGAGCACCGCGGGCGGGTTGTCGCCGAGCATGGCGGCGAGCCGGGCGGCCGGGTGGTCCGGGTCCAGCGGCAGATACGCCCCGCCTGCCTGGAGCACGGCGTGCGCGGCGGTGACGAGTTCCGTCGAGCGGGGCAGGAGTACGGCGACGGGTTCGCCGCGGCCCACTCCGTGCTCGCGGAGGAGGGCGGCGAGCGACCGGGCGTCGTCGAGGAGTTCGCCGTACCGGACGGTGCGGTCGCCGTCGATCACGGCGGGGGCGTCGGGCGCCAGGGCGGCCCGCTCGGCGAACTCCTGGGCGATGGAGGGCGGTTGTACGGGCTCCTCGGCACTGTTCCAGGTGGTGAGGAGCTGGTGGCGCTCGGCGTCGGTCAGTAGACGGCAGCCGCCGATGGGCCGGTCGGGCCACTCCGCGAAGGTGGCCAGGACGCGTCCGTACCAGTCGGCGATCCTGCGTACCGTCGTCTCGTCGAAGAGCCCGGTGCGGTAGGTGATGCCGCCGTTCAACGCGCCGTCGACGCCCGGTTCCTGGACCAGCGTGACGGTGAGGTCGAACTTGGCGGTGCGGGTGTGCACCGCGACGGGCTCGCTGGCCAGGCCCCCGAGTTCCGGTCCTTCGGCGGTGCGGGTCTGGTAGTTCAGCATGACCTGGAACAACGGGTGGCGTTCCAGGGATCGTTCGACGTCCAGGAGGTCCACCAGCCGTTCGAAGGGGACGTCGGCGTGGTCGAGTGCGTCGAGGGTGGCGGCCCTGGCGCGGGCCACGAGCTGGGCGGGGGTCGGGTCGCCACCGACGTCGGTGCGCAGGACGAGGGTGTTGACGAAGAATCCGACGAGGTCGTGCACCGCCGCGTCGTCGCGTCCTGCGACGAGCGTTCCCACGGGGACGTCGTCGGTGCCGCCGATCCGGTGGAGCAGGACGGCGAGCGCCGCGTGGGCGACCATGAACGGGGTCGCGCCGGTGCGTGAGGCGAGCCGCCGCAGCCCGGCTGTGACCTCGGCGGAGAGACCGAATTCGACGACGCCTCCGTCGTGGCCGGTGTCCGGGCGGCGGGGCCGGTCCAGCGGGAGGGGCAGTTCGGCCGGGAGTCCGGCCAGCTGGTCCTTCCAGTAGCCGGCCTGTCGACTCATCTCGCTGTCCTCGTCGGTCTCGTCGCCGAGCAGTTCCCGCTGCCGCAGGGTGTGGTCGGCGTACTGGAGGGGCAGCGGCGCCCACGCGGGGGCCCGGCCTTCGGAGCGGGCGGCGAAGGCGGTGGCCAGGTCGTCGAGGAGCGGGCGCACGGACCACTCGTCACCGGCGATGTGGTGCAGGACGAGGAGCAGCACATCGTGGTGCGCGCCGGTGCCGTCTTCCGGGGCCACCCGGAACAGTCCGGCGCGCAGCGGTGTCTCCCGGTCCAGGGCGAAGGGCAGGCCCGCGGCTTCGGACAGCGCGGCGTCCAGGGCGTCCGGCGTCACGGTGCGGACGGTGAGGGGTACGGGGGCGTCGCCCGGGTCGAGGACGCGCTGTACGGCGCGCCCCTCGCGCTCGGGGAACACCGTGCGCAGCACCTCGTGGCGGGCGGTGAGGTCGGCGAGCGCCGACTCCAGTGCCGGTGCGTCGAGGGTGCCGGTGAGCCGGAGGGCGATGGGCACGTTGTACGCGGCGGTGGGTTCCTCCTCCAGCCGGTGGAGGAACCAGAGGCGTTGCTGGGCGGCGGAGAGCGGCGGTTCGGCGGGGCGCGGCCGGTCGACGGGTGCCGTCGGCCGGGCGGTCCCGCGTGCTCCGCGCAGCAGAGCGGCGGTGGCAGCCGGGGTGCGTGCGGTGAACAGGTCGACGACGGACAGCTCCGCGTCGAGGACCGCCCGGGCCCGGCCCACCAGGCTCATCGCGGACAGCGAGTGCCCGCCGCGCTCGAAGAAGTCCTCGTGCGGGCCGAAGCCGGGCAGCCCGAGGGCGTCGGCGAAGATCCCGCAGAGGAGTTCGGTGCGCTGGTCGTGCGGCGGCCGGTGGCCGGTGGCCGCCGGGGCGGCGGCCTCCGGGGCGGGCAGGGCGGCGCGGTCGATCTTGCCGTTCTCGGTGAGCGGGAGCGCCTCGACGGCGACGAGGCGGGCCGGGACCTGGTAGTCGGGGAGGCGGGCGGCGAGGCGTTCGCGCAGGGCCGCGGGGTCCAGGGTGGTGTCCGGTTCGGGTACGGCGTATCCGACGAGGGCGGGGCCGCCCGGGAGGTCGGTGCGCAGGACCACGGCGGCGCGGGCGACGCCCGGTTCGGCGAGGAGGGCCGCCTCGCTCTCGCCGGGCTCGACGCGGTGGCCGCGCAGTTTGATCTGGTCGTCGGTGCGGCCGAGGAAGTCCAGGGCCCCGTCGGGCCGGATGCGCACCAGGTCGCCGGTGCGGTACAGCCGCTCCCCCGGCTGCCCGTGGGGGTCGGCGACGAAGCGTTCGGCGGTGCGGCCGGGGTGGCCGTGGTAGCCGCGGGCGAGGCCGGCTCCGCCGATGTACAGCTCGCCGGGGGTGCCGGGCAGGGCGGGGCGCAGGGCGGTGTCGAGCACCCGGAGGGTCATGCCGTCGAGCGGCCGCCCGATGGGCAGCGGGCCGCCGTCGGGTGTGTCGGGGCCGAGGGTGTGTGCGGTGGCGAAGGTGGTGGTCTCGGTGGGTCCGTAGCCGTTGACGACACGGAGGTGCGGGGCGGCGGCGTGTGCGGCGGCCACGGCCGCGGGGGCCACGATGTCGCCGCCGGTCCACACCTCGCGCAGGGCGGTGAAGACCTCGGGTGCGTCCTGGGCGAGGAGGGCGAACAGCCCGGCGGTGAACCAGGCGCTGTCCGCTCCCCCGCCCCGGCCCGCGCCGCCCGTCAGAAGCTCGCGCCAGCGGGCCGGATCGAGGGGTGCGTCGGGGGCGAGGACGAGTTCACCGCCGCGCAGCAGGGTGCCCCATACCTCGTGGGTGGCGGCGTCGAAGGAGTGCGGCGAGTGGACGAGGATCCGCCGGTGGGCGTCGCCGGTGAACCGGCTGTCCGACGCAAGGGCGAGGACCGCGCTCTCGGGGACGGCGACGCCCTTGGGTTCGCCGGTGGAGCCGGAGGTGTACATCACATAGGCGAGCCGGTCCGGGGCGGCAGCCTCGGGGGGCGTACCGCTCGGCCCGGCCGAGGTGTATTTGACCGGCGGGTGCAGCACGGTTACGGGGCCGTACGCGTCGGTGTCGGTGCCGGGGCGGCAGACCAGGGCGACCGCGTCGGCAGCCCCGAGGACGGTACGGATGCGCTCGGCGGGCCAGTCGGGGTGCAGCGGCAGATAGGCGGCTCCGGCCCAGGCCACGGCGAGTTCGGTGACGACCAGGTCCACCGAGCGCGGCAGCAGCAGCGCGACCACGGTCTCCGGCCCGGCTCCTGCCTCCCGCAGCCAGTCCGCGAACAGGCGTGCGCGCACGACGAGTTCCCCGTACGTCACCGGCTGACCGCCGTCGAGCGGCCGTACGGCGACGGCGTCCGGGCGTTCGGCGGCGACGGCCGCGACGGTTCCGGCGCAGCCCAGGGTGGCGGCTGCGCCCGGTCGGCCGGTGAGTCCGGGCGAGACCTCCGGTGCGAGGTCCACCTGACCGGCGGGCAGGTCCGGCCGGTGGGCGAGGTGGTCCAGGGCGCGGGTCAGCCGGTCGAGGACGGCTCGGGCGGACGGGGCGTCGTAGAGGTCGGGGCGGTGCTTGAGGACGAGCCGCAGCCGGCCGCCCTGGAGGGTGATCGCGAGGGTCAGCGGGTAGTGGGTGGCGTCCCGTCCGCCGATACCGCGTACGTCGAGCCCGGCGGCGCGTTCGCTGCCGGTGAGCGCCTCGTCGTCGAAGGGGTAGTTCTCGAAGACGGTCATGGTGTCCAGCAGCGCGGGCAGGCCGACGAGTCGCTGGATGTCGGCGAGCCCGAGGTGCTGGTGGTCGAGCAGGGCGACCTGGCGGGCGTGCAGGTCGGCGACCGCGTCGCCCAGGGTGCGGGCGGGCGCGATCCGCACCCGGGTGGGCAGGGTGTTGACGAAGAGCCCCAGCATCCCTTCCACGCCGTCGAGTTCGGCGGGGCGGCCGGAGACCGCGCTGCCGAAGACCACGTCGTCGCGTCCGGTGAGCCGGGCCAGGACGAGCCCCCACCCGGTCTGGACGACGGTGTTCAGGGTGGTGCCCGTGGTGCGGGCGCGGTCCTGGAGCGCGGAGGTGAGGGCCGGGTCGAGGACGGTCGCGGTCTCCTCGGGGACCAGCGCGGCGGACGGAGTGCCGGCGGGGACGGCGAGTGTGGGCTCGGTGACGCCGTTCAGGGCGGTGTGCCAGGCGGCTTCGGCGGCCGGCCGGTCGCGGTCGCCAAGCCACCGCGCGTAGTCGGCGAAGGGGCGCCGGCGGACCGCGGGGCGTCCGGCGTAGGCGTCGAACAGGTCGGTGAGCAGCAGCGGCGCGGACCAGCCGTCGAGCAGCAGATGGTGGCTGGTGAACAGCAGCCGCCACCGGTCGTCGGCGGTGCGGATCAGGGTGAAGCGCAGCAACGGCGGCCGGTCCGGGTCGAAGGGCCGGGTGCGGTCGTCGGCGACCAGGGCGGCGAGGCCGTCCGGGCGGGCGCGCAGGTCGTGCTCGGTCCATTCGGGCGGGGCGTCGGCGGTCGTGTACTGCACCAGGCGGCCGGTGGTGAGGCGGCGGAATCCGGCGCGGAGGTTGGCGTGCCGGTCCGCGACTGCCTGGGCGGCGTGGCGCAGGCGGCCGGGGTCGAGCGGTCCTGTGAGCTCCAACTCCAGCTGGACGACGTAGGGATCGGTACCGGTCTCCTCGGTCAGCGCGTGGTAGGCGAGGCCGTGCTGAAGGGGTGTCAGGGGCAGTGCGCCGTCGAGTGCGGGGATCGCCGCTTCGAGCTCGGCGATCTCGTGCCGGTCGAGGGCCACCGGGAAGTCGGCGGGGCTGTGTCCCGCGAAGCCGGGTTCGTCGCGGCGGTGGACGAGCTCGGTGAGGGCGGCGGTGAACCGGTCGGCGAGGACGCGGATCCGGTCCGCGCCGATGAGGTCGGACGCGTACGTCCAGCGGACGGTGAGGACGGGGCCGTCCGGGCCGTCCAGGGTGGAGGCGTTGAGGTCCAGGACGTGACCGTCGAGGAGGACCGGCTGCGGACCCGGGTGGACCGCGTCGGACTCGGGTGCGGGAACCCAGTGCCCGTCCGGGGTGTCGGCGGTGAACCGGCCCAGGTAGTTGAAGGCGACCTGGGCCCCGCTGGGCCCCTGCCCGTGCAGCGCCCCGTAGCCGGTGCCCCGGCCGGGAACGGCCGCGAGCCGGTCGCGGACCCGCTTGACGTCCTGGCCGACGGTTCCGGTGCCGGGGTCCAGCCGGACGGGGTACTGGGTGGTGAACCAGCCGACGGTACGGGAGAGATCGGCGTCGGGGGCGAGTTCTTCGTGGCGGCCGTGGGATTCCAGGTCGACCAGGACCGGTGAGTCGCCGCCGACGGCGTGGACGAGTGCGGCCAGCAGGAGTTCGTCGGGGCGGGCGTGGAAGGCGGCGGCGGTGGCGGTGAGCAGAGGGGCGGTGAGGTCGGGGGCCAGTTCGGTGCGGAGTTCGCCCGGGGTGTGCGGGGTGTTCGCCATGTCGTGGGGGGCGAGCGGGGCGGGCCGGTCCGCCAGGACGTCGTCCCAGTGGGGCTGTTCGGCGGCGAAGCGCTCGGCGTCCTCGTACAGCGCACTCGCCCAGTGGGCGAAGGAGGTGGAGGGCCGGGCCGGCGGTGTTCCGGTGGCGACGGCGTGCGCGAGGTCGGGCAGCAGGATGCGCCAGGACACGCCGTCGACGGCGAGGTGGTGGACGAGGAGCAGCAGCCGTCCGTCCCGGCCGGGCCCGCGCGGGAACCAGACCGCGCGCACCAAAACGCCCTGCTCCGGGTCGAGTTCGGCAGCCCGGGCGCGGGACTGTGCGTCGACGGCCCGGCGCAGGTCGGCTTCGTCGCCGCCGACCGGGACGACGGTGAGGAGGGTCGCGGGGTCGGGTGCGGCGTCGGCGGGCGTGAGCCGGGGGCGGCCGTCCGGGTGGTCGGTGGTGACGCGGGCGCGCAGCAGGTCGTGGGTGGCCAGGAGGTGGCCGAGCGCCGTCCGCAGGCGGTCATCGGTGAGCGTGGCCGCCACGGTGACCAGCATCGACTGGTGGAAGCCGCCCCAGTGTTCCGGGTTCCGGCGCAGCCAGCGCATGAGCGGGGTGAACAGGGCCGGGGCGTTGTGGTCGATGTCGGTGGGCCGGGGTCCGGCGGCCGGGTGCGGGGTGGACTCCTCCGCGAGCACGTCCGCGAGGGCGCGCGGGGTGGGGTGCTCGAAGATCTGCCGGGCGCTGAGCGCCAGGCCGGACTTCCGTGCGCGGGAGACGAGTTGGATGGAGGAGATGCTGTCGCCGCCGAGTGCGAAGAAGGAGTCGTCGCCGCCGGGCGGCCCGTCCAGCCGCAGGACGTCGGCGAACAGGTCCGCCAGGGTGGCGGCCGCGCCGGTCAGCGGGGCGTCGTCGGCGGTGGCGACGACCGGGGCGGGCAGCGCCGCGCGGTCCACCTTGCCGGTGGGGCCGAGCGGCAGGGCGGGCAGCACGGTCAGGGTGGCCGGGACGGCGTAGTCGGGCAGGGTGCGGGCGAGCGCCGTACGCAGCCGGTCGGGGTCGAGGTGCGCGCCGGGCCGGGCGACGGCGTAGCCGGCGAGCTGCCGGTTGCCGGGCCGGTCCTCGCGCAGCACGGCGGCGGCCTGCCGTACGCCGCCGAGCGCGGTGAGGGCGGACTCGATCTCGCCCAGCTCGATCCGGAATCCGCGCAGTTTCACCTGGTGGTCGGCGCGGCCGAGGTATTCCAGCTCGCCGTCGGCGCGGCGGCGGGCCAGGTCGCCGGTGCGGTACATCCGGGTGCCGGGCGGGCCGTACGGGGCGGCGACGAAGCGGGTCGCGGTGAGGCCGGGGCGGCCCAGGTAGCCGCGGGCGAGCCCGGACCCGGCGACGTACAGCTCACCGGGGGTGCCGGGCGGTACCGGCCGCAGCGCCGCGTCCAGGACGAGGGCGGCGGTCTCGGCGACGGCGGTGCCGACGGGCACCGGGCTGTTGTCGTCGGTGCGCAGCCGGTCCGGGTCGCAGCGCCAGAGGGTGGCGTCGACGGTGGTCTCGGTGGGGCCGTAGGAGTTGAACATGCGGGTGCGTGGGGCCCAGGCGCGGACGAGGGCGGGGGTGCAGGCCTCTCCGGCGACGATGAGGGTGGTGCCGGGGGCGATGGCGTCCTCGGGGAGTGCGGCGAGGACGGCGGGCGGGACGGTGAGATGGGTGACGCGGTGCTCGGCGAGGAACTCCGCGAGCGGTTCGCCCAGGCGGCGGTCGGCGGGCACGATCTCCAGGGCCGCGCCGGAGAACAGCGCCATGACGATCTCCCACACCGAGGTGTCGAAGCTCAGCGAGGCGAACTGGAGGACGCGGTCGCCCGGCCCGGCCCCGAAGGCGTCGGCGAGGGTGCGGGCCAGGGCGGGCAGCCCGGTGTGGGTGACGGCCACGCCCTTGGGGCGGCCGGTCGAGCCGGAGGTGTAGATGATGTACGCCGCCGCGTCGGGCCGTTGGGCGCGCCAGAGGCCCGGGTCGTCGGCGGACCGGCCGAGCAGGGCCGCGTCGGCCTCGAACCGGGGTACGCCGTCGAACACGGGCGTTCCCGGGGCGGTGAGGACGAGGGCGGGGGCCGCGTCGGTGAGCATGTGGTCGATCCGCTCGGCCGGGTAGTCCGGGTCGACGGGCAGATAGACGGCTCCGGTCTTCGCCACGGCGAGCAGGGCGACGACGGCCTCGACGGTACGGGGCAGCATGACCGCGACCCGCTCCTGCGGCCGTACGCCGTGTGCGGCTAGGTCCCGGGCCAGGGCGTTGGCGGCGGCGTCGAGTTGCCGGTAGTCCAGTTCGGTGCGCCGCCCGGTGGCCAGGTCCGGTCCGGCGAGGGCGGGGGCGTCGGGGTGTGCGGCGGCCACGGCGGCGAAGAGGCCGGGCAGGGTGGTGGAGGCGTCGCCGTGCGGTACGGCGGTGTCCTCGGGGCGGCCGAGGAGTGCGGCGCGTTCGGCGGTGCTGAGGATCTCCAGCCGGTGCAGGGGGGTCGCGGGGGCGGCGGTGGCCTCGGTCAGGACCCGGACCAGGCGGTCGGCCAGGGCCTGCGCGGTGGCGGGTTCGAAGAGGTCCTCGGCGTACTCCAGGACGCCTTCGATGCCGTCGGCCCCGGCGCGCTCGGCGAGGGTGAAGGTCAGGTCGAACTTGGCGGAGCGGCCGAACGCCGGGACGGTCGTGGTGGTGAGCCCGGGCAGCCCGATCTCGCCCGCCTGCCGGTTCTCGTACGCCAGCATCACCTGGAACAGCGGGTGGCGGGAGAGGGAACGGTGCGGGGCGAGCGCGTCGACGAGGTGCTCGAAGGGGACGTCGGCGTGGGCGTACGCGGCGAGGTCGGCCTCCCGGACCCGGTGCAGGAGGTCGCGGAAGGACGGGTCGCCGGACAGGTCGGTGCGCAGGACGAGGTTGTTGACGAAGAAGCCGACGAGGTCGTCCAGTGCGGTGTCGTGGCGTCCGGCGACGGGGGTCCCGACGACGATGTCCTGGCCGGCCCCGGTGCGGGCGAGCAGGGCGGCGAGCGCCGCGTGGGCGACCATGAACAGCGAGGTGGACTCAGTCCGGGCCAGGGTGCGCATCGCCGTGTGCACCTCGGGCGGCACGGTGAACCGGGCGAAGCCGCCGCGGTGGCTGGGGACCGGAGGACGCGGCCGGTCGGTGGGCAGGGGCAGTTCGGCGGGGAGGTCCGAGAGCGTGGTCCGCCAGTGGTCGAGCTGGGCGGCGGCCGCGCCGTCCGCGTCCGGCGCGTCGTCGTCCCAGCCCAGGGTCTCGCGCTGCCACAGGGTGAAGTCGGCGTATTGGACGGGCAGCGGCGGCCAGGCGGGGGCGTCGCCACCGGTGCGGGCGGCGTAGGCGGTGGCGAGGTCGCTGAGGAGCGGGCGGGCCGACCACTGGTCGGCGGCGATGTGGTGGACGACGAGCACGATGAGGTGCTGGTCGGGGGCGAGCCGCAGCAGGCCCGCGCGCAGCGGCACGTCCCGCTCCACGTCGAAGGCGGTGCCCGCCATCTCCTCGACGTAGCGCCGGAGTTCGCCCTCGGTGCCGGTGGCGTCGGTCACCGTGAGCGGATCGGTGAGCTCGGAGATGTCGACGATGTGCTGGTACGGCCGTCCGTCGGTGGCGGGAAACACCGTGCGCATCGCCTCGTGACGGGTCATCACGTCGATGAGGGCGGCGCGCAGGGCGGGGATGTCCAGGGGGCCGGTCAGGCGGGCGGCGAAGGGGATGGTGTAGTCGGCCCCGATGCCGTGGAGTTGCTGGAGGAACCACAGTCGGCGCTGGGCCGGGGAGAGCGGCAGGGTGGCGGGGCGCGGCCGGGGCCGGAGCGGTTCGGGGGCACGGCCGGCGTGCTGGACGCGGCGGGCGAGGGCGGCGACGGTCGCGGCCTCGAAGACGTCGCGTACCGACAGGGTGACGTCGAGGGCCGCCCGGATGCGGGAGGCGAGGCGGGTCGCGAGCAGGGAGTGGCCGCCGAGGGCGAAGAAGTCGTCGTCCGCTCCGACCTGTTCGCGTTCCAGGATCTCCGCGAAGAGGTGGGCGACGATCTCCTCCTGCGGGGTGGCCGGGGAGCGCCCGCCGGGGGCATGGGTCTCCTCCGGTTCGGGCAGGGCGTTGCGGTCGAGCTTGCCGTTGCCGGTCAGCGGCCAGTGGTCGACGGGGATGACGGCGGCCGGGACGAGGTAGTCGGGCAGCCGTTCGCGCAGGGCCGTGCGGAGCCGGTCCGGGGCGAGCGGGCCGGCCGCGGGGGTGGCGTAGGCGAGGAGCCTGGTGCCGCCGCCGGGTGCGGGGCGGGCCAGGACGACGGCGTCGGCGACCTCGTCGAGTGCGGCGAGCGCGGCGCGCGCCTCGCCGGGCTCGACCCTGAAGCCCCGGATCTGCACCTGTTCGTCGGCGCGCCCGAGGTAGTCGAGTTCGCCGTCCGCCGTCCAGCGCGCCAGGTCGCCGGTGCGGTACATGCGGGTGCCGGGCGGGCCGTACGGGTCGGCGACGAAGCGGGTGGCGGTGAGGGCGTGCCGGCCGAGGTAGCCGCGGGCCAGGCCGGGCCCGGCGATGTACAGCTCTCCGGTGGCGCCGGGGGCGACGGGGTGCAGGGCGGAGTCGAGCAGCCGGACGGCGAGGTCGTCGAGCGGCCGGCCGACGGGGCTGAGCGGGGCGTCCGGGCCGTTCTCCTCGTCGGTCTCCTCGGGTTCCATGACCCGGTGGGTGACGTGCACGGTGGTTTCGGTGATGCCGTACATGTTCACGAGCTCGGGGCCGTCGTCCCCGTACCGTGCGAACCAGCCGGCGAGCCGTCCGGGGTCGAGCGCCTCGCCGCCGAAGACCACGGTACGCAGGGCGAGTTCGTTCTCTTCGGAGGCTTCGAGCAGGACGTCGGCGAGCTGGTGGAAGGCGGACGGGGTCTGGTTGAGCACGGTGACGCGTTCGCGGCGCAGGAGGGCGGCGAACTCCTCGGGCGCGCGGGTCGTGGCGCGCGGTACGACGACGAGGCGTCCGCCGTGCAGCAGGGCCCCGAAGATCTCCCAGACGGAGAAGTCGAAGGCGTAGCTGTGGAAGAGCGTCCATACGTCGTCCGGGCCGAAGCCGAAGTCGTCGTCGGTGGCATCCAACAGCCGCAGCACATTGTGGTGTTCGACGACGACGCCCTTGGGGCGTCCGGTGGAGCCGGAGGTGTGGATGACGTAGGCGGCGGCGTGCGGGGAGATGGCGGGGGTGGGGTACGGGGTGTCGCCGGGGGCCGCTGCCGGGAGGTCGTCCAGCGTCAGCCAGCCCGCGCCGGGGCGGTCGGCGTCACCGTCGATCGAGGGCAGGCCGTCCCGCTGCTGGGAGGTGGTGGTGAGGCCGACCACCGGGCGTGCGGAGGCGAGTTGGGGGTGGATGCGGTCGGCGGGGGCGTCGGTGGGCAGGGGCAGGTAGGCCGCGCCGGTCTTGAGGACGCCGAGGATCGCGGCGATCTGCTCGGCGGACGGTTCGAGGGAGAGGGCGACCAGGGTGCCGGGGCCCGCGCCCCGCGCGTGCAGCAGGTGGGCGATCCGGTCGGAGAGGGCGTCGAGTTCCCGGTAGGCGATCGTGTGGTCGCCGTCGGTCACGGCGGTCGCGCCGGGGTCCAGGGCGACGGCCCGGGCGAAGCGGTCGGGGATGGAGTGCGTGGGGGTCTCGTCGTCGGGGGCGAGGGCCTCGCCGTCTTCGAGGACGCGGCGGCGGTCCTGCGCCGCGAGGAGCTCCACCGTCCCCGCCGGGGCGGCCGGGGCGGTGGCCAGGGCCTCCAGGACGCGGACGTAGGCGGTGCCGAGGGTGCGGGCCCGGTCGGCGGTGAGGAGGTCGGGCCGGTAGCGCAGGGCGATCCGGGTCTCGGGGCCCGGGTGGACGACGACGGTGACGGGGTAGTGCGTGGCGTCCTCGCCGCGCACGGACCGTACGGTGAGTCCGCCCGCCGCCTGGGCGTCGGCGAGGCCCCGGGTGTCGACGCCGAAGTTCTCCACCACCAGCAGGGTGTCGAACAGCTCGCCGATCCCGGCGAGTTGCTGGATCCGCGGGAGCCCGAGGTGTTCATGGCCGAGGAGCTTGGTGCGGTCGGCCTGGAGGGTGGTGGCGATGTCGGCGAGCCGGGCGCGCGGGGGTGCGTGCACGACGACCGGGAGGGTGTTGATGAACAGGCCGATCATGGACTCGACGCCGTCGAGGTCGGCCGGTCGGCCGGAGACGGTGGTGCCGAACGCCACGTCGGCGCGGCCGGTGAGCCGGGCCAGGGTGATCCCCCAGGCCGCCTGGTGGACGGTCGCCGTGGTCAGCTGCCGGGCCGTCGCGAAGGCGGCGAGCCCTTCGCCGGCCGGGGCGGAGAGCCGCAGATCGAGCTGGACGGGTGGCTCGGGCACGGCGGCTCCGGCGGCGGCCGGCGCGAGGAGCGTGGGCGCGCTCAGCGGGGCGAGCGCTTCGCGCCAGGCGGTCTCGGCGGCGGGCCGGTCCTGGGCGGCCAGCCAGGCCAGGAAGTCGCGGTAGGGGCGGACGGTGGGCAGGGCGGGGGCTGCGGGGGCCTTGGTGTGCTGGGCGTAGGCGGTGAACAGTTCCTTGCCGAGCAGCGGCACCGACCAGCCGTCGAGCAGGATGTGATGGGCCGTCAGGATGAGTGTGTGGTCCTGGTCGCCTTGGCGCAGCAGCGTGAGGCGCAGCAGCGGGGGCCGGGTCAGGTCGAAGCGGTGGGCGCGCTCCTCGTCCAGGATCCGCTGTTCCTCGGCCCGCCGCCGGTCGGGGGCCGCCTCCCGCAGGTCGAACTCCCGCCAGGGCACCTCGGCCGCGCGGGGAATCGCCTGGACGGGCCGGTCGAGGCCTTCCTGGAGGAACGCCGCCCGCAGGTGGGGGTGGCGGTCCAGCACGGTGTCCGTCGCACGGCGCAGGGCGGTGGTGTCGAGGTCGCCGTCGAGACGGAAAACCAGACGCATGGTGTAGACGTCGAGCCCGTCGGTCGCACCGGGGGCTCCTCCGGTGTCGGAGAGGTCCGCGTGGAAGAGCAGGCCTTCCTGAAGGGGCGCCAGCGGAAGGATGTCTTCCAGGCCGTGGTCCGCACTCACCGGTTCCTCCATCGGGCTTCGAGCATGGCTGTCTGTTCGGGGCTGAGCGGGGACAGACCGTGGGCGGGTCTGTCGGTGGGCCGACCGGTCGGTCCGGTGGTGGGCTCCGGTCCGGCGGTGTTCTCCGGTCCGGCGGTGTTCTCCGGTCCGGGAGGTGGCGGGGCGTCCGCGGCGAGGGCGGTCAGCGCGCGCTGCCAGCAGTCGGCGAGGTCGTGGGCCGCCATGTCGTCGAAGGCCGCCGGGGACCAGGTGATCCGGGTGTCCAGCAGGGGGCCATCGGGGGTGTCCCGGGTGAGGGCGTTGAACTCGACCGCGTGCGCCATGGTGAGCGCGTCGTCGATCGCTCCCCCGAGCACACCGGCCTCGGGCGCGGGCGTCCAGGCCGCTCCCCCGCCCGCGGGCGGGGTGCCGAACCGTCCCAGGTAGTTGAAGGCGACCAAGGGCGCGCCGGGTCCGTCGGCCTCCGCCGCGGGCAGGGGCCCGCCGGGGTCACCGTGCTCCGCCGCGTACCGCAGCAGGCCGTAGCCGATGCCGCTGTCGGGGAGGCGTTCTAGGTGGCCGCGGGTGCGCGCGAGGGTGTCGCCGGGCGGTTCGGCGGCCGTGGCGGCCAGCCGTACGGGGTAGAGGCTGGTGAACCAGCCGACGGTACGGGAGAGATCGGCGCCGTCCTCGATCTGCTGTTCCCGGCCGTGGCCCTCGACATGGGCGGCGAGGTCCACCCGGTCGCGCCCGCTCCACTCGCGCACCGCGCGGGCGAGCGCGGTGAGCAGGAGGTCCTGGACGCGTGCGCCGTGGCGTTCGGCGGCCCCGGTGAGCAGCGGGCGGGTGTGCGCGGCGTCCAGGGTCCGGACCAGGTGGCGGGCCTCGGAGACCGTGCCCAGGGCGCGCGGCGCTTCGCAAGGGGCGCCGGGCGCGGGCAGCCGGTCCGGGGCCGCCAGGATCTCGTTCCAGAGCGGGAGTTCGGCGGTGCGGGCGGCGGCCTGCCGTCCGAGTGCGTGGGCCCAGCTCCGGAAGGAGGTGGTCACGGGCGGCAGTTGAGGTGCCCGCCCCTGTGCGATGTCGTTCCAGGCCTGGGCGAGGTCGTCGAGCAGGATGCGCCAGGAGACGCCGTCGACGGCCAGATGGTGGACGACGAGCAGCAGCCTGCCGGAGCGTCCGTCCAGCCCCGGGTACTGGCGGGCCCGCACCATCAGCCCCTCGGCCGGGTCGAGTCGGGCGGCAAGATCGTCGACCTCGCGGGCCGGTGCATCGGGGCTCGACCACGTACCGGAAGGGCCCTCGTCCAGGGCCGGGACGGCTGCCGCGTCCGGCTCCGGGATCTCGAAGGTCCCGGCGTCCAGGTCGATGCGGGCGCGCAGCACCGCGTGGTGGCGCAGGACCGCGTCCAGGACCTTCGCCGTCGCTGCGTGGTCGACGGCGGGCGGCAGGGTCAGCAGCATGGACTGGCTGAACCTGCCGGTGGGGCCCGGCCGTTCGGCGATCCAGCGCATGATGGGCGTGAGGGGCGCGGGTCCGGTGTCGGGAAGGGCGGGGGCCGAGGGGCGGCCCACCGCCGGGTCCGGCGCGCGGTCGGAGACCAGAGCGGCGAGCGCCCGTACGGAGGTCTGCTCGAAGACCTCGCGCGGGGTGAGGCGCAGCCCGGCGGCGCGGGCTCGGGCCACCAGCTGCATGGAGAGGATGCTGTCGCCGCCGAGGGTGAAGAAGTTGTCCTCCGCGCCCACCGAGGGCAGGGCCAGCACCTCGGCGAAGAGCGCGGCCAGGGTCTCCTCGACCGGGCCTTCGGGGGCGCTGTCGCCGGTGGCCGCGCCGAAGTCGGGGGCGGGCAGCGCGGCGCGGTCGAGCTTGCCGTTCGCGGTGACCGGCAGCCCGGGAACGGTCACGAAGGCGCTGGGCACCATGTGGTCGGGCAGCACGCGGGCGAGGGCGGTGCGCAGGGCGGTGGTGTCGGGTGCGCCCGCCGGTGCGGGGTGTTCGTGCGTACGGCCGGCGGTCGGGGAGGTGTCGCCCGGGTCGGCGGCCGGGGAAGCCTCGCCCGGTTCGACGGCCGGGGAAGTCTCGCCGGGTTCGACCGGGACCAGGTAGGCGACCAGTCGGCGCGGCCCCGCCGGGTCGTCCTGGCGCAGCACGACGGCCGCCGCGCGGATCTCCGGGCGGGCCTGGAGGGCGGCGACGATCTCGCCGGGCTCGACGCGGAAGCCCCGGACCTTCACCTGGTCATCGGCGCGCCCGTGGTAGAGCAGGGAGCCGTCGGGCGTCCGGGACACCAGGTCGCCGGTGCGGTACATGCGGGCGCCGGGCGGGCCGCCGGGCTCGGCGGTGAAGCGTTCGGCGGTGAGCCCGGGGCGGCCGAGGTAGCCCTGGGCGACGCCGGGCCCGGCCACGTACAGTTCGCCGGTCCCGCCGGGAGGCACGGGCCGCAGCAGGGTGTCCAGGACGTGGGCGCGTACGCCGTGCAGCGGGGTGCCGATGGGCGGGGTCGCGCCGGGGTTCAGGGGTGCGCTCATGGTGACGCAGGCGGTGGCCTCGGTGGGCCCGTAGGCGTTGACCATGCGGCGGCCGGGGGCCCAGCGGGCGGCCAGCGGTGCGGTGCACGCCTCGCCGCCGACGATCAGGGTGCGCAGGCGGTCGAGCCCGTCCGGTTCGAGGCCGGTGAGGGCGGTGGGCGGGATCAGGGCGTGGCTGACGCGGCGGCGGGCGATCGTCTCGCCGAGGAGCGGTCCGGCGAGCGGTCCGGGTTCGGGGACGACGAGCGTCGCGCCGGTCGCCAGGGCCATCAGCGTCTCCATCACGGAGGCATCGAAGGACGGGGAGGCGAGCTGGAGGACCCGGGCGGTGTCGTCGATGCCCAGCCGCTCCGCCTGGGCGGTGGCGAGGGCGGCGAGGCCCCGGTGAGGGGTGATCACGCCCTTGGGGCGGCCGGTCGACCCTGAGGTGAAGATGATGTAGGCCGGGTGGTCGGGGGTGACGGCGGTGTCCGGGGCGGGACGACTATCCTCGGCGGGCCGGCCGTCCTCGGCGAGTCGGCTGTCCTGGGCGGGCCGGCCGTCCTCGGCGAGGGGCGCGTCCGTGCCTGTGACCACCGGCGCGTCCGTGCCCGTGACCACCGGCGCGTCCGTGAGCAGGGCGTCCGGGTGACGGTCGGCGAGCGCCCGGTGCGTGAGGATCCCCGCCGGGCGAGCGTCCTGGAGCATCGCGGCGATGCGGTCCTCCGGATAGTCCGGGTCGATGGGCAGATGGGCGGCGCCCGCCTGCTGGACGGCGAGTTGCGCGACGACCAGGTCGACCGAGCGCGGCAGGATCACGGCGACCGACTGCCCCGCCCCGATCCCCGCCGCACGCAGGGCTCCGGCCAACTCACGGGCCCGGCGGTCCAGTTCCGTGTACGTCAAGGAGACGTCCGGTGCGTCCACGGCCACCGCGTCCGGCCGTCGGTCGCGCTGCTGAGCGAAGAGCTGGGCCCAGGTGCGGGCGGTGGGGGCGGGCGGACCGGCGCGGTGCGCGGTGAGCGTCGTGCGTTCGGCGTCCGTCAGCGCGTCCAGGGCGGCGATGCGGGTGTCCGGGGCGGTGACGAGCGTGCGCAGCAGGTGTTCGACGCGTGCGGCGAGTTCCCGCGCACGGGCCGGGGTGACGGCCGCCGGGCGGTAGGTGAGGCGCAGGGTGAGCCGTTCGCCGGGCACGGCGGCGAAGGTCAGCGGGTAGTGAGTGGCGTCGCGGCCCCGGATCTCCTCCAGGTCGAGGCCGGTGGCCTCGGCGAGCGCGGGGATGCCGTCGGCGGGGTAGTTCTCCAGGGCGGTGAGGGTGTCGAACAGGACGCCGTGTCCGGCGGCCCGCTGGATCTCGGCCAGGCCCAGGTGGTGATGCGGCAGCAGGCCGGTGAACTCGTCCTGGACGCGGGCCGCGAGGGCGGCGAGCGTCTCGTCGGGGCGCACGGTGACGCGTACCGGAACGGTGTTGACGAACAGGCCGATCATGTCCGTGACGCCGGGCACCTCGGCGGGCCGGCCGGAGACGACCGTGCCGAAGACGACGTCGCGCCGACCCGTGTGGGCGCTCAGCACCAGCCCCCACACGGTCTGCGTGAGGGTGCTCAGGGTCAGTTCCCGTTCCCGGGCGAACGCCGCGAGCCGGTCGGTGAGTTCGGGTTCGAGCAACACCGTGTGTTCGTCGGGGATTTCCTGCTCGCCGGGGTCGTCGGGAACGAGTCGGGTGGGCTCGGTGACACCGTCCAGCGCTTCGCGCCAGGCCTCGGCGGCGCCCTGCTCGTCCTGGGCGTCGAGCCAGGCGCGGTGGCGCGGGTAGTCCGGCGGGGCGGGCAGCTCGATGTCCGCGTAGGCGTGCAGGAGTTCACGGACGAGGAGGGGCAACGACCAGCCGTCGAGGACCAGATGGTGTCCGGTGAGGACGAGTTCGCAGGCCTCCGAGCGGCGGACGAGCGTGGTGCGCAGCAGCGGTGGGGCGGACAGGTCGAAGCGACGGCGGCGGTCGTCGTCGGCCCGCCGCACGGCGCGCCGTTCCTGCTCCTTCGGCTTGCGGCGGCGCAGGTCGAGTTCGTCGAAGTCCGGTTCCGCTTCGGCGTGCACGCGCTGGGTCCAGCCGTCCTCGTCGCCGGTGAACGCGGTGCGCAGGGGCGCGTGGCGATGGATGACGGTGCGCAGGGCGGTGCGCAGGCGCTCGCTGTCGAGGTCTCCGGCGAGGCGGATGACGACCTGGACGTGGTAGACGTCCAGCGGCTCGCCGCCGGTGGCGGTGGCCCCCGGGCCGTCGTACTGGGAGAGGAAGAGCAGCCCTTCCTGGAGTGGGGTGAGCCGGCCGGGGGCGCCGTCGTCCGGTGCGACGGGCAGGGCGGAGGGCCCGGCCGCCGGGGTGGCGCGTTCGGCGACGGCGAGCAGACCGCTGACGGTGCGGTGGCGGAAGACGTCCTGCGGGGTGAAGACGAGTCCGGCCTTGCGGGCCGCGCCGACGAGCTGGATGGACAGGATGCTGTCGCCGCCGAGGGCGAAGAAGCTGTCGTCGACGCCGATGTGTTCGGCCCGCAGGAGTTCCGCGAAGAGGGCGGCGAGCCGCAGCTCCTCGTCCGTCCGGGGTGCGGTGCGGGTCTCCGGTGAACTGAGGCGGGGCGCCGGGAGTGCGGCGCGGTCGAGCTTGCCGTTGGCGGTGACCGGCAGGGCGGGCAGCGGGATCAGGGCGGTGGGGACGAGGTGGGCGGGCAGCCGGGCGGCGAGGTGTTCGTCCAGACCGGTGGGCAGCGCGGCGCTTTCCTCCGTATGGAAGTCGACTCGGGGAACGACGCGGGGAACGACTCGGGGAACGACGTAGCCGATCAGGTGGGTGGCGCCGGTGGCGGTGTCCTCGTAGGCCACCACCGCGCAGCCGGCGACCTCGGGGTGGGCGTCGAGTGCGGCGCGGATCTCGCCGGGCTCGACGCGCTGACCGCGCAGCTTGATCTGGTCGTCGACGCGTCCGAGGTGCTCCAGTCGCCCGTCGGCCCGCAGCCGGGCCAGGTCGCCGGTGCGGTAGAGGCGGCTGCCGGGCGGGCCGTACGGGTCGGCGACGAAGCGGGTCGCGGTGAGGGCGGCGCGGCCGTGGTAGCCGTGGGCCAGTTGGGCTCCGGCGAGGTACAGCTCGCCCGCCGCGCCGGGCGGGGCCGGGCGCAGCCGTTCGTCCAGTACGAGGGCGGTGGTGTTCCAAACCGGGCGGCCGATCGGGATGTGCCCCGCGGCGATATCGGCGGCGGTGACGGGGTGGGCGGTGACGTCGACGGCGGCCTCGGTCGGCCCGTAGAGGTTGTGGAGCTCGGTGTGCGGGGCGAGTCGCAGCAGTCCGTCGGCGGCCGCCGGGGTCAGGGTCTCGCCGCTGGCCAGGACGCGGCGCAGCGAAGCGCAGTCGTCGGGTGCGGCGACGCCGGTGAAGGCGGTGAGCATCGACGGCACGAAGTGGACGGTGGTGACGCGGTGTTCGCGCAGCAGCCGGGCGAGGGCGGCCGGGTCGCGGTGGTCGTCCGGTCCGGCGGTGACGAGGGTGGCCCCGGCGAGCAGCGGCCAGAAGAGTTCCCAGACGGACACGTCGAAGGTGGCCGGGGTCTTGAGGAGGACGCGGTCCTCGTCGGTGAGTTGGTAGGCGTCCTGGGCCCAGCGGAGCCGGTTGGCGACGGCGCTGTGCGGCACGGAGACGCCCTTGGGGCGGCCGGTGGAGCCGGAGGTGAAGAGGAGGTAGGCGGGGTCGGCGGGGCGGGGCGTGTCGAGGACGGTGGTGAAGCGGGGCACCTCGTCGGCGGTGATGTCGAGGACCGGCAGGCCGTCCAGAGCGTCCTCGGGCAGCGGCACGGCCGGGTCGGTGAGCAGCAGGACCGCTTGCCCGTCCTGGAGTTGGGACCTGATGCGGGCGGCCGGGAGGTCCGGGTCGAGCGGCAGGTAGGCGGCCCCGGCGCGCTGGACGGCGTGGACGGCGAGGACGAGTTCGGCGGAGCGCGGCAGGGCGACGGCCACGGTGTCGCCGCGTCGGACGTCGTGTTCGGCGAGAAGTCCGGCGAGCCGGTCGGCCTCGGTGTCGAACTCGCCGTAGCTCCAGCTGCGGGTGCCGTCGCGCAGGGCTTCGGCGGCCGGGGTGCGGGCGGCCTGTTCGCGCACCAGGTCGATGAGGGTGCGCCCGGGCAGCTCGGCCTGGGGTCCGGTGGAGGCGGCGAGCACCTGCCCGGTCTCGGCCTCGTCCAGGACGGGCACCCGGTCCACGGGCAGGTCGGGGTGGGCGCAGAGCCGCTGGAGGAGGGCGGTCAGCCGGCGGGCGAGGGCCTCGACGGTCGGGCGGTCGAAGAGGGCCGTGCGGTAGTTGAGGGCGGCGCGCAGCCCGTCCGTACCGGGTTCCTCGACGACGGCGAGCGTCAGGTCGAACTTCGCGGCGCGGGTCTCGACGAGTTCCGCCTCGGCGGTGCCGGGGCCGAAGGGGTGGGTGCGGTCGGGGGCGTTCTGGTGGATCAGGGCGACCTGGAAGAGCGGGTGGCGGGAGAGCGAGCGGTCCGGGGCGAGGGCGTCGACGAGGCGTTCGAAGGGCAGGTCGCCGTGGTCGAAGGCGTCGAGGTCCACCGCGCGGACCCGGGCGAGGAGTTCGGCGAAGGTGGGGCTGCCGGAGGTGTCGGTGCGCAGGACGACGGTGTTGGCGATCAGGCCCGGCAGCTCTTCCAGGGCGGGTTCGCCGCGGCCGCTGAGTGTGGTGCCGATCGGCAGGTCGTGGCCCGCCCCGTGTGCCGTGAGGAGTACGGCGAGGGCGGACTGGAGCACCATGAAGAGGGTCGCGCCGCCCTCGCGGGCGATCCGGACCGCGGCCCGGTGGGCGTCGGCGGGGAGGGTGAACTCCACGGAGTCGCCGCGCTCGTCCACCTCCGCCGGCCGGGGCCGGTCCAGGGGCAGGGCGATCTCCTGGGGTGCTCCGGCGAGTGCGGTGCGCCAGTAGGCCAGCAGCCCGTCCTCCCGGGCGGCGGTCGCCTTCCGGTGCCAGAGGGTGTAGTCGGCGTACTGGAGGGCGGGGGCGGCCGGTGGCGTACGGTCCGGGTCGAGTTCGGCGGCGTACAGCTGGGCGAGGTCCCGTACGAGGGGTCCGGTGGAGGCCTCGTCGTAGGCGATGTGGTGGACCACGAGCAGCAGGGCCCGCTCGTCGCCGGGGCCGGTGAGCAGGTGGGCGCGGAGCGGGGGCCGGTCGGCCAGGTCGAAGGGCTCGGCCGCGAGCCGCCGGGCCGCGTCCTCGATGCTCTCGCCGTCCAGGAGCGCGGTCGTCAGGGGTACGGGGGCGGCCTCGGGCAGCACCTGCTGGACCGGGCGCCCCTCGTGTTCGGGGTAGCAGGTGCGCAGGATCTCGTGGCGTCGGGTGAGGGCGGTGAGCGCGCGGCCGAGGGCGTCCGCGTCGAGGGGGCCGTGCAGCCGCAGCAACAGCGGCACGGCGTAGGTGACGGCGGAGCCGCCGAGCCGGTGGAGGAACCACAGCCGGGCCTGGGCGGGTGACAGCGGGAGCCGGTCGGAGCGTTCAGCGGCCGGGGCGAGCGCGGGGACGCGGGCGTCCGGGGTGCGGGTGAGTCCGGTGAGGCGCGCCGCGAGCGCGGCGACCGTGGGGGCTTCGAAGAGGGCCCGGACCGGGACGTCGAGGCCGAGTTCGGCGCGGACGCGTCCGGCGAGGCGGGTGACCAGCAGGGAGTGGCCGCCGAGGGCGAAGAAATCCTCGTCCACGGCGACGGGGTCGCGGCCGAGGACCTCGCCGTAGAGCCGGGCGATCAGGCGTTCCTGCGCGGTGCGGGGAGCGCGTCCGGTGGACGGCCCGTCCGAAGCGGCGTCGGGGAGGGGCAGGGCGGCCCGGTCGAGCTTGCCGTTGGCGGTCAGCGGCAGCCGGTCCAGGCCGACGAACGCAGTCGGCACCATGTATTCGGGCAGTCGGGCCGTGCAGGCGGCGCGCAGGTCGGCGGCCGGGACGCCGCCGGTCGTGTAGGCGACGAGGCCGGGTCCGGTGGGCAGGTCCTCGCGCAGCAGGACGGCGGCGGCGCGTGCTCCGCCCGCGTCGCACAGCACGGTCTCGATCTCGGCGGTCTCGATGCGGAACCCGCGCAGCGACACCTGGCTGTCGGCCCGGCCGAGGTAGTGGAGGATGCCGTCGGCGGACCAGCGGGCGAGGTCGCCGCTGCGGTACATCCGGGTTCCGGGCGCGCCGAACGGGTCGGCGACGAAGCGTTCGGCGGTCAGCGGGTGGCGGCCCCGGTAGCCGCGGGCCAGGCCGGCCCCGGCGACGTACAGCTCACCGGTCACACCGGGCGGCACGGGCCGCAGCCGCCGGTCCAGGACGTAGGTCCGCAGGTCGTCGATGGCCCGGCCGACGGGGCTCACACCCGGGACGGGCGCGCCGGGGCCGAGGTCGTGGGTGGTGACGTGCACGGTGGTCTCGGTGATCCCGTACATGTTGACCACCCGGGGTGCGCCGGGGGTCCGGAGCCAGGGGGCGAGGCGGGCGGGGTCGAGGGCCTCGCCGCCGAGGACGATGAGGCGCAGGGCGGGCGGGATGCCGGGCGAGCCGGGGGCGGTGAGGGCTTCGGTGAGCTGGTAGCAGGCGGACGGGGTCTGGTTGAGGACGGTGACGCCCTCGTGGTGCAGCAGCGCCAGGAAATCGTCCGGGGACCGGGTGACGGTGTGCGGGACGACGACGAGGCGGCCGCCGTGGAGGAGGGCGCCCCACATCTCCCAGACGGAGAAGTCGAAGGCGTAGCTGTGGAAGAGCGTCCAGACGTCGTCGGGGCCGAAGGCGTCCTCGGCGGTGGCGTCGAAGAGGCGGGCGAGGTTGCGGCCGGTGACGACGACGCCCTTGGGGCGGCCGGTGGAGCCCGAGGTGTAGATGAGGTAGGCGGCGTTGTCCTGGTGGTGCGGCGTGGTGCGTTCGGCGTCGGTGACCGGTCCGTGCGGCTGTCGCCGCCAACTCCCGGCGTGCGGTTCCTCGTCGAGGACGAGCACGGGGGCGGTGCAGGTGACGGGGGTGCTGGAGACGGTCGCGGTGTCGGTGAGGACGAGGGCGGGGGCGGCGTCCTGGAGGGTCCAGGCGATGCGGTCCTGCGGATGGGCGGGGTCGACGGGGACGTAGGCGGCCCCGGACTTGGCGACGGCGAGGACCGCTTCGACGAGGGCCGTGGAGCGGGGCAGCAGCAGGGCGACCCGGTCCTCGGGGCCGATGCCGTACGAGATGAGCAGCCGGGCCAACGCGTTGGTACGGGCGTCGAGTTCGGCGTAAGTGAGGGTGTCGCCCTCGTGGGTGAGGGCGGGGGCTCCGGGGTGTTCGGCGGCGGCGCGGGCGAAGCGGTCGAGGACGGACGGGCCGCCCCGGTGGTCGCCGGTCGGGTTCCACCGGCGCAGGACGGTGTCCTCCTCCCCCGCGGTGAGGAGGCCGATGGAGCCGATCGGGGTGTCGGGGTGGGCGACCGCGCGGGCCAGGAGGGTCACCAGCCGCTCGGCGAGGGTCCAGACGGTGGTGGCGTCGAACAGGTCGGCGCTGTAGTTGATCGCCCCGTCGATGCCACCGCCGGCGAGGTGGTCGGTGAACCCGACGATGAGGTCGAACTTCGCGGTGTCCGTCTCCCGCAGGGTGAACGCGGCGTCGACGCCGGGCGCGGTGAACGGGACCGGGGTGCGGTTCTGGTAGGTCAGCATCACCTGGAACAGCGGGTTGGCCGGGCCGCGTTCGGGGTTGGCCTCCTCCACGACCCGTTCGAAGGGCAGGTCGGCGTGGTCGAAGGCGTCGAGGTCCACGGCCCTGACCCGGTCCAGGAGTTCACGGAAGGACGGGTCGCCGGACAGGTCGGTGCGCAGGACGAGCGTGTTGACGAAGAAGCCGATCAGGTCTTCCGTACGCCGATCGGTCCGGCCGGCGGTCGGGACGCCGAGGGGGATGTCGTCCCCGGCCCCGAGTCCGGCGAGCAGGGCGCACAGCGCGGCCTGGGTCACCATGAACGGCGTTACCCCGGCGTCGGCGGCCAGCGAGCGCAGCCCGGAGGCGACCTCGTCGGGGAGGGTGAAGGGGACGAACCCGCCGCGTCCGGTGGGTGTTTCGGGCCGGGGCCGGTCGGTGGGCAGGTCGAGGGCGGCGGGTGCGCCGTGGAGCGTGCGCCGCCAGAAGTCCGCCTGGATCTGGAGGTGGCCGCCGTCCAGGAGGGTGCGCTGCCAGTGGGCGTAGTCGGTGTAGTGGGCGAGGAGGGGTGGCAGGTCGGGGGCGTCTCCGGCGAGCCGGGCCCGGTAGGCGGCGGACAGGTCGGTGAGCAGCGGGTCGACGGACCATTCGTCGGCGGCGATGTGGTGGATCAGCAGCAGGACGGTGGTGCGGTCCGGCTCGGTGAGTACGGTGACGCGGAAGGGCGGTTCGGTGGCGAGGTCGAAGGGTTCGGCGCTGAGGTCGGCGAGCAACTCCTCTGCCTCTTCGGGGCTTTGAACGGGCCGTACGCGAACGGGTGCGGGCCGGTCCAGGATGTGCTGGGCCGGTGCCCCGTCGGCCTCGGGGAACACGGTGCGCAGCACGGCGTGCCGTTCGGCGAGGTCGCCGACGGCGGCGGTCAGGGCATCGTGGTCGACCTCGCCGGTGAGGGTGAGGACGAAGGGCAGGTGGTAGCCGGGGCCGGGCTGGAGCCGGCTCAGGAACCACAGCCGCGCCTGGGCGGGCGAGAGCGGCAACGGCCCTTCGTGTACGGCGGGTTCGAGCGCGGGCAGCGGGGCGGCCGGAGGCGTGGAGTGGGCGGCGAGCGCGGCGACGGTCGGGGTGTCGAAGATCTGCCGGACCGGCAGCGGGTGGCCGAGCACGTCGGCGGCCCGGCCCGCCAGCCGTGCGGCGAGCAGGGAGTGGCCGCCGAGGGCGAAGAAGTCGGCGTCCGCGCCCACGTGTTCGAGGCCGAGCAGATCGGCGAAGAGCGCGGCGAGCAGTTCCTCGCGCTGTCCGGCCGGGGCGCGTCCGGCGGATGCGGCGGTGGGCCGGGGTGCGGGCAGGGCGGCGCGGTCGAGCTTGCCGTTCGGGGTGAGCGGGAGGGCGTCGAGCGGCAGGCAGAGGTCCGGGACGAGGTGGCCGGGCAGCACAGTGCGCAGCTCCTCGCGGACCCGGGCCGCGGTGGCCGCCCGGGTCTCGGGGGTACCGGTGAGCCCGGTGAGGTGGGCGATCAGGCGGGGGGCCGGGTCGGACGGGTCCTGGTGGGCGACGACGGCCGCGTCCTCGACTTCCGGGTGGGCGCGGAGGGCTGCGGCCACCTCGCCGGGTTCGATGCGGTGGCCGCGGATCTTCACCTGGTGGTCGGCGCGGCCGACGATCTCCAGGGTGCCGTCGGTGCGCAGCCGGGCGAGGTCGCCGGTGCGGTACATGCGGGCCCCGGGCGGGCCGCCGGGCTCGGCGGTGAAGCGTTCGGCGGTCTGTCCCGGGCGGCCCAGATAGCCGAGGGCCAGTCCGTCGCCCGCGAGATACAGCTCACCGGTCACTCCGGCGGGCAGCGGGACCAGGCCCCGGCCGAGGACCAGGGCGCGGGTGTTCCACAGCGGGGTGCCGATGTGCGGGGCCTCGGCGGCCGTCGCGTCGAGGGCGCCGGAGGTGGACCAGATGGTGGTCTCGGTGGGCCCGTAGAGGTTGACGAGCTCCGCGCCGTGGGCGACGAGCCGCCGGGCGAGGTCGGGGGCGAGGGCCTCTCCCCCGGCGAGGGCGAGCAGCCCGTCGACCGCGCCGGGCCGGGCGTCCAGGAGGGCTCGCCACAGGGAGGGGGTGGCCTGCATGACGGTGGGGCGGGCGGAGTCGATGAGCCCGGCGAGGAGGGCGGGGTCGCGGACCTGTTCCCGGTCGGCGAGGACCACCGTACCGCCGGTGATCAACGGCAGGAACAGCTCCAGGACGGCGATGTCGAAGCCGACGGTGGTGACCGCGAGGAGCCGTTCGGATCCGCGGAAGCGCAGGGTGTCGGCCAGGCAGAGCAGGAAGTTGACGACGGCGGCCCGGGTGACGACCACGCCCTTGGGGCGGCCGGTGGAGCCCGAGGTGTGAATGACGTACGCGGGTGCGTCGCCGTGGGCGGGCCGGGGCGCGAGCGGTACGGCGTCGGCGGCGGCGCGCACGGTCGCGGGGTCGTCCAGGAGGAGGGCGATGCGCGGGTCCGTGCCGAGGGAGCGGGCGGTGGCGCGGTCGGTGACGAGGAGCGCCGGTGCGGCGTCGGCCAGCAGCAACCGGATGCGGTCCGCCGGGAAGTCGGGGTCGACGGGGAGATAGGCGGCTCCGGTCCGGCCGACGGCGAGCAGGGTGATCAGGAGGTCGGCGTTGCGGGGCAGGCTGACGCCGACGAGGACGCCGGGGCCCGCCCCGCGTTCGGCCAGCAGCCGGGCCAGCCGGGCGGAGCGCTCGTCGAGTTCCGCGTAGCTGATCTCGTCGGCCCCGCTGACCAGGGCGGTACGGGCGGGGGTGCGGGCGGCCTGGGCGGCGCACAGCTCGGCCGGCGAGGTGGCCGGGACGGGGTGTGGCTCGGGCGTCGCGACCGCCGCGCCGAGAAGGGTGCCGGGGACCGTTCCGAGGGTGACGACGGGGCGCTCGGGGGCGGCGGTGGCCTGGTCGAGGACGTGCAGCAGCGCCCGGGCGAAGCGGTCGGCGGCGGAGGCGTCCCAGAGGTCGGTGCGGTATTCGAGCTGTCCGGTCGCGCCGGTCGCCGGGTCCTCGCTGATGGTGCACTGGAGGTCGAACTTGGCGGTACCGGTCGGCACGAGACGGGGCCGGCCGGTCTGGCCGGGCAGCACGGGCCGGTCGGGGAACTCCTCCCGTACGGCGAACAGCACCTGGAACAGCGGGCTCACGCCCGGCAGGCGGGGCGGGTTGACCTCGGCCACGATGCGCTCCAGCGGGAGGCGCTGGTGGGCGAGGGCCGCGAGGTCGTCGTCCCTGGTGCGCTCCAGCAGGTCGAGGAAGCTGGGTGTGCCGTGCAGTCTGGTGCGCAACGGCAGGGTGTTGATGAAGAAGCCGACGCTGTCGCGGAGCGCCTCGTCGTCGCGGCCCGCGACCGGGGTGCCGATGACCAGGTCGTCGCCGCAGCCGAGTTGGGAGAGGGTGGCGGCGAACGCCGCGTGCAGCACCATGAAGGTCGTGGTGCGGGTGCGGCGGGCCAACGCCCGTACGCGCTGGTGCAGTTCGGCATCGAGGGCGAAGTCGTGGGTGCGAGCGGGGCCGCCGGTCCGGGCGGGCCGGGGCCGGGCCCAGGGCAGGGTGAGCTGTTCGGGGGCTCCGCTCAGCCGGTTGCGCCAGTGGTCCGCGTCCGCGTCCTCGTTCGCGGCCACGACGTCCTGCTGCCAGAGCGTGAAGTCGGCGTGGTCCACGGGCAGGCGCGGCAGCAAGGGGGCGGCGCCGGAGAGGCGGGCGGCGTAGGCGGCGGCGAGATCGTCGAGGAGCGGCGGCAGGGACCATTCGTCGGCGGCGATGTGGTGCAGGACGAGCAGCAGGGTCTGCCGGACGGGCTCACCGCCCTCGGGCACGGCCCCTCGCGGTTCACCGCCCTCGGGCTCGGGCTCGGCCTCGGTCGCCGTGGTGAACAGCACGGCGCGCAAGGGCGTTTCGCGCTCCACGGCGAAAGGCTTCGCCGCCTCCGCCACGATGCGGTCCGCCAAGTCCGCCCCGGGCAAAGTGACTTCGCCGAGTTCCGGCTCCGCCGACGCGGGGTCCAGCACATGCTGCCAGGCCTCTTCGTCATGGACGGGCAGCACGGTGCGCAGGATCTCGTGGCGGGCGGCGACATCGGCGAGCGCACGGCGCAGCGCGGCCGGGTCGAGCCGGCCCGTGATATCGAGGGCGAGCGGGATGTTGTACGAGCCGTCCTCGCCCTGGCTGCGGGCGAGGAACCACAGCCGCCGCTGCCCGAAGGAGAGCGGCGGCCGCTCGGGCCGGGGCCGCCGGACCAGCGGAGGCACTGCCCCGGCCGTACGCCGGGAGGCCTCGGCCTTTTCCAGGACGGCGGCCAGCCGGGCCGGGGTGGGGTGGTCGAAGACGACGCGTACGGGCAGTTCGGCCCCGGTACGGGAGCGCAGCGCGGTCACCAGGCGGGCGGCGGACAGCGAGTGGCCGCCGAGGAGGAAGAAGTCGTCGTCGGGCGCCGCGCCGCTCCGGCCCAGCACCTCGGCGAACAGCTCGCACAGCAGCGACTCCGCCCCGGAGCGCGGGGCACGCCCGGCCGCGGGGCGGGCGGTGGGCCCGACGGCGGGCAGCGCCGCCCGGTCGGTCTTGCCGTTCGGCGTCAGCGGCAGCCGGTCCAGCGCCACGAAGTGGCCGGGCACCAGGTGCTCGGGGAGCTGCTCGGCGAGCGCGGCGCGCAGCGGTTCGGCCCAGGAGCCGTCGCCGCCTGCCCCGACCTCGGCGGCGGCCTCCTTCTCCGTACGAGCGGACTCGTGCCCCGTCCGTACGAGAACGCAGTACGCGGCGAGCGTCAGGTCGCCGCCCGGGGTGGGGACGGCGGTGACGGCGGCCTCCGCGACCGAGGGGTGCGCCAGCAGGGCGGCCTCGATCTCGCCGGGCTCCACGCGGTGGCCGCGGATCTTGACCTGGTGGTCGGCGCGCCCCAGCACCTCCAAGGTGCCGTCGTCGCGGAACCGGGCCAGGTCGCCGGTCCGGTACATCCGGCCGCCGGGTGTTCCGTGGGGGTCGGCGACGAAGCGTTCGGCGGTCAGTGCGGGGCGGCCGAGGTAGCCGTCGGCGACCCCGTCGCCCGCGAGGTGCAGTTCGCCGGTCACGCCGACGGGTGCGGGGGCGAGGGTGCGGTCCAGGACGTAGGCGCGGGTGCGGCGCACGGGCCGGCCGATGTGCGGCGGGGTGCCGCGGCCGAGGACGGCCGCGGTGGACCAGACGGTGGTCTCGGTGGGCCCGTAGAGGTTGACGAGTCCGTTCGCGTGCCGGGTCAGGATGTCCGCCAGATCGGCGGGCAGCGGCTCTCCCCCGCTGAGCGCCCGCAGGCCGCCGAGGGCGTCCGGGGCGGCGTCGGCGAGGACGCGCCAGAGCGAGGGGGTGGCCTGCATCACGGTGGGTGCGCTCGACCGGATGAGCGCGGCGAGCGCGAAGGGGTCGCGGACCTCGTCGTCGGCCGCGAGCACCACGGTGGCCCCGGCGAGGAGCGGGACGAAGAGTTCGAGGGCGGCGATGTCGAAGGAGACGGTGGTGACCGCGAGCAGGCGGTCCTCGCCGGACAGGTCGAGCAGCCGGCCCATGGCGGCCAGGAGGTTGGCGAGTGCCTGCCGGGGCACCACGACGCCCTTGGGGCGGCCGGTGGAGCCGGAGGTGTGGATGACATAGGCCGGGTCTCCCGGGCCGGCCTCCGCCGACGGCACCGGACCGGCGGCCTCGGCTCCCGGGGTCACGTCCGCCTCCGCGCCCGGGACGGTTCCGCCCGGGACCGTCCCGTCCGGGGCGACCGTGAGCAGCGGCAGGTCCGCGCCCCAGGGGTGGTCCCGGTCGGTGACCAGCAGGAGGGGCCGGCTGTCCGTCAGCATGTGCCGGAGCCGGTCGGCCGGGTAGCGCGGGTCCAGCGGTACGTACGCGGCTCCCGCCGACGCCACGGCCAGCAGCGCGACCAGGAGCGCCTCGCTCCGGGGCAGGGCGACGGCGATCAGGCTGCCCCGGCCCGCGCCCCGGGCCCGGAGGGCCGCTGCCAGACGGTCGGCCCGGTCCGCCAGCTCCGCGTAGGTGAGGTGGGCGTCGCCGTGGCGGAGGGCCACCGCGTGCGGGGTGCGGCGGACCTGCGCGGCGAAGCCCTCGGCGAGGCCGGGGGCCGGGGCGGCTTCGGCGTCCTTGTCGGCGGGGGTGTTGAACTCTTCCAGGACGCGCCGGTGTTCGGCCTCGCCGAGGAGTCCGACGCGGGCTGCCGGGAGGTCGGGCTCCGCGCGGGAGAGCCGGTCCAGGAGGGTGGCGAAGCGGTGGAGGTGGGCGTCAAGCTCCTCGGCTCCGTACAGGTCGGGGTTGCCGTCCAGGACGAGGTCGAGTCCGGTGAGGCCGGTGTCCGGTGCGCCCCGTCCGTTCACCGTGACGTTGAGGTCCTCGACGGCTCCGGCGGCCAGTGAGTGGACCGCGCCCGCGCAGTCTCCGAAGGCGAGTTCGGTGGTGAACGGCTTGATGTTCAGCTGGGGGCCGACGAGCCGTCTGCCGTGCCCGAACAGCTGGAGGTCGCGGCGGAGTTGCTCGCCCCGGTAGCGCTGGTGGCGGCGCTGTCGGCGCAGGGTGCGGGTGATGCGGCGCAGGAGGTCGCCGACCGGTTCGCGTTCGTCGACGGTGACGCGGAGCGGGACGACGTTGACGGCGGTGACGGGGGTGCGGGCGAGGACGCTGCCCGTGCGGTTGCTGACGGGCAGCCCGATGACGGCCTCGGGTGCGGCGGTGAGCCGGGTCAGATACAGCGCCCACGCGGCGGTCACCGCCTCCGGCCAGGTGGCGCGGGACCGCTGGGCGAACGCGGCGAGCCGTTCGGCGTCCTCGGCTCCGAGGGTGAGGCGGCTGCGCAGGGAGCGAGGGGCGACACGGGCGGGTGCGGTGCGGGCCGGGGTCGGCGGGTGCGGCCGGTCGGCCAGCAGCTCGTGCCAGAACCGGGCGTCGAGGGTGTGCTGTTCGGATCCGGTGTAGCGCCGGTCCTCCTCGACGGCGTCGCGGAGCGAGCCGAACGAGGCCGCGGGGGCTTCGGTGCCCGCGCACGCGTGGCCGTAGAGCTCGGCGACGCGTTCGGCGAGGCGGGCGTAGCCGTAGGCGTCGAGCAGGATGTGGTGGCAGCGGTGGTACCAGAGCCATCGCTCGTCGCCGGTGCGCAGCAGCGCGTGCCGGTGGAGCGGGCCGCGCTCGATGTCGACCGGGGTGGAGCGCTCCTCCTCCATCCAGGCCAGGGCGGCGGTGTGCGGGTCGTCGGCGGTGCGCAGGTCAAGGACGTCGGGGTCGGCCGGAAGGAGCACGCCGGTCTCCTGGTGGACGTCGTCGCCGTCGGCGGTGAAGCGTACGGAGAGCCCGTCGGCCTCGCCGACGGCCCGGGTCACGGCCGCCGTGAACGCCCGCTCGTCCAGCGGTCCGGTCAACTCGACGTACTCCGCGGTGAGATACACGGGGTTCGCCGGGTCGAGTCGCTGCGCGGACCAGAGACCGAGCTGGGCCTCGGTCAGCGGCAGGCGTTCGCGGTGGGTACTCATGCGCATTCTCCCGGCAGGAAACCTCGGCCGGCTTTCCCGGTGAGGTGGGCAGGTTCGTGGGCAGGGCGTGCCGGAGGGCACGCGGACGAGGCCGTCGGCGCGGCTGTGTGACGGTGCGTGGGGGCGAATGTGGGTGGGGGGCGAGTGGTGGGGGGTGGCGCTTGGTGCGGCCCGGGCGCGGAGGGGCACCGGGACCGGCCGGTGGTGCGGGCCGGTGTCCCGGTGCGGTGTGCTCGGCGGGCCCGGAGCCGGACCCGGGGTGGGTCAGTCCTGGGGTCTGTGGCCGTGGTGGGGGGCGAGGGCCAGGACGGCTTTCGGCTGCACGACGAAGGGGCGCATCATCATCATGTCCTCGTGCTCGTAGACGTGGCAGTGGTGCATGAACCGCCCGGGCGGCCCGTCGAACGTGGCTCCGACCGTGATGAGTTGGGCGGGAGCGAGCGAGATGACGTCCTTGGGGCCCTGTTCGGCCGCGGTCAGCGGGGCGTTCTTCCGCCAGCGGATCGGGGTGGTGGTGCCGGCCCCGTAACCGCCGCCCGGCAGCTCGAAGAAGGTGAAGGAGCTGACGTCGTACACCTCGCGGCTCAGCCCCTGGAAGGCGACCGCGTGGAGGTGCATCGGGTGCGGGTAGGCGCCTTCGGACTTCTCCAGGCTGAGGAATCTCCAGCGTTCGGTGGCTCCGGCGGCGACGGTGAACCGCACCGGGTCCTCGAAGGTGGCGGAGACCCGCCGGAAGGTGCGGACCGTGCCGCGCTCGTCCTCGATCTGGACGATTCCGTCGATCGGGAGCTTACCCTCGGGCGCCTCGGTCTCCTCCATCTCCCAGAGTTCGGGGTCCTTGGGGTAGACGGGGGTGACGATGACGAGGCGTTCGGGGGCGGCGGCCGACGGTTCGGCCGGGGTGAAGGACGTGGCGAGGCGCTTCGGCGGGACGAACATGTCGTGCCCGGCCCGCGACGCGACGCGGAACTCCATCAGGTCGGGGCGGGCTCCGGGTTCGGGCAGGGCGTTGACGAGCCGCAGCCGTCTGCCGCGCAGGGCGGAGAAGTCCACCAGGAGGTCCGCGCGTTCACCGGGGGTGAGCGGGACGCCGTCGGTCACCGGGTCGGGTTTCGGCAGCAGTCCGCTGTCCGTGCCGATCAACCGGAAGGCGCGGGGCGGGAGTTCCTCGCCCTCCTCGTCGAGAATCTTCAGGAGGTAGGGGCGGTTGTTCGACGCGTTGAGGGCGCGGAAGCGGTACCACCCGGCCTCGACCTCCAGGTGCGGCCAGATCACTCCGTTGACCAGGTTGAACGGCCCGGTGAAGGGGCGGACCAGTTCGTAGGGGTCGTCGGCGACGACGATGCCCTTGTAGAGGAGGTCGCCGGTGAACGCGCCGTCCTCGTCGAGGTCGAGGTTACGGTCGAAGAAGAGGAGGGGGATCTCCCGGTCGCCGGAGGGCAGACGTAACCGCCTCTCCTCCTCGTCGCGGATGAGATAGGCGCCCGCGCCGAGGCCGGTCATCACGTTGAGGTGCGTGATGTGCATGGCGTGGTCGTGGTACCAGAGTCCGGCGGCGGGCTGCTCGTTGGGGTATTCGGCGAGCTGGGCGGCGCCCGGCAGGACGGCGTTCTCCGCCCAGCCGTCGTTGCCACCGCCGGTGACGGCTCCGTGCAGGTGGACCACGGCCCACGGGGGCAGTGCGGCGACGTCGGCGCGCACCGCGGCTCCCTCGCGGCCCGGGCGGTCCCACATGAGGGGCAGCTCCGGATCGTAGGCGAACGGAACACGGACGGCCTGCAGGGGGTAGGCGCCGGTGAGGTCGTTCTCCCAGGCGATCCGGAGTCTGCTGCCGCGCTTGGCCTCGATGGTCGGGCCGACGTGCGTGCCTTCGTACGTCCACAGCCGGGTGTGCGGCAGGCTGCGGTGGAGGCGGACGCGGGCCGAGCGCATCGTGACGGTCAGCTCCCCCTTGCGGCCGCTGATCACCCGGGGGACGGGCAGCGGGTCCAGGAAGGGCACGAGGGCTTTCGCCGCCTTCGCCGCGCGGGCGGCCTTCTCGGCGGCATCCCGCGTGAGCCGGGGCCCGGCTTCCCGGGCCTCGCGGACGGCGTCGGGCAGGTCGTCGAGCGGGGTGCCGAGGGCCGCCGTCATCAGGGCGGACCGGGGCGGCGCGGTGGCGGCCATGGCGCGGCCGGATCCGCCGGGGAGGGCGAGTCCGGTGCCGAGGGCCGCCCCCGCGCCCGCCACGCCGGCTCCGATGAGGAACCCCCGGCGGGCGACCAGGTCCGACAGCTTGGGGGGAGTTCTCATGTGGGATCGGCCGCCATGCTCTCTATCAGGCTCTTGGGCCGCAGATCGGTCCAGTTCTGCTCGACGTAGTCCAGGCAGGCCTGGCGGGTGTCCTCCGGGTGGGCCACGGTCCATCCGGCGGGCACCTCGGCGAACGCGGGCCACAGGGAGTGCTGTCCCTCGTCGTTGACGAGCACCAGGTAGGTGCCGTCCTCGTCCTCGAACGGATTGGTCACCGCAACCTCCATCGACTTAGGTAAGGCTATCTTTACTTGATCGATAGCGACCCTACCCACCCATCTCGCGGTTGACTCACCGATCCCACAACTCACGTGCTCAACAACGAATTTGATGGCTTGAAATGAGCGCCCCGGGCCTCTCTCGGCATCCGGGGCGCGCCTTCACGCGGTACCGGTGCCGCGCCGTTTGAACAGCACCCACCCCAGGTACACACCGCCCAGCACGGCGGTGGTGACGCCCACCGGCAGCAGATTGTTGCGCTGCGACTCCTCCACGACCCGGATCCATCCGATCTGCCGGTCGGCCCACACCAGGGCGGAGAAGAACTGGCCGGAAGCAAGGTGTGCGGCCGAGAGCAGTCCGGCGCCCACCGCCCCCGCCGAGACCAGGCTGACCCCCGGGCTGCGGCTGACCATGGCGGCGATCTGCGGGGCGGCCAGCGCGATGAACGGGATGGGCCCGGCGCTCGCCACCGCCACCCCGCAGAGCCCGATGCCCAGCACCGTCAGGGCGAGCCGCGAGCGGTTCACCCGGACGCCCAGGCCGGTGGCGAGATCGTCGCCGAGCTCCATCATCCGCAGCCGTATGCCGAACAGCAGCACCGGCGGCAGGAGGATCGCCAGGGCGACGGCCATGATCTGCACGGAGCTCCAGCCCCGCCCGTTGAGCGTGCCGACCAGCCAGATGTGCGCGTTCTGGGCGTCGTTGAGGGAGGACCGGGTCAGCAGATAGGAGTTGACCGAGCCGAGCATCGCCGTCACACCGAGCCCGATCAGGACCAGCCGGATGCCGTGCAACCCTCCCCTGCTCGCCAGGACGGAGACCAGCAGCGCGGTGACCAGGCCGCCGACGATCGCTCCGGCGGCCACCGAGGCGGCGGCTCCGCCGAATGTCACGATGACCAGGATCGCCCCGGTCGCCGCGCCGCTGTTGAAGCCGATGACATCGGGGCTGGCGAGCGCGTTGCGTGACACGCTCTGGAAGATCGCGCCGCTCATGCCCAGCGCACAGCCGGCCAGGATCGCCAACAGGGCCTGGGGCAGGCGCTCCTGGTTGACGAAGTGGACGGCGAGCCGGTCGCCCGTCCCGTAGAAGAGGGCGCGCGCCACCTCGGGCACCGGCACCGGGTAGGAGCCGACGCACAGGCTGACCAGCAGCAGGAGCGCCGCGAGCAGCAGGGCGCCGCCGCTCACCAGGGCCGTACGCCGGTGCATCCGGAAGCTGACCCTGCCGGACCACCACCGCACGGGGCGGGCGGCGTCCGAGGCGCGGGGGCTCTTCTCCGGGGCCGTACGGACGTCGGTCGCCGTCACAGCGAGGCCTCCTTGCGTCGGCAGACCATCGCGATGAACACCGGCGCGCCGATCACCGCGGTCACCGCACCGACCTCCAACTCGTCGCCGGGCAGCGCCACTCGGCCGATGATGTCCGAGACCAGCAGCAGCACCGGGGCCAGCAGCATCGAGTACGGCAGCACCCAGCGCAGGTCCGGCCCGGTCAGCCAGCGCGCGACCAGCGGAACGACCAGGCCCACGAAGCCGATCGGCCCGGCGGCCGCCGTCGAGGCTCCGCACAGCAGGGTCACGGCGATCACCGCGGCGATCCGGGTGCGGGCGATCCGCGCCCCGAGCGCCCGGCCCAACTCCTCGCCGAGGGCCAGGGAGTTCAGCGGACGGGCGAGCAGCAGGGCGATCACCAGGCCGACTGCCACGAACGGCAGCAGCTGCACGACGAGTTCGGGTTCCCGTCCGGCGAGCGAGCCGACCATCCAGAACCGCAGGTAGTCGTAGGTCGCGGAGTCGAAGACGGTGAGTCCGGCGATGACGCCGCTCAGGCTCGCGCTCACCGCGGCCCCGGCCAGCGCGAGGCGTACGGGCGTTGGCCCGGCTCTTCCGGAGGCGCCGAGCACGTACACGATCACCGTGGTGAGCGCCGCGCCGACGAAGGAGAACCACACCAGCGACCCGAAGCCGGCCAGGCCGACGACGCCGATGCCGAACACCACCGCCGCCGAGGCGCCCGCGTTGACACCGAGGAGCCCCGGGTCGGCCAGGGGGTTGCGGGTGACGGCCTGCATGACCGCTCCCGCCACGCCGAGCGCCGCACCGGTCATCAGGCCGACGAGCGTGCGTGGCAGGCGGAGTTGGCGGACGACGTCGGTGGCGTAGGAGCCGTCGTCGTGCCAGAGGGCGGTCCACACCTGGCCGAGCGTGGTGTCCTTGGTGCCGATCCAGGTGCTCAGCACGACGAGGATCAGCAGCAGTCCGGCGAGGACGAGGAGTCCGCCGCCGCGCAGGGCGGACCGGACGGCGGTGGGTTCCGGCTGCGGCTTCCGTGCGGCGGACCGGCGGCCCAGCGCGGTGGGCGAGGCCGTCATGTCGGCGTCCCGCCCGCGCGGAGCGATCGAGGAGGGCCCTCTTCTAACGCCTGCGGCGCGCGAGGCCCTCCGGTCCGAGAGCCGAACATAACCACCCGCATGGTGCTGCCTTCCGTCGCGTCCACAGTCATCGCAGTGGCGCCACGCACCGTCAACCAACCTGTCGCACAGGCCGGTTGACTGATCGAGCGAAGCGGAGCCCCCCGCGAAGTAAGGCTGACCTTACCCAAGATCGTGTCGGCTGAGGAGACCGGTTCCCGGGCCCGGTCAGAGCCCGAGGTCGCTCAGGCGGGCCTCGTAGCGGATGGTGAGGTCCTCGGAGTCGCCGGCCGGGTTGTCCCAGAGGGCCTCCAGCTCGGAGCGCACCGCGTCGGGCAGCGCCTCGTACCGCTCGGACCAGGTGTCGGAGTTCGGTATCCAGTAGCCGACGACCTTGAAGCGCTCCGCCGGGAGCCCCAGCTCGCGGCGGAGGTAACGGCGTACCGTGCGCAGGGCGTTGGTCTCCCCCGCGACCCATACGTACCCGCCCGCGAGATCCGTGCCGGGCGGGACCGCGGCGGTCACCAGGTCGGCCAGCCGGCTCGGGCCGTGACCGTTTCCGCCGTAGGTCCAGGTCACCTTGGAATCGGGCAGCTCCCGCAGGGGCAGTACGGCCGAGGGATCGGGCGCCTCCAGGACCACCCGGGTCCTGACATGGTCCGGTGTGTTCTCCAGCAGGCGGGCGGCGGCGGGCAGACCGGTCTGGTCGGCGACCAGCACCTGCCAGGTGAGATCGGCCGGAGGGTTGTAGAGCCCGGTGGGGTCGTTGACGCCGACCACATCGCCGGGCCGCGCCTCGGCGGCCCAGCCCGACGCGACTCCGCCCTCGTGGAGCACGAAGTCGATGTCGATCTCGCCCTCCGCCGGGCGCACCGCGCGGATCGTGTACGTGCGCATCGGCGCGACGGGCTGCCCCTCGGGGGTCTCCCACCCGCCCTGCTCGGTCGTCCGGGGCAGCGAGACGTCGGTGCGGTCCGGGCCGTGCGGAAGGAAGATTCGCACGTACTCGTCGCCGACCCCGGTGGACCCGAAGCCCGCCAGGCCTTCGCCGTGGAGGGTGACGCGGGTCATGGTCGCGGTGAGCGGCCGCACTCGGGCGACGACGGCTCGGTGGATCGTCATAGACACTGCCCCTTCGTACGCGTGGTCGGCCTGAGCGCCTCGCCCGCAGGACGAGAGAACCGATGTGACTTAGGCCAGCCTAACCTTCCATCGGCGTCGGTTCGAGACGGCCTCGGCCATCAGCCCGGTACCTGCCGGAAAACGGCGTCGCCACTCCCCGGCGTACATGCCAGAATCCGCCGCATGTCGGTTCGCTATCCCCGCCCCCTGCAGCCCGGTGACCGCATCGGCGTCACCTCTCCGTCCAGCGGCGTGCCGAAGGAGTTGCGCGAGCGGCTCGCCGTGGCGGTGCGCGATGTCGAGGCGCGCGGGTACGAGGTCGTGACCGGCCGGTGCATGGACGGCTCCGGGCATGTCAGCGCCCCCGCCGCCGACCGGGCCGCCGAGCTGACGGCGATGCTGACGGACCCCGGGATCAGGGCCGTGGTACCGCCGTGGGGCGGGGAGACGGCGATCGACCTGCTGCCGCTGCTCGACTGGGACCGGCTGCGGGAGGCCGAGCCGACCTGGGTGGTGGGCTACTCGGACATGTCGACCGTCATCACCCCGCTGACCCTCCTCACCGGGGCGGCGACCGTGCACGGGAACAACCTCATGGACACCCCGTACCGGGTGCCGGAGGGGCTGGTGTCCTGGCTGGACGTCGTCGCCGCGCCGCCGGGCCACCGGTTCACCCAGATCCCACCGGAACGGCACCGGGCCACGGGCCGGGACGACTACGCCGAGCACCCGGACGTCCGGGCCTTCACGCTCGACACCCCGGGCCGGTGGACCCGGCTGGACGGCAGCGGCGACGTGGACGTCGAAGGGCGGCTCGTCGGTGGCTGTATCGAGATGCTGGCCAACATCGCGGGCACGCCGTATCTCGACACCTCCGACTTCGCCCGGGCGCACGCCCCGGAGGGTCTTCTCGTGTACGTGGAGGCCGGCGGCGACGACGCGTTCGCCATCTGCCGCCACCTGCACGGGATGCGGCTGGCCGGGTTCTTCGACACGGCCGCAGCCGTGCTCGTCGGCCGGACCTCGGCCCCGGACATGGGTTCGCTCACGCAGTATCAGGCCGTGCTGGACGCCCTCGGTCCGCTGAACGTGCCGATCGTCGCCGATGTCGAGTGCGGTCATGTGCAGCCGTTCCTCCCGCTGGTCAACGGGGCGCGCGCCCGCGTCGTGCACACGTCGACGCGCAGCGAGCTGACCCAGACGCTGGACTGACCGCCGCGACGCCCGACGAACCGTCATGAGCAGGCGCATCGGTCCTGACGTGCGGACCAGCTCAGCAGATGCGCGGCAGCTGCTCGCCCAGCGGCATGTCCACCACCCGGGTGCCGCCGAGGCCCGTGGCCGCCACCACCATGCCGGGGTGCTCCGCCACGCAGGTGCCGATCCGTACGGACTCCTTGCCCAGCGGGTGGGCGCGCATCGCTTCCAGCACCGCGTCGGCGTGGTCCGGCGGTACGAAGGCGACGAGCTTGCCCTCGTTGGCGACGTACAGGGGGTCGAGGCCGAGGAAGGAGCAAGCGTTGGCCACGGTCTCGGGCACCGGGAGGGAGCCCTCGTCGAGGGTGATGCCGATGCCCGCGGCTCCGGCGATCTCGTTGAGCGAGGTGGCCAGGCCGCCCCGGGTCGGGTCGCGCAGGACGTGGAGGTCACGGCAGACGGCGAGCATGTCGGCGACCAGGCCGGCCAGCGACGCGGTGTCGCTCTGGATCTCGACGCCGAACTCCAGCCCCTCGCGCACGCTCATGATGGCCACGCCGTGGACGCCGATCTGCCCGCTGACCAGGACCGCGTCACCGGCGGCGGCGCGCTGGGGGCGGATGTCGACGCCGTCGGGGACCAGACCGATCCCGGCGGTGTTGATGAAGATCCCGTCGCCGTGTCCGGCGTCGACGACCTTCGTGTCGCCGGTCGCGACGGTCACGCCCGCCGTGCGGGCCGCGTCGCCGAGCGCCTGCGCCACCCGCCCCACCACGGACAGTTCGACGCCTTCCTCCAGGATGAAGCCGCAGGAGAGGTAGGCGGGCTCGGCGCCCGCCATGGCCAGGTCGTTGACCGTGCCGTTCACGGCGAGGTCCCCGATGCTGCCGCCGGGGAAGAACAGCGGCCGGACGACGAAGGAGTCGGTGGAGAAGGCGAGCCGGGCGCCGCCCATGGTCACATGGGCGGAGTCGCCGAGCTCGGCGAGGACGTCGCTGCCGAAGGCGGGTGCGAAGAGGTGCTCGACCAGTTCGGCGGAGAGCGTTCCGCCGCCGCCGTGCCCCATCACGATGCGTTCGTGGTCGCGCAGCGGGGCGGGGCAGGTCCAGCCGGAGAAGTCGGCGGGGGCCGGGGCGATGTCAGCCAACGGAACTCGCCTCCTTCGTCGCGGCCTTCGGGGCGTCCTTCTTTGGGGCTTCGAGCCGCCGGTACAGGTAGTACGCGGCGCACGCGCCCTCGCTGGAGACCATGGTCGCGCCGAGCGGGTTGCGCGGGGTGCACTCCTTGCCGAAGGCGGCGCACTCGTGCGGCTTGATCAGGCCCTGGAGGACTTCGCCGCTGCGGCAGACCGTGGACTCCTCGGTCTCGATACCGGTGACGGAGAAACGGTGCTCGGCGTCGTACTCGCGGTACTTCGGCGACAGCCGCCAGCCGCTCCGCGGGATCATCCCGATGCCGCGCCAGGAGCGGTCGGTGACCTCGAAGACGTCGGCCAGCATCGCCTGGGCGGCCGGGCTGCCCTGTTCGTTGACGGCGCGCGGGTAGGCGTTCTCGACTCTGTGCTCGCCCGCCTCCAACTGCCGTACGGCGCGGCGGATGCCTTCGAGGATGTCGAGGGGTTCGAATCCGGTCACGACGATGGGGACCTCGTGCTCGGCGGCGAGCGCCGGGTACTCCTTGGTGCCCATGACCGTGCAGACGTGCCCGGCGGCGAGGAACGCCTGGACCTGGCAGTCCGGCGAGTTCATGATCGCGTCGATCGCCGGGGGCACACGAACGTGCGAGACCAGCAGGCTGAAGTTGGGGATGGACAGCTTCTTCGCCTGGTAGACCGTCATCGCGTTCGGCGGGGCGGTGGTCTCGAAGCCGATGCCGAAGAAGACGACCTGCTTGTCCGGATTCTCCTGGGCGATGCGCAGGGCGTCGAGCGGCGAGTAGACCACGCGGACGTCCGCGCCCTCGCTCTTGACCTGGAACAGGTCGCGGCCGCTGCCCGGAACACGGAGCATGTCGCCGAACGAGCAGAAGATCACGTCGGGCCGGGAGGCGATCTCCAGGGCCTTGTCGATGATCTCCAGCGGGGTCACGCAGACGGGACAGCCCGGGCCGTGGATCAGCCGGATCTCGTCGGGCAGCAGCTGGTCGATGCCGTGGCGGATGATCGAGTGCGTCTGTCCGCCGCAGACCTCCATGAGGGACCAGGGCTTCGTGGTGAGCGCCCGGATGTCGTCGAAGAGCCGTTTCGCGAGGACCGGGTCGCTGAACTCGTCGAGATACTTCATGACCTCGCCTCCTTCTCAGTCCCGTCGGCGGGGAGTTCGGTCCCGGCCGGGCGCTCCGCGCCCGCGTCCTTGGCCGCCTTGCCCCAGTGGTCGCCGAACTCCTCCTCCAGCACACCGAGGTTCTCGAAGAGTTCCAGGGTCTGGCGCGCCGATTCCTCGTCGAGCCGTTGCAGGGCGAATCCGACGTGGACGATCGCGTAGTCGCCGACCTGCATGTCGGGGACGTACTCCAGGCACACGTCCTTGACGACGCCGCCGAAGTCGACCTTGGCCATTCGCGTGGCGTCGCGTTCCTCGATCTCCAGCACTCGGCCGGGTACGGCCAGACACATGGCGCTCTCCTCCCTCACTCCTTCGTCCGGGCGGCGACGATCAGTTGACCGAGGGCGAGTCCGCCGTCGTTGGGGGGCACCTTGCGGTGCCTCAGTACGGTGAAGCCGTCCGCCTCCAGCCCCGTACAACAGCCTTCGGTGAGCAGGGCGTTGCAGAAGACGCCTCCGGTCAGGGCCACGGTGGCGATGCCCGTGCGCTGCCGGGCCGCCGCGCACACCTCCCGTACGAGGACGGTCACCGCGCGGTGGAAGCGGCGGGCCACGGCGGTGGCCGGGGCGCCCGCGAGGACGTCCGCCGCGGCGGCGGCGAGGACCGGTCGCGGGTCGGCGATCAGGGGGGCCGCCGGCCCGTCCGGCTCTGCTCCCAGGATGAACCCGTACGCGGGCTCCCGCCCGTCGTCGCCGCCCGGGGCCGCGTCCGCGCCGGTCAGCGCCGCGTTCTCCAGGCGCATCGCGGCCTCGGCCTCGTACTCCACCCGGTGGCAGACACCGGCGAGCGAGGACACCGCGTCGAAGAGGCGGCCCATGCTGGAGGTGGGTACGCAGTTCAGGCCGCGCTCCAACTGCCGCTCCAACAGGCGCCGTTCACCGGGCGGCGCGATGGCGGTGCAGGGCAGGGCGTCCGACCACGGCAGTCCGGCGGCGCGCAGGTGCGACAGCGCCATCCGGTACGGGTTGCGGACCGCGGCGTCGCCGCCGGGCAGCGGGACGTAGCGGAGGTGGGCGAAGCGTTCGAAGCCGTCGTAGTCCGCGATGAGGATCTCGCCGCCCCAGACCGCGCCGTCGTCGCCGTATCCGGTGCCGTCGAAGGCGATCCCGATGACCGGCGAGCCGCCGTCGAGGCCGTGTTCGGCCATCGTGGAGGCGACATGGGCGTGGTGGTGCTGGACCTGGCGCAGCGGGAGGCCACGGGCCTCGGCGGTGCGGCGGGCCCACTGGGTGGAGCGGTAGCCGGGGTGCCGGTCGGCGATCAGGAGGCGCGGGGTGACGTCGGTGAGGTCGGTGAGGTGGCCGGTGGCGCGCTCGAAGGCGGTGAGGGTGGCGAGGTCGTCCATGTCGCCGACGTGGGCGGAGAGCCAGGCGTAGCGGTCGTCGGCGGCGCAGAAGGTGTTCTTCAGGTCGCCGCCGACCGCGAGGGCGGGTTGGACGGGCAGCGGCAGGGCGAGCGGCAGCGGGGCGTAGCCGCGCGAGCGGCGGACCGGGAGTTCGGCGCCGGCGCAGATCCGGACCACGGAGTCGTCGCAGGGCACATGGATGGGCCGGTCGTGCCGGAGCCAGGCGTCGGCCAGTCCGTCGAGCCGGGTCAGGGCCTCGGTGTCGTCGGTGACGATCGGCTCGCCCGAGCGGTTTCCGCTGGTCATGACGAGGACGGGCGGTCCTGGCGGGTCGCCGGGGAGGCCGAGGAGCAGGCGGTGCAGCGGGGTGTACGGCAGCATCACGCCGAGATCCGGGCTGCCGGGGGCGACGCCGGGCGCGACATCGTGCGCCGGGCGGGTGCGGCGGCGCAGCAGGACGACGGGTTTGCGGGGGCCGGTGAGGAGGGCGCGTTCGGCGCTGTCGACGTGGGCGAGCGCTTCCACGGTGGCCAACGAGTCGGCCAGCACGGCGAACGGCTTGTCGCCCCGGTTCTTGCGCTTGCGCAGGGTCCGTACGGCGGTGGGGTCGGTGGCGTCGCAGGCCAGGTGGTAGCCGCCGAGCCCCTTCACGGCGAGGACGGCCCCCTCTGCGAGCAGCCTGCGGGCCGCGTCGAGCGCCTCGGCGTCGCGCAGGGCGCCGGGGTCGTCGGGGCCGCGGCAGAGCATGAGGTGGGGGCCGCAGCGCGGGCAGGCGATCGGCTGGGCGTGGAAGCGGCGGTCGGCCGGATCGGCGTACTCCCGGGCGCACTCCGCGCACATGGGGAAGCCGGCCATGGTGGTCAGCGGGCGGTCGTAGGGCAGACCGGTGACCACGGTGAACCGGGGGCCGCAGTGGGTGCAGGTGATGAACGGGTGGCGGTGCCGCCGGTCGGCCGGGTCGGCGAGCTCGGCCAGGCAGGCGTCGCAGGTGGCGGTGTCCGGCGGGATCAGGGTGCGGCCGGGTCCGGCGGCCGAGGGGCGGATGGTGAAGCCGCCGTCGTCGTTCGTGACGGTGACCGGTCGCGCCTCGACGGACTCCACGAGGGCGAGCGGCGGTGCGCGGGTCCCGAGGGCGTCGGTGAAGGCGTCCACGTCAGCCGCCGGGCCCTCGACCTCGGTGCGGACGCCGCCGGCGTCGTTGGTGACCCAGCCGGTGAGGCCGTGTTCCTCGGCGAGGGTGTAGACGAACGGGCGGAAGCCCACGCCCTGGACCGCGCCGCGCACGGTGAGGTGGCGGCGGACCCGTTGCGGGGCCGTCGCGGGCGGGGGCTTCCGGGGGGTCATCGCGGGCTACCCGCCGGTAGGTGCGCGGCCGCCCGGTCGCGCGGATGCGCGTGCTCGCGCTCCTCGTGCCCGTGCTCCGGGCCGTCCTCGTGCCCCGGGTCGTCCTCGTCGTGACGGTGGTGCAGGTGCTTCTCGTGCTGCTGGGCGAGGACCGGCGTGTGCGTCTCCAGGCCGTCGGCGGCGCGCAGGACGTGCGCGAGCAGCTCGTCGACGCCCTCGCCCGTGCGGGCGGAGGTCTCGATCACGGGCACGCCCGGGTTGACCTGCTGGACGCCCGCGAGGAAGTCGTCCCGGCGGAACTCCACCGCCTCGGCCAGGTCGGACTTGGTGACCACGACCAGCTGCGCGAGCCCGAAGGCGGCCGGGTATTTCACCGGCTTGTCCTCGCCCTCGGTCACCGAGGCGAGCGCGATCCGCAGGGTCTCGCCGAGGTCGTAGGAGGCGGGGCAGACGAGGTTGCCGACGTTCTCGACGAAGAGCAGCCGGGTCTCCTCGGGCAGCCAGCCGTCCAGCTTGCCCCACAGCATCCCGGCCTCCAGGTGGCACAGCCCGTCGGTGAGGATCTGCCGTACGGGGGCTCCCGAGCGGGCCAGGCGGGTCGCGTCGTTCTCGGTGGCCAGGTCTGCGGTGACGGCGGCGGCGGGGGTGCCGCCCGCGACAGCCCTGGTGAGGAGCGTTTCCAGCAGGGCCGTCTTGCCGCTGCCGGGGCTCGACATCAGGTTGACGGCCGCGGTGCCCCGCTCGTCGAGGGTGCGGCGCAGCTCCACGGCGTTGGTGTCGTTCTTCGCCAGCACGGCCTGATGCAGGTCAACGGTGCGGCACATGGCTCGCCTCCGGTACGTCGTCCCCGGGCCGGCCGTCCGATTCCTCCAGGACGACCCGGGCGATCTCCAGTTCGCGCCCGCCGGTCAGGCTCATCGCCCGCGCGCAGGGCGCGCACCACAGGTCCGGGGGCATCCCGGTCGCGGGGTCCCGGCCGCAGCCCTCGCAGTGGGCCCGTCCCTCTACAGTCTCGATCAGCAGCCGCGCGCCCGCCAGCGAGGTGCCCTCGGCCGCCACCCCGAAGGAGAAGTCGAGCGCCTCCGGCACCACCCCGGACAGCTCCCCGATCCGCAGCGTCAACGACCGGACGTGCGCGTCCCCGGCGTCCTGCTCGCGGACCGCGCTCTCCACCTGGTCGACGACCGCCATCGCGATGGACAGCTCATGCACGGCGCTCACCCCCTCGCTACCCTGAAAGGACCATGGCTGGTCACGAGGTCGAACGGCGAGCGCTGCTCACCCCGGTCCTGCTTCTGCTCCTGGCCGAACGTCGGGGTCATGGCTACGAGCTGGTGCAGCGGCTGGGCGCGTTCGGCTGGGAGGAAGCCGAGTCGGCGCATGTGTACCGGCTGCTGCGGGGCATGGAGAAGTGCGGTGAGGTCACCTCGCGGTGGTGCGCTTCCGCCTCCGGCCCCGCGCGCCGGGTGTACGCCATCACTCCGCAGGGCGCCATGGATCTCGCCCTGTGGTTCGTCCGGCTGGGAGAACTGCACAGCACCCTCCATCTCTTCCTCGAGCGCTATGTGCAACTGGAGGATGTCGGGGGCGGGGACGAGCCTTCGGACCGCTCCCGTCATCACTCCGATCACGGGGACTACATCCGGCGCATGCGCAGGTAGCGCCGGGCGTCGGGCAGGTTCCTGACGACTCCGTAGAGGGCCGCGAGGCCCGCGGCGACGCCGATCCACATCCAGTGCATCCTGTGCCTCCAACGTCGTGGGCTCAGTTCTTCTGCGGTACGGGGTTCTTCTGCGGCACGGGGTTCTGCGGTACGGGGGTGGCACGGCGCGCGAGCAGGTCGAGCACCCGGTCCACCGCCGGCTCCACCGCCGCTTCGACGGGCGCGCTGAGCCCCATGCCCTCCGCCGTGTCCAGGGGCTCGCAGCCGATGACGTACACCTCGTCGGGAAGGGTGCCGCCCGCGCCGGCGTGCAGGTCGTGCAGCAGGCCGAGGACGGTGGCGGGGTCCATGGCGTGGATGTCGAGCGGGCCGGGTGCGGGGCGGGCGTCCGGCGGCCGCGGCCCGACGTCGATGGTGTAGAGCGTGCCGGGCGGGCCTTCCCGGCCGACGATGTCGACGAGGACGAGGGTCCGGTAGCCCTCCAGCAGCTTGTACGCGAGGTGGACCCCGCGGATTCCGGCGTCCATCAGCTCGGTGCCGGGCGGCAGGCGGGACGGGTCGAGGCGGCCGAGCCGCCGGACCGTCTCCACGCCGAAGCCGTCGTCCTGGAGGAAGATGTTGCCGACCCCGGCGACGAGTGTGCGCGCGGGCGTCCGCGTCGCGGTCATGGCTCCTCCTCCCGCAGCGGGGACACCTCGTCGGGCTTGAAGTAGAGGAAGCGGCCCTGTTGGCGGCGGATGTCGTTGCCCGGGTCGTCGTCCAGGACGACCGCGAGGTGCACCTCCCCGTCCAGGTCCGCAACCACGGCTTCGACGGTGGCCGGGCAGCCCCGCAGGAAGGCGTCCTGGGCGTCCGTGCGGCGGGCGCCCGGGGCGAGGAGCACCCGGCTGCCCTCGCCGACCGCCTCGCCGTCGATGGAGACGGTGGCGGGGGCGTCGGCCGCCTCGGGGTCCTGCTGCGGGTCCCACCAGGGGTGCCCCGCGCCTTCGGGGAGGCTGAGCCCGGCGGTGGGCGCGGCGGTCTCGGTGGGCTCCTCCCCCGTGACCTCGCGCAGCCCCCGGATCGCCCCGTGCAGCCGTTCCCGTACCGCTTCGGGCATGGTGTCGACCAGGTCGATGACCTCGGCGGCGCGGGTGTCGGTGCCGCGTGCCTCGCGCTTCTCGTGCTCGGTGAGGGCGGCGGTGCGCAGCGAGAGGATCTCGTCGATCTCGGTGGCGTCGTAGAGGGGGCCGGGGCTCTCGTCGGCGAGGGCGGGGTGGTCCTCCAGGATGATCGGCGAGGAGAGCACGACGTCCTCCCGGTCGGCCGGTCCGGCGAGGACGGGCCAGGTGTTCTCGTTGCGCAGTTCCGCGACGGCGGGGCGGGCCCATTCGGGCGGGTCGGTCATCGACAGGAAGCGGCCGCCCTCCACCGCGAGGAGCAGATGCGCGCCGATCATGCTGTGCGGGAGGACGTCGTCGCGGCTGCCGCCGGGCCCGGACGGGGGCGCGTCGACGGTGTTGTCCACAGTGACGGTGAGGCGGGAGAGCCGGTAGGGGCCGGGGAGTTGTTCGATGTACGGGCGGATCTCCCCGGAGAGCCGGCCGCGTCGGCGTACCAGCCGGCCCAGGGTGCGGCCCTCCGCGTCGAGCACCGGTTCGTGTTCGGTGCCGGGCGGCAGGTCGAAGGTGACGGTACGGGTGTGGGCCTGCTCCCCCGTGAGTTCGGCGAGGGGCGCGTGGAGCCGGACGCGTTCCTCGTGGCCCTCGTCCCAGGGGACCAGGACCCGGTCGGGCAGCTCCAGTGCGGGCACCTCGGTGTAGGAGCCGTCGGGTTCGAGGCGTTCGACGGTCCGCCGCCGCACGTGCAGGAAGCGCAGTTCGGCGTGGAGCCGGTCGCCGGAGCGGGGTTCCAGGAGGATGTCGGTGCGCTGCCCGGCGTGTTCGCCGCCGTCGGCGGTGCGGGCCGGCGGCACCAGGACGCCGAACTGCCAGCGCATCCGGTTCTTGGCGGAGGAGGCGCGGTAGGGGTAGAGGACGTAGCCCTCGAAGAGGACGGCGTCGGCGACCGTGCGGGCGTGGTCGAGCGCCTCGTCGAGGGTGGCCGCGAGGTCCGGGGCGCGGTGCGGAGCGGTCATCTCACTCGGCCCCTTTCGGCTGTGCGGCTTCCGCCGCCGCTGCGGCTTGCGCGGTGGCGAGGAGGTCCTCGAAGACGCGCTCCCAGGAGGGCAGGGCGCGCGCGGACCGGTAGCGGCGCAGGTCCTCCAGGCAGTCCTTGCGCAGGCGCAGCCAGCCCGTGTTGGGGAAGTAGGCCTCGATCAGCTCCTGCCACACGGCCACCGGCATCAGGCAGGACGCTTCCTTGTGCCAGGGGATCGGCTCGGCGCGGAAGCTGCTCCGGCCGGTGAAGACGGTGCCGGAGAAGAGCATCAGCAGCGGTACCTCGCCGCGCGCGAGGGCCCGGAAGTAGGAGGCGGAGGCGACCTCGGTGTCGTAGGTGCAGGGCACCGGGAGGTCGATGTGGGTGGTGCCGGTGAAGGCGGGCACGGTGAGCGAGGCGTGGGCGAACTGGAGCGGTTTGAGGGTGCTGCTCCAGCGGCTTGGCTCGCCGAACAGGTCGCCCAGCATGTCGACCTCGTCCGGGTCGTAGGTGCGCTTGGCGGGCTCGATGCGGATCTGGCAGCGCAGGGCGACGGCGTGGACGGGCAGATGGTCGCGTTCCTCGATGCGCAGGCCGAACAGGAGCGTGGGGCTCGCGCCGAAGGGCTCGGGCCGGACGCCGGTGCAGCGGAAGTCGAGGTCGGTCACGGGGCGCCCCCGGGAGTCCTCGCGCTTTCGGTCCCGGCCGCCGCGGGCAGCGGCCGGGCGCGGGACGCGACGCGGTCGAAGAACTCCGCGAGCGCGGCGCGGGCCTCGGATCCGCCGTCGAAGCCCTTCCAGTGGAGCCGCATCCGGCCGACGAGTTCGTAACAGACGTCGATGGGGACGAGGGTGCAGGTGGCGGGCCGGTCGCGTTCGGCGTGCAGCAGCAGGGCCTCGACGTCGTCCTCCAGCAGCCCGGCCAGGCGGGTGGAGCCGATGACGGCGTCCCAGGTCGCGGGGTCGAGTTCGCTCTCGGTCGCTCCGGCGGGGCTCGGGTAGAAGGCGGCGAACCGGTCGAGGGCGGAATTGCGGAAGAAGAAGGCGAGCCCGACGGGGATCTGGAGGCGGTTCCAGCCCTCGCCGTCGAGTGTGAAGTCCGGGTCGGTGAGGTAGCGGTCGGGAACGGCACGGAAGCGGCCCTGCCCCGCGCCGGGCCGGGTGAAGAGCAGATGGCAGGGCGGGCAGGAGCATTTGAGGGAGCGTCGGGCGGTGTCGACCAGGTGCCGGTGTTCCTCGGGCAGCGGCTCCCCGCACAGTTCGCACCGCTCCCCCGGCGGCGGGGGCCGGCGGGTGAACTGGGCCAGCACGTTGGCGCTCACGATCCGGCCCCCAGCAGTTCGGGCAGCGCGACCCGGACGGCCCCGTCCTCCTCCAGGAGCGGCAGCGGTTCCAGGTGGGTGCGCTCGCCGCGCCCCGCGTGCCGTACGTCGAACCGGGCGGCGCACGCGGCGCAGCTGAGGAACTCCCCGTCGAGCGGGGCGGTGCGCAGGTCGGCCCCGCAGCCGGGGCAGCGGTCGCGGTAGGCGTAGAGGTTGCCGGGGAGCCGGACGAGCAGGAGTTCGTTGCCCTCGATGTCGGCGACGCGGGTGGTGCGGTCGTGCGCGGGCAGCACCGGTCCGGACAGGGTGTGCCAGCGCGGCGGTTCGGCGGGTGCGTCGCTCCGCACGGGCTCGGGTGCCGCGCCCGGGGCGTCGTCGGGCGGGCGGGGCTGGATCTGGAGCAGCGGCGGTTCGGCGGGGGTGGCCTCGGCGACGCCTTCGACCTCGATGTGCGCGATCTCGGGGGCGAGGCGGGCGACGGCTTCCTCGATGGTCCAGCGCACGGTCTGGGTGGAGGACGGGCAGCCGTCGCAGCTGCCGCGCAGCCGCAGTCGGAGTGTGGGTCCTTCGGGGGTTTCGGTGTCGAGGCCGGCGATGTCCACGTCGCCGGAGTGGGAGCCGAGGTAGGGGCGGACCTTGTCGAGGGCGCGGCCGACCCGGGTCATCGTGTCCTCGGGGTGCAGGTCGTGCAGGATGAGCAGGTCGCCGACGAGTTCGTCCGCGGTGAGCACGGACAGCGGGTCGGCCCCGGCCGGTGCCGAGCGCAGCAGCCGTACGGTGCGGGCGAGGCCCTCGCCGTAGAACTCCACGACGCTCCGCACCAGTTCGTCGGCGGTCTCGCGGGCTCCGGGTCCGGCCTCGCGTCCCAGTCGGTCCAGCAGTTCGCCGATGCGTGCACCGGGGTCGGCTCCCGCCATCGTGGGCCCCTCTCGTCAGCCGCCCGCCAGTCCGCTCAGGCCGGTCGGCATATGGGTCTGCTCGACGGTGCGGCCGCCGCCGACGTACATGTGCACACCGCACGGCAGGCACGGGTCGAAGCTGCGGACGGCCCGCATGATGTCGATGCCCTTGAAGTTCTCGGGCGGGTTCTCCTCGAAGATCGGCGTGTTCTGGACGGCGTCCTCGTACGGTCCGGGGGTGCCGTAGCTGTCGCGGACGCTGCCGTTCCACGGGGTCGGCGGGTACGGGTGGTAGTTGGCGATCTTCCCGTCCCGGATGACCATGTGGTGGGAGAGGACGCCGCGTACCGCCTCGGTGAATCCGACGCCGATCGACTCGTCGGGGACGTCGAACTGCTCCCAGGTCTGGGTGCGTCCGGCGCGGACCTCCTCCATCGCCTGTTCGGCGAAGTGGAGGGCGGCGGCGGCCGCGTACGCCTGGAAGTAGGTGCGGGCCCGGTTGCGTTCGATGGCGTTGGACCACTGCGGGATCTTCCACTCCAGCGCCATTTCCGGCTTGGTCATGGTGCGCGGGAGGTTGATCTGGACGCTGTGGCCGGTGGCCTTGATGTAGCCGATGTCGACGAGTCCGGACAGGGCCGTGGACCAGAGGCGGGCGATGGGGCCGCCGCCGGTGTCCAGGGCGAGGTGGTCGGTGCCGTCGAACCAGCGCGGCGACATCACCCAGCTGTACTTGTCGTCGAAGTCGCGCTTCTGCGGGGCCGGGATGGTGTGCTGGTTCCAGGGGTGGCGTTCGTCCAGCTCGTTGCCGAGCGGGTCGCGTTCGACGAACTTGCCCATGCCCGCCCAGTCCTCGTAGTACGAGGAGCCGAGGAGGATGCGGATGCCGAGGTTGATGTCGACGAGGCTGTTGGTGACGAGTTTGCCGTCCACGACGACGCCCGGGGTGACGAACATCTTGCGGCCCCAGTCCTCCATCGTGGCGTACTTGAAGTCGCAGAACTCCGGGTCGTTGAGGGCGCCCCAGCAGCCGAGCAGGATGCGCCGGCGGCCGACCTCCTCGTACCCGGGCAGCGCCTCGTAGAAGAAGTCGAAGAGGTCGTCGTGGAGCGGGACGACCCGCTTCATGAACTCCACGTAGCGGGTGAGGCGGGTGAGGTAGTCGGTGAAGAGCTGGATCGTCGCCACCGTGCCGACGCCGCCCGGGTAGAGCGTGGAGGGGTGCACATGGCGGCCCTCCATCAGGCAGAACATCTCCCGGGTGTAGCGGCTGACCTGGAGCGCCTCGCGGTAGAACTCGCCCTCCAGCGGGTTCAGCGAGCGCATGATGTCGGCGATGGTGCGGTAGCCGTGGTCGGCGGCGTGCGGGGCCTCGGTGCGTGTCGCGAGTTCGAGGACTCCGGGGTTGGTCTCGCGGACCATCCGCTCGCAGTAGTCCACGCCGACCAGGTTCTCCTGGAAGATGTTGTGGTCGAACATGTACTCGGCGGCCTCACCGAGGTTGATGATCCACTCGCCGAGATGCGGGGGCGCGACCCCGTACGCCATGTTCTGCGCGTAGACGGAACAGGTGGCGTGGTTGTCGCCGCAGATGCCGCAGATACGGCTGGTGATGAAGTGGGCGTCGCGCGGGTCCTTGCCCTTCATGAAGACGCTGTAGCCGCGGAAGATCGACGAGGTGCTGTAGCACTCCGCGACCCGCTTCGCGGCGAAGTCGATCTTGGTGTGGATGCCGAGGCTGCCGACGATGCGCGTGATCGGGTCCCACGACATCTCCATGAGGCCGTCAGCGTCGACGACGGGTTTGCCGGTCGCAGTCGCCATGGTCCCGCGCCGCCTTCCTGGTAGGTCGTGCTGCTCGCCCTGGCCCTACGGCCTTCGGGGGGTGCCGGAGGCCCGGGTCACCAGGGCGGCCGGTAGCCGGTCTTGATCGTCTCGGTCTTCGACCGCCACTTCGGTTCCTTGTCGACCGTCTTCGCGGTGAAGTGGCGCAGCCGCCGGATGACGGAGCCGTACACACCGCTCGCCGCGGCCGAGACATGACCGCCCGGCGGCTCGTCCATGAACGGCATGAACTTGTCCGGGAAGCCCGGCATGGTGCAGCCGATGCAGATGCCGCCGACGTTCGGGCAGCCGCCGACCCCGTTGATCCAGCCGCGCTTGGGCACGTTGCACTTGACGACCGGGCCCCAGCAGCCGAGTTTCACCAGGCACTGCGGGGAGCCGTACTCCTCGGCGAACTGGCCCTGCTCGTAGTAGCCGGCCCGGTCGCAGCCCTCGTGGACGGTGGCGCCGAACAGCCAGGTGGGCCGCAGCTCCTCGTCCAGCGGAATCATGGGCGCGGCGCCGGCGGCCTGGTAGAGCAGGTACAGCAGGGTCTCGGAGGCGTTGTCGGGATGGACGGGGCAGCCGGGGATGCAGACGATCGGGATGCCCGCCTTGGACTTCCACTCCCAGCCCAGATAGTCCGGTACGCCCATGGCTCCGGTGGGGTTGCCCGCCATGGCGTGGATGCCGCCGTAGGTGGCGCAGGTGCCGATGGCGACGACGGCGAGGGCCTTGGGGGTGAGGCGGTCGAGCCATTCGCTGGTGGTGATCGGCTGGCCGGTCTCGGGGTCGTCGCCGAAGCCGCACCAGTAGCCCTCGGGCTTGATGCGCTCGTTCGGGATGGAGCCCTCGACCACCAGGACGAAGGGTTCCAGCTCGCCCCGGTCGGCCTTGAAGAACCACTCGACGAAGTTGTCGGCGCCCTGGACGGGCCCGCACTCGTAGTCGATCAGCGGCCAGTGGACGGCGACCTTGGGCAGGCCGGGGAGGGCGCCGAGGGCGAGCTCCTCGATGCTCGGCTGGGTGGCGGCGGTGAGCGAGACGGAGTCCCCGTCGCAGCTCAGCCCCGCGTTGATCCACAGAATGTGAACGGTCGGGTCTTCCTGAGGTGTGTCCAGTACGTCCGTGTCGGCCGTAGTGGCGGTCGGGGCGTCCATGAGCCCTCCTCGGTCGGCCCGCTTCAGGATCTCTGGCCAGCAGCCTGTCTCCTGGGTACCCCGAGGACGCCCCGGCAGGTAAGTGCGGCGTGGCCCTATTGCCCGTGTGCACCTGCCCGGTCGGCGCGCCGACCGGGCAGGACACCCCCTGGGGCTGGTCCGTCGCGGGCTGCTCAGGCCTCCGCGAGCACGGCGTCGATCTCGCCGAGGAAGTCGTCCAGGTCGCCGGGGTCGCGTGAGGTGATCAGCGACCAGCCCTCGGCGTCGTCGCGGACCACCGGCTTGTCGACCCAGGTGCCGCCCGCGTTGGTGATGTCGGTCCGCAGCGAGGCGTACGAGGTCAGCGTCTTGCCCCGGACGTAGCCGCCCTCGATCAGCGCCCACGGCCCGTGGCAGATGGCGGCCACCGGCCGGCCGGACGCCGCGAACGAGCTGACGATCCGGGTGGTGGCCTCCTCCAGGCGCAGCGAGTCGGCGTTCAGCGTGCCGCCCGGGACCAGCAGAAGGTCGTACGCGGCGGGGTCGACGTCCTCCAGCGTGAGGTCGGGCCGCACGGTCCTGCCGGGGTCACGGTCGCCGACGAGCGTGCGGATCTCGTCGGTGGCGACCGCCGCCACGCTGACCTGCGCCCCGTGTCCGCGCAGATGCTCCACGGGGACGACGAGTTCGTCCTGTTCGACGCCGTAGTTGGTGACGATGGCCAGAATCCGGCGGTCGTCGAGAGCGGTGGTGGACATGGACTGCTCCGTTCCTCGGGTGCTCTGGTTCTTCTGCTTCCTCGGGTGCTCTGGTCTTGTGCTCTTCTGATGTCGTTCGTCCGGCGCCGCTCACCCGGCCGTGACGCGGACGCATTCGGCGACGGTGTCGCGCAGGCTCCCGGTCCGGGCCAGGATGTCGCGCTGCACCCGTGCCCCGTTCCCGCGCCGGTGCACCGCGGCCACGGCCCTCTCCGCGGATTCCCGGTCGCCGTTGTCCTCCAGGGCGTCCCGCACGTGGTCCAGCAGGGCCCGCAGGACGTCGGGGGCGGGCTCCGGCCGCAGGGTGCGGGGATGCACGAGCCGGTCCTCCAGCCCCGAGCGGCCCGCCCGCCAGGTGGCCACACGCAGGACCGACGTGTCGACGTCCGGCGGCGGCTCTCCGGCGCGCCACTGCCGGGCGGCCGTGTCCACCAGACCTCGCACCAGGGTGGCCAGCAGCACGGTGTCGGCCGGGTCCAGACAGACGTCCGCGATCCTCACCTCCACGGTGGGGTAGCGGTGCGAGAGGCGCGCGTCGAAGTAGACCATCCCCTCGTCCCGGAGCGCTCCGGTGCCCACCAGGGACCGCACCCGGTCGTGGTACGCCTCGGCCGAGCCGTGGACGTCCACCGGACCGGCCGACGGCCACCGCCCCCACACCTGGCTGCGGTAGCTGCTGTACCGGCTGTCCTGGCCCTGCCAGAACGGGGAATTGGCGCTCAGGGCGAGCAGGGCGGGAAGCCAGCAGCGCATCCGGTCGAGCACGGCGACGCCCTCCTCGTCCGAGGCCACCGAGACATGGACGTGGCAGCCGCAGGTCAGCTGTTCCTGTGCGGTCAGTCCGTAGTGCTCCGCCATCCACCGGTACCGCTCGCCCGTGCCGATGGTCGGGCTGACCGGCAGCGGCGAGGTCGCCATGGCCACGACCGACGTTCCGGCGTCGGCGGCGTGCCGTACGGCCTCGGCCCGCCACCGGTGGACCGCGTCGGCGAGTTCGCCCATGTCCGCGCACGGATGCGTGGCGAATTCCAACTGCTGGCGGTGGAGTTCCGACTCGAAGGCGGACTCGCCGACCGCGTCCTTCTCGGCGAGCGCCAGCACCGCGGAGGACAGGGCCCGGGCCTCTCCGCTCGCCGCGTCGACCAGCAGCAGTTCTTCCTCTACACCCACCGTACGGGCCACAGCGCCATCCCCTTCGATCGGCGGCGATCAGGCGGGTACCCGCACCCGGGCGGGCCACACACCACGGGCGGCGCGTCCGCGGCTCCGCGCCGCGCGGCGCACTCCGGCCGGCGGCCCGGAGCTCCCAATATGGCCGGGCACCGCGAGCCCCGCATCTTCTTCTTCCGTAGCGTGGTGCGGGAGGCCGCGACACGTGTCCGGGGCCTCACCGCGCCGGGAGACTGCTTCGCCGGGCAGCGGGTACCCAGCAGAGCGCGTCACCAGCCCCCGGTCGCACCGGGGCCGTACGAAAGGAAGCTCTCATGACCGACCGCAGGCCGGAAGGCACCGCCTACACCGGGGCTTCCGGCAGCCCGCCCCCCGTACCGGCGGACATGCCCGACCAGCAGAACCAGGAGGGCGAGGACGCTCTCGACATACCGATACCGGACCGGGTGGCCCGTGCGAGCGGTCACCCCGACCCGGACGAGGCCGGGGCCGGCCGGGACACGCCGCGCAACGCGGGTGCGCACCCCGACGAGCACCCGACCCCGGAGGAGTCGACGGGCTAGCCGGCCGGCGGCGGCCCGGAACGCCCCGGAGCCCCGGAACGCGGTGCGTTCCGGGGCTCCGGGGTCGGTCAACCCGGATCAGGCGGTGGTGATGTTCTCCGCCTGCGGGCCCTTCTGGCCCTGGGTGATGTCGAAGGTCACCGCCTGGCCTTCCTGGAGCTCACGGAAGCCGGTGGAGTTGATGTTGGAGTAGTGCGCGAAGACGTCGGGACCGCCGCCGTCCTGCGCGATGAAGCCGAAGCCCTTTTCCGAGTTGAACCACTTGACGGTTCCGCTGGCCATGCCCGTACCTCTCAGCAGTAAACGGATCCGCACCGCGCGGACCCGGAGGTGATCGCCCTGGTTCTCAGGCACTGCACAGCAAAACGCCCGCGCCAGGCGCGGGCAGGTACTGCGAACCACGACATCTTCCGGCGACGCTACACGGCGGGATCACTCCTCACCAGAGAGCAACGCCATTTTGCTGTGGATCACCTTCACGGTCACCGGCTCGTACCACACCGACTACGGTCCGTTCAGGGCCTGTCGGCGCCCCGGGCGACCCCGCGCGCCCACAGGACCAGCGGCACCTGGAGCGGCAGCCGCGCATAGGCCGCGACCCGCTGCGGCCGGGGCCGGTGACGCCAGTCGACCGCCATCTGCACATTGGCCGGAAACACCCCGACGAGGAAACCGGCGGTCACCCGGGCGGCGGACGCGCGGGTCCGGGGGTGGGCGAGGCCCGCGGCCAGGGCGAGTTCGACCACTCCGCTGGCATACGTCCAGGTGCGGGGCTTTCCGGGCAGGATCCGGGGCACGGTGGAGTCGAAGGCCTTCGGGACGGCGAAGTGGAGCACCGCCGCTCCGCCCATGAGCCCGGCGAGCAGGACGGCGGAACGCGACTGGCGGGACATGCTTCTCCTTCGTCGACGGGGCTTACTTGGGAGTAAGTTACGGGTTCCCGGCGCGACCCGCACCCCTCAGGGCGCCAGCAGCCGCCAGAGCAGCAGCAACCCCACACCGCAGACGAGCAGCCCGGCGACCAGGGCCAGCGTTCCCCGGCGTACGTTGTCGGGCTGGAAGCCGCCGAGCACGCTGAAGCACAGCCGGACCCCGTGGGCCACGGCCAGCAGCCCGCACGCGGTGACGGCGAACCCGGCCGCGATGGCGTCCCACTGGTCCTCGAACGCCCTTTGGTACGGCCCCGGCTCCCGGGTGGCCAGTACATATCCGGCCGAGGTGAGCAGAGCGGCGGGGAAGGCCACCAGGCCGAAGAAGACGGTCAGGCGTCGGATCACCGGAACGCCCCTCTTTCCACCGGGAAGCGGGAGAGGCGTTCACGGACCGACTGCTTCAGCCGTTCCTCCCACCGGTCGCGCTCGGCGACATGGGTGAACAGCTCCCGCATCCGGTTCACCTCCTCGATCATGGCGCGTTCCTCCTCCGCGAACCGCCGGTTCAGCGGCCGTTCGATCCTCAGCAGAAGGGCCACGCAGGCCGCGAGCGAGAGCGCCGCCACGGCCAGGCCGGCCACGACGAGCACGCCCCCGGGGCCGTCGCCCGTGGCGGCGGCGAGCGCCAGCACCACCGGGATCAGCACCGCGAGGGAGGCCGAGGCGATCCGGGGCCGGCGGACCCGTCGCCGCCGCGCGCTCAGGGCCTGGACGCCGGCCAGTCGCCGTTCCGCGGCCGTCAGGGTCCTAAGGAACGCCGCTCCGCCGTCGATCGCGGCCATGTCAGCCCCCGTTCCGCTGGGTGATGAACGACTGGAGTTCCTGGCCGAAATGGGTGCGCAACGCGCCGATCTGCGCGTCGTCGAGCTGGGACGTCTCCACGGGCAGCCCCGGAAGGTACTGGTGGCGGATCAGCCGGGAGGCCATCGGCAGGACGGACAGCCGCAGCGACGTCTCGTTCTCCAGGTCCCGCATGAGCGCGGCGAACGGGGACTCGCGGCGGGACCGCCCGGGGATGTAGTGGTCGCGCGCCTCATCCAGCCGGTCCCAGTACAGATCGGTCTTGGACACCGCCACGATCAGCCAACGCAGCCGCTTGGCCAGCTGTCCGTCGATGATCGCGTCGACCAGCAGCCGGAAGTCGGCCGCCTCCTTGCGGCGGTGCCAGTTCCGTACGGCTTCCCGGTCGACGACGCCGTCGGCGGCGAGCGCCTCGTGGACGTCGCGCTGGGAGGCGCGCTGCCAGATCCTGTTGTGGCCCCAGCAGACGACGTGGACGATGCCGTGCGGGGAGGCCTCGCCGCCCATGGTGTCGTGCAGGGCCCGTTGCCGCTCGGTGGACAGCTGCCCCGGGATGACGGTGATGGCGGCCCGGGTGCGGCGGTTGCCGGAGCGCAGGACCGCGGCGTGCTTCTCGATGTCGGGGCTGCGGGAGCTGTCGCTGTCGCCCGTGCGGATCGACTGTGCCAGCGCGTCGTACAGCACGGTCTTGCCCGCGCCCGCCTCGCCGGTGACGGCGACGGGGTTGACCGAGAGGCCGAGCCGTCCGTTCAGGGTGGCCACGCCCGGCCCGGGCGCCGGGCCGCCGCCGTCCACCGCGTGCCGGACGCTCTCCCACCGTGATCGGGTGTTCTCCCAGACGTCGGGCACGCGCGCAGCTCCCCCGGGTAGGCCGATGGGGAGATGCTATCGATCAACAGGGCGCGGTGCACCGGCACTTGCGGGATTCACTGGATGAACCGGGGCAGCCAGCGCGCCTGGTAGTCGGGGTGGCCCGCGTACTCCGCGGCGAGCTGCCGTACGGCGAAGCCGAGGCCCACCGCACGGCCGGAGCGGAAGTCCTCGGCCGGGCGGTCGGTGTCCAGGTCGGCCACCTCGACGTACTCGCCGAGCATCACGCGGTTCGTCTCGATGCGCTCCAGGGTCCGCGCGGGGTTCTGGAGGGCGATGTGCTGGTCGAAGCCCCGGCCGCGCACCGTGAACGCCACGCCGCCGGTGCGGTCGTGGACCTCGCCCGGCACGTCGGCCGGGCACCGCCATCGGTCCCCGCCGGCGGCCAGGGCGACCTGTTCCTCGTCGGCGAGCCGTGCCTTGACGAAGGCCACCATGTCTGCGTTGCCGGCCATTGGATGCCGCTCCCTTGCGCTGATGGATCTCTGCACTCGATACGGGGAGCATTCTGGTGGACCGGACGCGGCACGATCCACCTCCGCATCCGGTTCACCCCACCGTGTCCCCCGCACCGCTCGCGGCCAGGTCGGCGAGGACCTTGTGCAGGGGTTCGGTCTTCCGGCGGCGGTACTCCTGCACCGCCCAGCCGTTGCCGTCCGGGTCGGTGAAGTACATGAAGGTCGCCCCGTCGTCGGGGGCGTACCGCTGCGGCTCGGAGACCTCGACGCCCCGGCCGACGAGCTCGGCGTGCGCGGCCTCGATGTCGGTGACGCAGAGCTGGAGGCCGTGGTACGTGCCCGGCTGCGGAGTGCCGGTCGGGTTGGGCAGCCCTTCGGTGAGGGCGATCGAACAGCCGGATCCGGGCGGCGTGAGCTGGACGACGCGGGCGCCCGGCATCACCTCGCCGTCGATGTCGACGTGGAAGCCGAGCTTGTCCCGGTAGAAGTCCCGGGCCCGGTCGACGTCGGTCACGGGCAGCACGATCACTTCGAGGGTCCAGTCCATGGGTCAGTGCCCTTTCGCGGGTCGGTCGGTGTCCGGGTCGGCCCCTGGCTCGTCCGGGGCGGTGGGTGGTGTGTCCGGGTCGGATCGCGGCGTGTCGGCCACGGCGTCTTCATCCCCGACCCCATCCTCGGAGGCCGCATCCGCCTCTCCGGCGAGCGGCGTCGTGCTGCCCTGGAGGCGGGCCAGGTCGGCGGGCCGGACCTGGATGATGAACAGGGCGACCAGGGCGGCGAACACGGCGAAGCACGCGGCGACGATAAAGGCGCTGGAGACGCCCGAGGTGAGCACCTCGTCGCCCCAGGGCGGCGGCAGCTCGCCGGTCCTGCGGAACTCCAGGAGCTGGGCGGGGGTGCCCTCCTGGAGAAATCTCGGCACCTGGTCGGTCGCCTCGTTGCGGCTGGCCGTGCCGAACGTCGTGACCAGGATCGACAGCCCCAGCGAGCCGCCGACCTGCTGGGTGGCGTTGAGGATGCCGGAGGCGGCGCCCGCCTCCTTCGGCGCGACGCCCGAGACCGCCATCAGGGTCAGCGACACGAACTGCATGCCCATGCCGAAGCCGAACACCAGCATCGGGCCGAGGATCGAGCCGAGGTAGGAGCTGTGGACGTCGGTCAGCGTCAGCCAGCCGAGCCCGACGGCGGCCAGGAGCGCGCCCACCACCATGAAGGGTTTGGGTCCCCAGCGGGGCAGCAGCTGCGAGGCCAGGCCGGCGCTGACCGCGATGACGGCGCTCACCGGCAGGAAGGCGAGGCCGGCCCGCAGCGGGCTGAAGTCGAGGACGTTCTGCACGAACAGGGTGAGGAAGAAGAACATCCCGAACATCGCCGCGGCGAGGCTGAGCATCATCGCGTAGGACCCGGCGCGGTTGCGGTCACGGAACATCCACAGCGGCGTGATGGGCTGTTTCGAGCCGCGTTCGACCATGATGAACACCGCTAGGAGCACCACGGCAGCCGCGAACGAGCCGAGGGTGAGCGGGTCGGTCCAGCCGTCCTCGGAGGCGCGGATGAAACCGTAGACGAGCAGCACCATGCCGACCGTCGACGTGAGCGCGCCGGCGATGTCGAAGTGGCCCGGCCGGCGTTCGGACTCGGGGATGAAGCGCGGGGTCGCGAAGGCGATCAGCAGGCCGATGGGGACGTTGACGAACAGCACCCAGCGCCAGTCGAGCCACTCCACCAGCAGCCCGCCGGCGAGCAGTCCGATCGCGCTGCCGCCCGCCGAGACGGCGGCGAACACCCCGAACGCACGGTTGCGTTCGGGGCCCTCGCGGAAGGTGGTGGTGATCAGCGACAGGGCGGTGGGCGAGGCGATGGCGCCGCCGACACCCTGGAGGGAGCGGGCGGCCAGCAACTGCCAGCCCTCCTGGGACAGTCCGCCGAGCAGCGAGGCGAAGACGAAGAGGAGCACGCCGAAGATGAAGACCCGGCGGCGGCCGAGGATGTCGCCGAGGCGTCCGCCGAGCAGCAGCAGTCCGCCGAAGGTGAGGGTGTAGGCGTTGACCACCCAGGAGAGGTTCTCGGTGGAGAACCCCAGGTCCTTCTGCATGTGCGGCAGCGCGATGTTGACGATGGTGACGTCGAGCACCACCATCAGCTGGCACGAGGCGATGACCAGCAGCGCCAGTCCGCCCCGGTGTCGGTCAGAGGTCTTTGCCGTGTCTGCGGGGGTCGCGTGGGAGCCCGTCATAGTGCGGTTCGTCTCTCGTGCCGAGGGCAGTGCGCCCCGTGGGAGCTGCCGGTCTCCGCGTCGGTCGGGTGAGCGCGGGCGTTCACCCGACCGACGTTATGACGGAACCCGGGGCCTCGCCAATCGAGCCGTCGACAGGTCCGCGCGGGCCTCCCGGCTCACTGGAGCGCGTGGACCGCGGCGCGGAAGACGGCGGGCGCCCGGTGGGCCGCGGCGACGATCAGCCGCCCCGAGGACGGGTGCCCGGCGGCGCCCAGCAGGGCCGCCGTGAGGAGGCGGTAGCGCCGGGTGGCCCTGGCCCACCGGCGGGGGTAGTCCTCGGGCCGCCCGGCGGTCAGACAGTCGACCGCGGCCGTGGCGGTGGCCACCGCGAGGGCGATGCCCTCCCCGGTCAGGGCGTCCACATAGCCCGCCGCGTCGCCGACCAGCAGGACGCGCCCGGCCCGCGGGCCCAGCGCCCGCTGCCGCAGCGGACCGGCCCCGCGTACGGGGGTGGCCCCGGGTCCGTCCGCGAGCCGGGCCGCGAGGGCGGGGAAGGCGGCCAGGTGCTGGTCGTAGGGGCGGCGGTCGCGGCTCAGGACGGCCACCCCCACCAGGCGTTCGCCGACCGGGGTCACGTACGCCTCGCCGTGCCGGGACCAGTGCACCTCGACGTGGTCGGTCCACGGGGCGAGCGGGTAGTGGCGGCGCAGACCGTAGCGTCCGGGCCCGGGCACGGGCCGGTCGAGGCCCAGGGTGCGGCGCAGCGGCGAGTGGAGGCCGTCGGCGGCGATGAGCCAGCGCGCGGTGAGCCCGGCGGCGGTGACGCTGCGCTCGTCCTGGCGGATCTCCCCCACCTTCGCGGCGACGACGCGTACGCCGAGGGCGGCGGCCCGCTCGTGCAGGGCGGTGTGCAGGTCGGTGCGGCGGACACCCGCGCCGGGGCCGCCCCGGAAGGCCGCCTCCGCGCTGCGCAGGCCGTCGGTGTAGCGGATGCCGCGCAGCTCGTGGCCCCTCACCCGTACGCCGAGGTCACGCAGGGCCGCGACGCCGCCGGGCATGATGCCCTCGCCGCACGCCTTGTCGACGGGGGCGGTGCGCGGTTCGACGACCACCGCTTCCAGGCCCTCCTGCGCGGCCCGGATCGCGGCGGCCAGTCCGGCCGGTCCGCCGCCGGCGACCAGGACGTCGATCACGCCGGCGCGTCCACGGCCGGGAGGCGGTCCAGCGCCCGGTCCTCGCACCGGATCCGTACGGCCATGAGCGCGGCGTTGAGGGCGGTGAACACCAGGGCGGTCGCCCACGCCCCGTGGACCAGGGGCAGTGCGAGGCCTTCGGCGGCGACGGCGACGTAGTTGGGGTGACTCAGCCACCGGTAGGGGCCGCCGGTGACGCGGGGCAGTCCGGGGACGACGATGACGCGGGTGTTCCAGCGGGGTCCGAGTGCGCGGATGCACCACCAGCGCAGCGCCTGCGCGGCCACGACGACGGCGACCATCGTCCAGCCGAGGACGGGCAGGAAGGGACGCTCGGCGAGCCGGACCTCCGCCAGACAGCCGACCAGCAGGGCGGTGTGCAGCGCGACCATGGCCGGATAGTGTCCGCGGCCCGATTCGACACCGCCGCGGGCGAGGCTCCAGCGGGTGTTGCGGCGGGCCACGACGAGTTCGGCGAGGCGCTCGGCGGCGACGGCCAGCACGAGGAGGGTGTACCAGGTCATGGGGCGGGCTCCGGTTCACGGGCGGGCGGGCGGACGAGCACGAGTGGCGGGCCGTCGGGTCTCTCCGTCCTACCAGCGCAGGAGCACCAGTTCGCAGCAGAACCCCGGGCCCATGGCCAGCAGTAGCCCGGGCGTGCCCGGTTCCGGCCGGCGCTGTTCGATGGTGTCCCGCAGGACGTGCAGGACCGAGGACGAGGACAGGTTGCCGACGTCGGCCAGCGAGCGCCAGGTGACGTCGAGCGCGCCGTCGGGCAGATCGAGGACCTCGGTGACGGTCTCCAGCACCTTGGGGCCGCCCGGGTGGCACACCCAGTGGGCGACGTCCTTCGGTTTGAGGCCGTGCTCGTCGAGGAACTCCCATACGTCGTCGGCGAGATAGCGGCGGACGACATCGGGCACCGCCGGGTCGAGGACCACGGTGAAGCCGGTGGAGCCGATGTCCCAGCCCATGACGTGCTCGGTGTCCGGGTACATCCGGCTGCGGGTGGCCACGATCTCGGGTCCGGCGACGGCACGGCGGCCGCCGAGCGCGACCACGGCGGCGGCTCCGTCGCCGAACAGCGCGGTCGCCACCAGGTTGGCGGGCGAGGCGTCCTGGCGCTGGAAGGTGAGGGAGCAGAGCTCGACCGACAGGAGCACGGCCACGTCGTCGGGGTGGCCGAGGAGGTAGTCGTGCAGCCGGGCCGTCCCGGCGGCTCCGGCGACGCAGCCGAGGCCGAAGACGGGCAGCCGTTTGACGTCCGACCGCATCCCGAGGCGGGTCACCAGCCGGGCGTCGACGGAGGGGGCGGCGATGCCGGTGACGGAGGTGAACATCAGCAGGTCCACATCGGTGGGCCGCAGCCCCGCCGCCCGCAGCGCACCGCGTACGGCCTGGGCGCCGAGGTCGACGGCGGACCGGATGAACACGTCGTTGGAGGCGCCGAATCCGTCGAGGCCGCGGTAGGCGTCCAGCGGCAGCACGGTGTGCCGGGTGCGGACCCGGGCGTTCTCGTGGAGCCGGTCCAGGACCCGGCGGTCGGCGCCGGGCGGCAGGCAGGTTCGGGCCACCATGTCGGTGACCTCGCGCTGGGTGTGGCGGTGGGGCGGCAGGGCCCCGTGCACCGCGGCGATGCGGGTCATCCTGCCTCCTGCGTCGGTGGCGTCATGACCCCATCCTGCCCACAGAACGTGATGAATCGTGGCAAAGGACCCGCCCGGTCGTCGCATTGACGGGGTGACAGGCCCCTACGATCGCCCGATGGACGCCACGGACAGGGTGAGCCCGGCGGACGCGGTGCCGGCCGGAGCGGTTCCGGCCGGCACCACCCCGGCCGACGCGGTTCCGGTGGGCTCGGTGCGGCGGGGCCGGGTCGTGGGGCTCGCGCTCGCGTGCCACCCGGGGCCGGCGCTCGCGGTGACCGCGCTCGCCTGCGCCCTCGCCCTCGGCTCCGGTCTCGGCGGGCCACGCTCCGCACTGGTCACGGCGGCGGTGCTGACCGGTCAGCTCTCGGTGGGCTGGTGCAACGACGCGTACGACGCCCGGCG